>JASHQQ010000399.1 GCA_030039035.1 Acidobacteriaceae bacterium | reverse complement strand
CTCGGCTCGCTGGGCAAATCGAGCTACGGGCGCCACGACACGCGCCACATGGCCACGGGCGTGGAAACGACCGGCGCATCGCGGCGATACGAATTCGGCGATATGCTGAATCTCGACGTGACGGAAACGCTGGGCTCGGCCATCTCGCGCGAAGGCCTGGGGCTGCCTCTCAACCTGGAGTACGACGATCTGCACGTGCACCAGTGCGACTACCAGAGCTCGTGCGCCACGGTGGTAATGCTCGATTGCTCGCACTCGATGATCCTCTACGGCGAAGACCGGTTCACGCCGGCCAAGCGGGTGGCCATGGCGCTCTCGCACCTCATCCGCACGCAATATCCGGGCGACTCGCTCTCGCTGGTGCTCTTTCACGACTCGGCCGAAGAGATGCCGGTCTCGCATCTGGCGCGGGTCAAGGTCGGCCCGTGGTACACCAACACGCGCGAGGGTCTGCGCGTGGCGCAGCGCATCCTCGCCCGCCAGCGCAAGGATATGAAGCAGATCGTGATGATCACCGACGGCAAGCCTTCGGCGCTGACGCTCCCCGACGGCCGCATCTACAAGAACGCCTACGGTCTCGATCCGCTGGTGGTCAGCGAGACGCTCGAGGAAGTCTCGCGCTGCAAGCGCGCCAACGTGATGATCAACACCTTCATGCTGGCTTCCGACTTCGGCCTCGTCCAGTTCGTGCACAAGGTCTCGCAGATGTGCCGCGGCAAGGCCTACTTCACCACGCCGGACACGCTGGGCAAGTATCTGCTGATGGATTATATGGAGCGCAAATCGAAGACGATTCACTGAATCGCCCTTGCCGGTGTGGCGATCCTTGGCAGCCTGCCGGCCTGGGAGCGAGAATCGGGCAGGAGCTCCAATTGGGTGTCATCGCCTTCCGCCGGGCGTTGTGCATTGCCTGCATCGCCCTGGGCGCCATTTCCGCCGCTCCCGCGCAGGACGATCCGCGCGCCACTGCATTCGAGCTCGAGAAGCAGGGCAGGAACGCCGAAGCCGAAGCGGCATGGCGCACGCTGGCGCGGGAGCATCCAACGGATGCCGAGCCGTTCGCGCATATCGGACTGATCGAGGCTCGCCAGCAGCATTATGACGAGGCGATCCGTTCCTATCGCAAGGCGGCGGCGCTCAATCCCGCCATGCCCGGCCTGCAGTTGAACATGGGCCTCGCGTATTTCAAGAACGGCGATTATCGCGAGGCCATTCGCATCTTCGATCCGCTGCTCAAGCAGCAGCCCGCGGATTCGCCGGAAACGCAGCGGCTCGCGGTGCTGATCGGCATGTCGCATTACGGACTGGGCGAGTACGCCGCGGCCGCGCCATTCCTCAAGCAGGCCTCGGAGCACGATGCGACGAATCTGCCTCTGCTGCTCGATCTGGCGCATAGCTGCCTGCTGTCGCATCAATATCCATGTGTCCTCGACGCATTTCACCGCATGGTGGCGCTGAACGCCAACTCGGCCGAGGCGGACATGCTGGTGGGCGAAGCGCTGGACGCCATGAAGGACCCGGCCGGCTCCGTGCGCGAATTCCGCGCGGCGATCGAAGCCGACCCGAAAGAACCCGACGTCCACTTCGGGCTCGGATATCTGCTGTGGACGCAGAAGCAATACGCCGAAGCCGCGCAGGAGTTCCAGGCGGAGCTGGCCAACACGCCCGGTCACGCCAAATCCCTGCTCTACCTCGCCGACTCCGAGATTCAACTGAACCGCATGGACGAGGCGGGAGCGATCCTGGAGAAGCTGGTGAAGAGCGAACCGGCGAACGAGATGGCGCGGCTCGACCTGGGCATTGTGTACAGCGAAACCGGCCGCAGGACGGAGGCGCTACGCGAGCTGAAAATCGCCGCCGGGCTCAAGCCGGGCGACGTGGACGTTCACTGGAGACTGGGCCGGCTCTATCGCACGATGGGCAATGACGCCGAAGCGCGGCGCGAATTCGGCATCGCCAGCAGCCTGAACAAGGCTGCCGACGAGGCGCTGATCGATGTGCTCACCCGCGAATCGAAGAATTCCGCTACCGGCGACGGCGCGGCGCCGGCTCCGCAGCCAAAGTAAAAGGCCGGAGCACGGCGGCTCCGGCCTTCGCGATTCGATGCAACGCCGCATCAGAAGTAAAACTTGCTGCTGAACTGCATGATGCGCGGCTCGTGGGCGCTCGTTACCTGTCCGAAGGTTCCGTCTCCCAGGCCATTGTCGACGCCATTGAAGCTGGTGTGATTGAAGACGTTGAAGCTTTCCGCGCGCATTTGCAGGGTCATGCGTTCGGTGAACTGGAAATTCTTCATCAGTCCCAGGTCGACCCGTTCATAACCGGGCCCGAGAATATCGCCGGATGACTCGTTGCCGAAGCTGCCTACGGCAGGCGAGAAGGTGGACGTATTGAACCAGTCGAGGCCGTTCTTGAGCAGATGCACGGGCGCCGACTCATTGGGACGGGCCACGATGTCGTAGTTCGGTCCATCGATGCCGAGGCCTCCCGGATAGGTGCCGGGCGCGCAGCCGTTCGCGGTGGAAGTGTCGGCAATGCAGCCGAAGGGATCGGGGTACTGGAATACATTGAACGACCCTCCGGATTCAAAGGTCGTAATGCCCGACAATTCCCATCCGCCGAGCAGGTGGCCGGTGAGCCCGTGCTGCTCGCCGAAGAACGGCTCCTTGTAGACGAAATTGGCAACGAAGATCTGCGGCTCGTTCAACCCCGAGTTGCCGTAGTCGAGCTTCGGATCCCAGGTGTAGGTGTTGGCCACGCCACGATCGTTGTACTGGTCGGTGAGGTTCTTCGACCAGGTGTAGGCGACTCCGAGGGTCAGGTCGCGCGCGCGACGGTTGAGCGCCACCTGCAGCGAGTTGTAGTTCGAGGTGAACCACGGAGCCCGCGTGTGAAAGTCGGAGTATCCAAGGTATTCGCGGATGTTGTTCAGCGGCGACGCGGAATTCGATGCGCGCGTCGACAGCGTGGGCATGTTGAGGTCGACTTCGCCGAGCAGATGCCTCGATTCCGAGCCGACATAGGCGACTTCAAGCGTCGTATTGTGGTCAAGCTGCTGCTCGCCGGAGAGGTTGAAGTCCGCGTAGGACGGAACCTTGAAGGTCGGGTTCCCGGTGGTCGTGAGCGCGTCGGGGCCAAGGTTGGGCGGGGCCGCGCTGCCTGAGCCCACGGGATTATCGAACTTCGTATTCACGATCGTCACGGTCTGTACGAGCGGCGGATCGCCGAATGCATTCTGCTCCCAGATACCGTCGAGGGTACGGTCGAAGAAGACCCCGAAGCCGCCGCGCAGCACCGTCTTGCCGCTGGCCAGCGGCAACCAGGCAAAGCCCACGCGGGGTCCGAAGTTCCAGTTGTTGTTGGGATTGACCAACGATCCAAAAGGTGAGCACGTCACCTCCGCGGAGACGGCCTGCGCCTGATCACATGCAGCGCCTTTGGGGAAGATCAGGCCGTTGGCGTAGGTCGCGGGAGTATACGCCTGGCCGGGAACAAAGTTGCCATTGGCGTCGAGTCCGGGAGCCTCTGTCGCCTTGTAAAGCAGCGGGTCGAAGTTGTTGAGCGTGTTTTTCACGTCGCCGGGCGAGGGGAACCGGGACCAGCGCACGCCGAAGTTCAAGGTAAGGCGATGGTTCACCTTCCAGTCGTCCTGCACATAGGCCTCGGTATTCCAGAAGTGCAGATCAGGGACGATGTCGCGATCGGCCTGACTGTACTGGGAGGTATCGCCGAGCAGGAAATCTCCCCACGAGGCGAAATTGAAGCCCGGGTTGCCCTCCGAGGCATCCTCGGTCTTGAGCATTTGCTGGGCGGTAAAGCCCGCACGCAGCGTGTGCTCGCCGAGAATCCTGGTGAAATTGTCGAAGATGTTGCGGTCGAGGTTCCTCTCGAAGTAGGGAGCGCTGCCCTGCGAAACCACCGTCACTGTTCCATCGGTGATCGCCGCACTGGGAATTCGGCCATACGGATCCGTGTAGGCGGTCTTGTTGGTCAAAGCGCCCAGCACACTCGTGGAATTTGCCTGGCCGGAGAGCGCGCCGCTGATCGTTCCCTGGGAGTAGGCGAACTCGACCTCGTTCACCAGCCTGGGCGAAATCGTCCACGTCAGGTTGCCCACCACGTTCTTTCCCGGGGCGTTGATGGCGACATCGACTACGCCCGGATAGTTGGCGCCTCCCCAGAGTCCGGTAGGCAGGCTTTCGGGGACATCGTCCTGCATGCCGCGCGCGAAAAAGTGCACCCGGTCGTTGAAATAGTGATCGACGCGCACCAGGTCCTGGCGGAAATTGTTGAGCGTGGAGTAGCCGGAAATGTTATCGCCGAGGAGAAACCCGCTGGGATTGGCAGAGGTGAAGTTCGCCGGGAACTTGCTGACGATCTGGGTCAGATAAACCTTGGAATTCTGGCTGTAGCAGGACGGATTCGCCGTTGCGTATCCCGTGGCCCCTTCGGCACTGCTCGCGGCCGTAAGCTGTGTGTAGGCGCTGACGCAGCTTGCGCCCGAGGCCGCCACGATACTGGCGTAGTCCGTCGGATTGGTGAAAAAGGTCCCGTTCAGTTCAGCCGGCGTGGGGGCGGGAACATCGTTGCTCGTGGGCTGCGACGTCTTGCGCCACTCCTCCGACCAGAAGAAGAATGTCTTCTTTCGGTCGGCGTTGTAGTGGTGGGGGATGAAGATCGGTCCCCCGAACGTGAAGCCGAAGTTGTTGTAGTGATCGGGCGAGCGCGGCAGGCCCGTAAGGTTGTTGAAATAGAGGTTGGCGTTGCTGTTTTCGGTGCGCACGAACTCGTACGCCGAACCGTGAAAGGCGCTGGTGCCGGAGCGCGTGGCCACCACCACCTGCCCGCCGCCGGAGCGGCCGAAGGTGGCGTCGTAGGAGTTGCGTTCGAGGGTGAACTCCTGGATTGCATCCACCGAAGGAATATTCAGCAACGTGGCATTGGAGCCGCTGTCGTTGATGTCGGCGCCATCCACCGACCAGTTGTTGGCGGTCTCGCGCGCGCCGTCGACGGAGATCGACGTGACACTGTTCAGGCCAAAGCCGGGCTCGTCTCCGAGATTGTTCACGACACCGGGCTGCAACGTTACAAGCTGCTGGAAGTTGCGGTTGATCAGTTCCAGCTCGCGAGCCTGCGTGCCGGAGATCGTTCCCGCCTGCGCGCTGCTCTCGGTGTCGATGGCCACCGGGTTTTCCTGGACCACTACGGTCTGGCTCTCGGATCCGGGCTTCAGCTCCGCGTTGACCGAGCGCTTCTGCGACACGTTGAGAATCACATCCTTTTCCGTGACCGTGGCAAACCCCGGCGCCGTGATCGTGATGGTGTAGGTGCCGGCGGGCAGGTTGGGCGCGATGTAGTTGCCGGCGGCGTCAGTCTGCACCACCCGCGACTCTCCCCCCACGCCATTCAGCGTGATGGTGATGGTGGCATGGGGAATCACGGCGCCCGTGGCGTCGGTGACGGTGCCGCCAAGGGTTCCCTCCAGTTCCTGGCCGCGGCTGTTCGCGGGGAATCCAAGGAACAGCATCGTCACGAGCGCAAGCAGGAACACATAGACTCCCGCCTTGCCGGCAGGTGCAGCAGAGGCGGAGCCGAGGTTGCCGGTCCGGGATGGACGTATGCGTTGGAACAGGCCTCTCATGGAAATCATGGGTTTTGCACCTTTCTTTGAAACGGCGTGAATGCCTCCGTGCCGACGCGAATCGACAGGCAAGTTCAGAGCATGCGGGGAGGGAGGGTCGTTGAGGGGTCTTTCAACACCGGAACCGGGCCGGACCGATCGAGATGCGCCGCGCCCTCAGCCAAAAGCCACCAAAGCGAGGCGGTATTACGACACAGGCCCGGATTTCCCAGCATCACCTTCCCCCGAAAAAACGGATCGATTGCCACCGAACGGCAGGTTGCCTTGCCGGTCGAATTCGTTTCGGTCGTCCTTGCCACGCCCTTTCCGGGCGATTTTCGACGAAATCTTTCTTTGATGAACGACGATAGGATGGCCTCGCATAAAAATCAAGAGGAAAATTGAAATATTTCGCCGGAAATGATCATCTTTGTGGAGAATTCGGATGGAAACGGGTTCTCCATTGGAAATGGATGCACTACTTTCGATGCAAACCAGGGAGATCGACAGGTGGAAACGCGGGCAGGCGGCGCGGCGGGATTCCTTCGGGCAAATCCCTTTACTTGCGGTTCAGGCGCGAATGATCCGAATGCCCTGGCGCTCAAAGGGCGCAAGCGCCTCGCTGGTGGCGCCGGTATCGGTAATGAAGACCTGAACGCTGCTGATGGGGCAGATGAAAGCCGGGCTCACCTTGCCGATCTTGCTCGAGTCGGCGGCCACAATTACCTGTTTGGAACGCTGGACCATCTTCCGGTAGACCATCGCCTCGTCGGTTTCGAGGGTCGTGGCGCCCCGCTCCGCGTCGAATCCGGTGACGCTGAGAAAGACCTTGTCCATGTAAACGTCGTCGAGGAAGGCGAGGGTGGCGCTGCTGGTGAGAGAGAACGACCAGGCCCAGGGGACGACGCCGCCTGTAACATAGGTGCGAATGCCAGGCTGGTTGCACAGTTCCATGCCGATGTTGATGGCGTTCGTCACCACCTGGATCTTGCTGCGATGGCGAAGGCTGCGGCCGATGTGCGTGGTCGTGGTGCCTGCGGTCAGGCCGATGGTCTCGCCCGGCTGCACCAGCTCGGCGGCGGCCAGGCCGATGCGGCGCTTGTCGGGGGCATGACGCTGTTCGCGCGCCAAGAACGAGCTGTCGTAGCGGAATGGCTCGTAAAGAAGAGGCTCGACCAGCTCGGCGCCGCCGTGCGTGCGGCGGACCAGGCCGCGGCCCTCCAGCCGGGCCAGGTCGCGCCGGATGCTGGGAGCCGAAGAGCCGGCGACGGCCAGCAACTCTTCGATGCTGGCGGTTCCGGTGCGCAGGAGGAATTTGATGATGGCTTCGGAGCGACGATTGATGGCTTCCGTCATACGGCACCGATTCTAACCTTCCCCTATGGCTAAAAAGCAACGTCCAAATCAGATTTTTTGACAAAAATACCGCTCCCACTTACCAATTCAGTCATTTTTGTGATCGGATCGGGGTCTGAGGAACCGGACAGGCGCGCAAGGGAGACCCTGGGCGGCTCCGGCCCGAAGGCGGACCGTGCCGGCCTAGAGATGGAGGCGGCCTGGCAGCCGACTACCCTAGAATGGGTTTGCCCGACGGAAATCACCAGGATGCCACCCAACCAGGAACCAAAGCGCGCCTCCATTGGCAGGTTGAAGCTCGAAATTCACCCCGACAAAGCCGCGGCCGGTGCGGCTGCCGCAGGCGCGGCCGCAGAGGAGCTGGTACACCTCGACCGGCCGGGCAATGAGATCGGGGTGATCTTCGCCACCGGCGCTTCCCAGCTCGCCATGCTGGACGCGCTGACCTCGACCCCCGGCCTGCCGTGGAGCCGCGTAACCGGGTTCCACATGGACGAATACATCGGACTCGATGCGTCGCACCCGGCCTCGTTCCGCCGGTATCTGCGCGAGAAGCTGACGCAGCGGGTGGCAATGAAGCGCTTTTACGAGATCGACGGCAACATGGAGGACCTCGATCGATTCGCCGCGGATTACATTCGCGCGCTGGATCAGGCCGCTCCGGCGCTGTGTCTTCTGGGCATCGGCGAAAACGGCCACCTCGCCTTCAACGATCCCGCAGAGGCCGATTTCAACGATCCGGAGGCGATGAAGGTCGTCACGCTCGACGAGGCCTGCCGCAGGCAACAGGTGGCGGAGGGCTGGTTCGCAGGCGTGGAGGAAGTGCCACGGCAGGCGCTCACGCTCACCATTCCCGCGCTGCTGCGCGTGCCAAGGCTGATCCTCTCGGTGCCCGGCGCCCGCAAGGCCGCCGTGGTTCGCCGCACGATTTCCGAGCCGGTCTCCACCGCGTGCCCGGCGACGATCCTGCGCACGCATCCCGATGCGACGATCTATCTCGACCGGGAATCCGCGGCGGAGTTGGACACCGCGTCCCTGGCCGGGTAGACTCTCGCTTCGAGGAGCGCGCCACCGAGCCCGGACCGAAATCATGCCCGACGATCAAGTCTCAGCCGCCAGGGAGCGAATCGGCCAAGGCTCCCCAAACAGGCGTTCGGGCAGAGTGCGATGGTGGATCGTCTGGACGCTTTTCTTCTCGACGGTCACCAACTACATCAGCCGCCAGACGTTTTCGGTTCTGTCTCCGGCCATCGTCGCCGAGTTCCATTTCACGCACACCGATCTGGCAAAAATACTCAGCGCCTTTCAGCTCTCGTATGCACTCACCTGGCTGCTCGGCGGCATTCTGCTTGACCTGATCGGCACGCGGCTGGGACTGGCGCTGGCCGTCGTTTTCTGGTCGGTTGTCAACATCCTGACCGGATTCGCCAACTCGCTCTTCGGTTTCGCCTCGTTCCGGTTTCTGCTGGGCATCGGCGAAGGCTTCAACTGGCCCGGCGCGAGCAAGGTGGTGGCCGAATGGTTCCCCGCCCGGGAACGCAGCCTTGCCGTCGCCATCTTCGACAGCGGATCGAGCGTGGGCGGCGCGATTGCCGCGTTGACGCTTCCGCTGATAGCGGTGGCGCTGGGCTGGCGAGCGGCCTTTGTCGCATCGGGATTGCTGGGGTTTGTCTGGCTGCTGGTCTGGCTGCGCGTTTATCATCCGCTCAGCCGCCATCCGCGCGTCCGCGGAGAAGAGACGGCGCTGATTCGCGCGGGTCAGGAAGCTCCGGCCAGCTCAGCCAAAGCCGGCGCGCGGCGATGGCTCGGCCTTGCGCGGGACCGCAATGTCTGGGCGATCGTGCTGGGCCGCGCGCTCACCGATCCGATCTGGTGGTTCTATGTTTTCTGGCTGCCGCAGTATCTCAGCGATGCGCGCGGATTCAGCCTGCAGAAAATCGCCTTCTTTGCCTGGACGCCCTTTGTCGCGGCCGACATCGGCAACTTCACCGGCGGGCTGATCTCGGGCTGGTGCGTGCGCAGGGGCATCCCGGTGGTGAGGGCGCGGACGTGGGTCTGCGTTTTCAGTTGCGTGCCAATTCTTGCGGGGATTCCGGCGGCCGGCGTGCACAGCGTTTATGCGGCACTGGGACTGATCTGCTTCGCACTGTGGGGTTACGCGAGCTGGTCGACGATGGGGCTTACCTTGCCCTCGGACCTGTTTCCACACGACGTGGTGGCTACGGTAACCGGGCTCAGCGGCCTGGCGGCGGGGCTGGCGGGCGCGGGATTCACGTATGCCACAGGAATCCTCGTCGACCGGATCTCCTACAGGCCCGCGTTTCTTGCAGCCGGATTGCTTCCCGTGCTGGCGACAGTCTTTCTGCTGTTGCTGCTGCGCACGCCGAAGAGCGCAGCGGCGACGCCTGCGGGCTGAGAACGCATTTGGGGGGTAACGGATTGCAGTCGCGTCGGCTCGCTTTGCGGCGAGTTGTGCGCCTTGATATAAAGGGTCCGTCAATTTCCGGACCCATTCCAAAGCAAAGGACGTGAGGGTTCTCATGATGCCTGAAAAGCCGGGGAGGCTGATTTGCGCGCACGTTCCGGCCGCGTTGCTGGCGCTGTCTCTTTCCATCGCGCACGCACAGAAAGCGGCGACCGCCGCGCAGGGCGCGCGCCATGACGCGGAACTCGCCGTCGTAAGGCCCGAGTCGGAGGGATTCTCTACGCAACGCCTCGAGCGGCTGCACGCCGCGATGCAGCAGGTAGTGGACCAGAAGCAGATCGCGGGCATCGTGACGATTCTCGCGCGACACGGCAAGGTGGTGGATTATCGCGCGTATGGCGATCGCGACCTGGCCAGCGGCGCGCCGATGACGAAAGACGTCATCTTTCGCGACTTTTCCATGACCAAGCCGGTCACCGGCGCGGCCATGATGATCCTGTACGAGGAAGGCAAGTGGCTGCCTTCGGATCCGATCGCCAGATTCATTCCCGAGTTTGCGCACCTGAAGGTCTACAAGGGGACCGACCCGGATGGAAACATGATGCTTGCCGATCCGGACCACCCGCCCACCATGGGCGAGCTGATGACACATACCGCCGGCTTTACTTACGGCTTCTTCGGCGAAACTCCCGTGGACAAGATCTACCGCGACCGGCAGGTGCCGGGATCGAAGAACCTCAAGGAGATGATTGACAAGTTATCGGGCATTCCGCTGCTTTATCAGCCCGGCAAAGGATGGACTTACTCATTGTCGATGGACATCCAGGGCTATATCATCGAGAAGTTATCGGGCCACACACTGCCGGAGTTCGATCGCACGCGTATCTTCCAGCCGCTGGGGATGAAAGATGCGGGCTTTTATGTGCCCCCCGAAAAGCGCAACCGCTTCGCGACGCTTTATCAGAATGAGCCCGGGCCGAAGGGCGAGATCGTCGCTACGCACCGCGGACCTGGCGGGTCGCAAAGCGACTACGTCGCTGAGCCGACCATGCCCTCGGGCGGCGGCGGCATGGTCTCCACGGCGGAGGATTACTACCGCTTTGCGCAGATGCTCGCCAACGGCGGCGAGCTGAACGGGGCGAGGATTCTGGCCCCGGCTACGGTGAAGCTGATGACGTCGAATCATCTGCCGGCCAGCCTGCTGACCGGGCAGTTCGGAATCGGGCTGCAGCAGATGCGGGCGGGTTTCGGTTACGGCTATAACTGCGCGGTGGTCTTCGATCCGCCGGCGGCGAACTTGCCCGAAGGCAAGGGCAGCTTCTTATGGGACGGCGCCGCGGGAACATGGTTCTGGGTAGACCCGACCAATGACATCGTGTTTGTCGGCATGATCCAGCGCATGCTGGGACCGGCCAGCCCGAACCTCGAATACCAGAGCCGTTCGCTCGTGTATCAGGCTCTGGTCGATCCGGGCAAGTAACGGGGATTCGGACCAGCGAGAATCCGGTCTGCCGATTCGGGTTCCGCGGCCGTTTTCGCAACGGCATTTTGCGCCGGCAAGCGGGTCAGTGACCCACCCTGAACTGCGTGATGTAGTGCATGAGTCCAAAGACATTCACAATCCAGACGACGACCGCGATGACGACGACGGCGTTGAGAATCCCCTTGATGGTTCCCTGCATGGGCACATAGCGGTCGATCAGCCAAAGCAGAATCCCCACGACGAGCAGAGTGAGCACCACATTGATCAACGGCATTTTCGATATCTCCTTCTATCCGGAACAGTTCCCCGGCAGTCCTCGGCGAACGGACTCCCGCACTCGCGAATCAGATGAGCCGAAGGCGGCATCCGTTGCCTTCGAAGGCTGATTCTGCTTCAGTAGGCCGGAACCGGGCAGCCCTGCAAGCGAGCAAAAGGGATTCTCTTCCAGCCGGACTGCTCACCGCGCCCGAGCACGATTGCACGCGCAGCCTGCGGGCGGCAGTGCCCACGCCGCGAACGGGCCGGGCGCAGCCTCTGGCTGTAGTGCAACGGGTTGCAGCGGAAAGAAGTCTAAACTGTTTCCATGCGCAATGAATTCAACGCAATCATCGAACGGGATGGCGATTGGTATATCGGGGGGCGCCCGAAATCCCGGGCGCAAACGGGCAGGGGCACAGTATCGAAGAGTGCCGAGCCAGCCTTGGCGCTGCGATTCAGTTGATCCTTGAAGATCGCCGGAAAGATGGATTGCGCGGAGCGAGCCGAAGGCGCGATCCCACCCCTTCCGCACAGAAGGCGGAAACGGTGGGGCACCGGGTGATTGCGACTACTCCGCGACCGCTTCGGCGGCGGGCTCGCCGGCCGTGGCTTCCTGCGCCTCGGCCTGAACCTTTACCGTGACGTGCGCGGTGACATCGCGGTGCAGCCGGATGGCGACGTGATAATCGCCGACGCTCTTCAGCGGTTCCGACAACTGGATCTTGCGGCGATCGACCTCGAACCCCTGCCCGGCGAGCCCGGCGGCGATATCGGCCGCGGTGACCGAGCCGAAGAGATGACCGCTCTCGCCGGACTTGCGCGTAAAGCTCACCACAATGGGCTCGAGCTTCGCGACCAGTTCCTGCGCCTGCGCCTTTTCGGTGGCGGAGCGGCGCGCGGCGGCGGCCTTCATCTGCTCGATAACGGCCTTGTTGGCTTCAGTGGCCTGCATGGCCAGCTTGCGCGGCAGCAGAAAATTGCGGCCGTATCCGTCGGCCACTCTCACCACTTCTCCGCGGTGGCCGAGATTGGCCACGTCTTCTCTCAGAATGACTTCCATTTCACAATCTCCGACTTTGCGCTCCTCGAAGCAGGGATCCTTCGACTCCGGCCGCCCGGCAAGCCGAACCGCCTCCGCTCAGGATGACAGCGTCGAGAAAAGCGCATTTCCAGTTAGTGCTGCGTGGCGAACGGCAGCAACGCGATGTTGCGCGCCTGCTTGATGGCGCGGGTCAGCCGCCGCTGGTGCGTGGTGCACACACCGGTGAGACGCCGCGGCACGATCTTTCCGCGTTCGGCCACAAACTGCTGCAACAGCCGCACGTCGCGGTAGGGAATCGCGTCGATCTTCTCGGTGCAGAACTTGCACACCTTTTTGCGCCGGAAGAACTTCCCGCGTCCGCCGGGACCGCCCGGCCGCGGCCCGCCCGAGCGCGGACCTCCGCCCGGACCGCCTGGAGCCGGATGCGGCGCCGGTGCGCCTGCTTCGCCTGTTCTTGCCTGGTTTTCTTCAGCCATTGGGTTTCCTCTTTTGCCCTTTCCTTCCTGTTGGCTTCCGCACGGTTCGCGGAAGCGTATGTCGAGCCGCATTTCGGCCTGTAGCGGGTCGGCCTGGAGGGTACGGGCTTTGGCCCGTACGTTATGTGCCTCCGGGGCGTCCCGGGGATCAGGCCATCTCTGACGAATCGAAAACGCCGCAGATCAGGCCCGAAGAGCGTCCCTCAGGGGCTAAGGCCCCGTCATTCCAGGCTCTTTTCGGCACGACTAGAGTCGTGCCCTGTTACAAAACCTTCGATGAAGCATTCGTCCGACACTGCCAGGCCCCTCGTGGATACCGATCCGCTACCCTTCAGCCGATTGCCATGCCCGCGGCGATCCCGGCGCCGATCAGGCGCCGGCGTGCGCAGCCTCGGCCGGCGCCTCTGCCGCAGCAGGCGGAGCCGGCGGCTCGGCGCTCAGTTTTCTGCGCGCGTTGCGCAGCGCCTTGATCTTGGCCAGACGTTTCTCTTCCTCGTCCATGCGCACGGTGATGAACTTGATCACCGGCTCGGTCACGCGCAGGCGGCGCTCCAGTTCCTGCACCACCGGCCCTCCCGCTTCGATTGTCAGCAACACGTAGTTGCCGTCGTCGAATTTGCGCACCGTGTAGGCGAGCTTGCGGCGGCCCAACTTTTCCAAGTTCTTTACCGCGCCGCCGGCGCCGGTAATGGTCGCGGTAAAGCCGGCAATCAGCTTGTCGGCATCTTCGTCGGCCACATCGGGCCGAATAATGAACATCACTTCATACAGTCTCGACATGGTTGTTCTCTCAGTTCATAGTTCGCAGTTCGCAGTTCACAGTGATCAGGGATCAGGGGTCAGTTGGCCTTGCCAATCCCCAATCCTCAGCCCGTATTCCCTAGTCCCTTAGTCCCTGGTCCCATAGTCCCTACCTTCATTCCCGCCGGTTAAATTCGTTCATCGCCGGCCCCGATCCTTGTCCGATGATTCTTCTTGTCGCAGTTGCCACACGGTCGAGCACTTCATCGAGAACGGCGAGATCGGCCTTGCGCATCGGCGACAACAGATAATCCTTTCCCGGCCTCCGGCCTCCCGCGGCTTCGGTTGGCAAATCGGGTTTCACGCCGATGCGCAGCCGCAGCCACTCCTGACCGCCCAGGGCGCCGGTCACGCTGCGGGCCCCGTTGTGGCCCGCTGTGGAACCGCGTTCCCTGATCTTGATCGTCCCCAGCTTGAGATCCAGCTCGTCGTAAATCACGAGCAGATCCCTGGCCGGGTCCAGTTCAAACTCCTCGAGCAGCGTGGCCACGGCCACGCCGCTCAGGTTCATAAACGTCTCCGGCTTGGCCAGGATGACAGTGCGCCCAGCAATCCTGCAGGTCGCGGTCACCGCCCGGCTGCGCCGGTTTTGCACCACAACGCCCTCCTGTTGGGCGATGCGATCGATGGCCATGAATCCCGCGTTGTGCGGGGTCCACAGGTAATCGGGTCCCGGATTGCCCAAGCCCACCACCAGGAACGGGCTTTGCCGGTTGCCGGACTCGTGTTCGTCCGCCAAAGCTTACTTCTTCGCTCCCGCTTCGGGCTTCTTGCCGGCGGCGGGCGCAGCTTCCGGCTCTGCCTTGCCTTTCCTGGCCACTTCCGGTTCGGTTGGAGCCGCTGCTGCAGGTGCAGCCTCGCCCTCCGCCACCGCAGCTTCAGCCGCGGCCGGAGCCACTTCTTCGCGGATGGCGACCACGTGCGCCACGGTCGCATCGGCCGAGGTCAGGTATTTCACCTTGCTCAGCTTCGGCAGCTCATTGACACGCAGCACGCCGTGCATCTCCAGGTGGCTCACATCCACGTCGATGTGGCTGGGAATATCGGCCGGCAGGCACTCGACTTCGACCTCGCGCATGACCTGGTCGAGAATTCCGCCCTCCGTCTTCACGCCTACCGGGATGCCCATCAGTTTGACGCGAACGTGCAAGTGAAGCAGCTTGTCCAGCGCGATGCGCTTCAGATCGATGTGGATCAGCCGATCGTTGATGGGCTCGTACTGCCAGTCGACGATCATCGCTTTGGTTGCGGGCTGGCCGGTCACCTCGACGTCGATGATGGTGTTGTGCCCGGATTCCGAGTGCAGAATCCGCGTAATCTGCCTGGGATCGAGTTCGACGGCGACGGGATCGTGACCCGGGCCGTACAGCACGGCGGGAATCTTGCCGGCGGCGCGCACGCGCCGCGCGGCGTTCTTGTTGAATTTGCCCTCGCGGGGCCTGGCGGTTACCACTTCCTGGACTGGCATTCCTTTATCCTTCGCTCTCGGGCACGGGGTGGTTGAAGTCCCGCTCCCTTTGTTGTCGCCAGAGATCAGAGATCAGGGGTCAGGGGTCAGAATGAATCCGCCTGGCACCGGGTTCCGATTACTGGCTTACGTGTCCTTCTCGATGTCACTGATCCCTGGAACCTGATCCCTGACACCTGTCTAGTTGAACAACGAACTCACGCTCGTCTCCATGTGAATGCTCTCGATGGCCGCGCCCAGCAGGCCGGAGATCGTGAGCACCTTGATCTTGGGCAGTTTCTGCGCCGCCTCGCGCAGCGGAATCGTATCGGTGACGATCACCTGTTCAAGGCGCGAACCGGCGATGCGGTCGATGGCCGGGCCGGAAAGCACCGCGTGGCTGGCGCATGCATAGACATTGCCCGCGCCCGCGGCATAGAGGGCATCGACGGTCTTCACCAGCGTCCCGGCCGTGTCGATGATGTCGTCGATGATGAGGCAGGTCTGGCCCTCCACGTCGCCGATCACGTTCATCACCTCGGCCACGTTGATGTCGGTGCGGCGCTTGTCGACGATCGCCAGCGGCGCGCCCATCTTCTGCGCGAAGAACCGGGCCCGCTCCACGCCGCCGGCATCCGGCGAAACCACGGTGAGATTGGGCAGGTTCAGCTCGCGGAAATAGCTGACCAGCACCGGGCTGGCGAAGAGATGATCCACGGGAATATCGAAGAAACCCTGAATCTGCGCGGCGTGCAGATCGACAAACAGCGCGCGGTTCGCGCCGGCGGTCGTCAGCAGGTCGGCGATGAGCTTGGCGCTGATGGCCACGCGCGGCCGGTCCTTGCGGTCCTGGCGGGCGTAGCCGTAGTAGGGCACTACCACCGTGATCCGCGAAGCCGAGGCGCGCTTGAGCGCGTCGATCATGATGAACAGCTCCACCAGGTGCTGGTCGACCGGATAGCACGTCGGCTGCACCACGAATACGTCGACGCCGCGCACGTTCTCGAGCAACTGGAAGTAGACTTCGCCGTCGGCGAACCGCTGCAGCTTGGCCTCGCCCAGCGTGACGCCGATGTGCTGGGCGATTTTTTTCGCCAGTTCCGGGTTGGCCGTGCCCGAGAAAAGCTTGAAGCGCTTGTCCTCGCTCAGGTTGCGGCTTCGCTTGCGCTCCGGCGCGGCTTTGGCCTCCTTGCCTTTGGCGGCCGGCTCAGGGGTTTGGCCGGCATCCCTCTGCCCGCCGTCCCTGGGCTTGTTGGGAAGACCCTCGGGCCTGTCTTCCGGCTTGTTGGATCCGCTCTGCTGCTTCTCTTCGGCGACGATCACAGTTCCCGCATCCATCTGAAGTGCACCTCCAAGCTGGTTGGCTTTGGCTGGTACCTGAATCTGGCTGGGCGACCAGGATTCGAACCTGGATAAGTGCCTCCAAAGGGCACTGTCCTACCATTGAACGATCGCCCAGCAGGAGCGGCTCCCACTCATCGTCGAGAGCCGCTATCTTTCAGCCGTCCGCGAGTCTCGCCTGCACAACGTCCGGCTGTCAATCCCGGTTATTCCACAATCATTCCGCGCCAGTACGCAGCCCGAGGCAACGTGCGCGTCAACTCGCTCCGCACATTCACGCTGCTCAAACGCGACTGCGCGGATTCCGCATCCTTGCGGGTCAGGTACAACCCGTAAAGCGCCGAGCCGGAACCGGAAAGCGAAGCATGGAGGGCCGCCTCCGGAGTGTCCGAAGCCGCAAGGATGCGCTTGATCTCGACAAGGGAAGGATGCTGGCGGAAGACGACCTGCTCGAAGTCGTTCTGCAAACAGCCATGAATCCCGGTGCGGACAAGCGCAGACTCTTGAGGTCCGGCAAGGTCCTCTCCCACAGAGAGGACACCGGAGGAGCCCGCCCGCTGTTCGCCCCGCGGAAACCCTCCCGCAAAGGCGCTTGCATAGGCACGGCTCAACTCCTTTAGTTTACCGGCGCTTGCCTCCGGGGTCAAACCCTGTTCGGCGCAGAGCGCGTCCCAGTCGCGGAAGGCCTGCGGCGTCGACACGCTCACTTCAGGGAGCGCGACCACGCACCACGCGCGCTCGATATCCGGCAGGGGATACACCTCCTGCCCGCGATCCAGCCCGAGAACCGTGCCTCCGATGAGGAAAAGCGGAACGTCGGAGCCGACCTGGGCGGCGAGCTGCAGACGATGGCTCAACAGGGCGTGGGTCGACCACCCAAGCTCCGCCTGCAAGCCCACCAGGGCCGCGATCGCATTTGCCGACCCGGCGCCGAGACCGCCCTGCACCGGAAGCCGCTTTTCAATCCGGATTTCTACTTCGGCCGTTCGGCGCGGAGACGCGAGCGCCAGCTCGACCATCTTCCACGCCGTGTTGCGGCTGTCGGTGGGGACGCGGTCGTCGTTCGAGGTCAGGCGAATCGAAGTCTCAGCCGCCGGTTGCGCCGTTACCGTAACCCGGTCGTGGAGCTCCAGCGTCTGGTAGACGGTGACGAGCGAGTGAAAACCATCCGTACGCGGCGCGCCGATGCCCAAGCCGAGATTGATCTTTGCGTGCGAGCGGACGGTTGTGGGCATGACAACTTATTGTAGGTGGAGTCGATCGCAGCGCCGCCGCTGTCCTGGAGCTTGTTTCAAAAAGGGTGATTTGAAAGGGTCCGACTTCAGAGGCTGCGGAAAAAGGGCGAAGCCGAGACGAATTGCGTCGCTGGGCGTCTCGCTGTGGCTAAAGTGACTGCGTGAGAACCCGGGCCCAGGGCCATAAAGCCGGTTTCAAAAGACCCATGGCTAAAGCCACGTCGATGGTTTGCGCCGAAACCAGCAGCCTGAAGGCTGCTGCTCCCTCCAATTCGCACCCCGAAGATTTGCCCAAACGAGTTCTCACGCACACTTCTAAAGCCCGCCCGGATTTATCAATAAAGGAGTTCGATCGGCTCGACTGAAGCCACCCCAACAAGCAAAGCCGGCTTGTCGGGGACCCCGGCGAGTCATGCCCTGTTACAAAGCCCTGCCTCGGAGAGTTTTTTCGCAGCCTGTTCATTCGGGCCGAAATGGCCGGTTTTTGAAACAGGCCCTCGCAATGGAGCAAACGATCCACTCCGGCCGGCTTTCGGCTCCGACCGGGCGAACCCTACGCCGCCACCGAACGAATGACCAGGGCCTTCGCCTCTTTCAGTCCCAGCACCTCGTCGCCGATGGGCATGAACTCCATGGCGACCATTTTTTTGTAGTTCAACTGGCCCAGTTTTTTGAAGATATTGCCGTAGTCGATCTCGCCGGTGCCGGGCTGGTGCCGGCCGGGAACGTCGGCCACGTGGATCAGCGCCACCAGATCGATGTTCTTCTCGAGCTTCTCGATCAGATTGCCGTGACCGATCTGCTCGTGGAACATGTCGTAGAGAAACTGCACCTGGGGATGGTTGACCTGGCGCACGACCTCCATGCCTTCGGCGGCCGAGGTAAGAAAATATTTCGGATTCTCCTCCGGATCGATGCACTCGAGCAGGATGCGCACCGGCTGGCCGTCGATCTGCTTGCCCTCGATCGACGCCGCGGCGCGCTTGAGCGTCTCGACGACGTTGTCGTGCTGCGCCTGGTGCGAGAGGCCGGGCATGGTGTTGCCGGTGAGCATGATCATCGCCGAGCAGCTCAGCCTCTCCATGGGCTTCAGTGCTTCGCCAAACTCGGCGATCAGCGCCTCGCGCTGGGCAGGATCGATCATGCTGTGGTGCAGGCCGGCCGTCGCGTCGAACGTAATGCCGAGCCGCTTGCGCGCGGCGTTGGCATTGGCAAAGTCAGCCTCAGACCATTTGCTGTACTCGCCGACCAGTTCCACATTGGTGTAGCCGGCTTCGGCCACTTTTTCCAGCCGCTGCCCGAAGGGCAGGTCGCGAAAGACCGTCCAGAGCATGACGCTGAGCGAGAAGGGCAATGCGGAAGATTGCACGGCCTGGTCGAGCGCGAGGGGGTTCAATGCTTCGGCCGGGACCTTCGGCGCGGCAGCGCCCAGTGCTGCAGTGGCCAGCGTTTGCGTAAATGTGCGGCGATTCATACAGTCTCCTTGAGTATTCTCCGACGATGATTCAATGGGCGCAATGTGCGCGTTTCACGGCTTCTGATGTATTCGGGCAGCCACGTTCCACACGTGGCTCGACGGATCGATAACGCGGCCGACGCGGTCGCCCCACGGCGCGTCAACGGCCGGCATCAGGACTCTTGCACCTTCGCCGACGGCGTTCTCGATGATGCGATCCACGGATTCGACATAAACGTAAGTGACCACTGGCGAGCTGCCATCTGCCTGCGGAGCGCGGCTAGCGAGGTGCGGCGATTCTTCGTGGACCATCAGCATCGTCTCACCGATTCCAAGAACGGCGTGGACCACCGCGCCAGAGGAATCCGATCGCCGCGAAAGTTCCACCGCGCCGAAGATTGATTTGCAGAACCCGATCTCGGCTGCGGCATCGACGCAAACCAGCATCGGGATCACACCTCGAAATTGGTGGATGCCTTCATGCGCCATCATCTCTCCGTGCCTTTCTCTGTGACCCATGGGCGGAGGCCATTCTCTGCCGTGGGGGATTTCCGCCGGTCTTCTTCGATTTGCCTCTGGCCCCGCGCGCCTTCTTCAATTCCTGCCAGTCTTTCTCGGTCTGGTCGGCGTAGCAGGACCCGAACTCGCCGAGCGCTTCGGCGAACCGGTCGCCCGATCCCAGATATCCCGCCAGCACCATGGGATCGCTGGACCGCGCATGCCCGCGCGCCAGCAATTCGCCGCAGACTTCGCCATAGGCCTCGAGCGCGCCGCTGGTCAGGTCGCCGATGTCGATCGAGCCCTTGTGGTCATTGAGCTGGCGCACCAGAAAATGCCGACCGCCCATCTGCGTCCAGCCCAGGAACGGATCGCTCTGCACCTGCATGGCGCGCTGGCCGTCGGCGACGCGCTTGCCATTGTGGTGATGGTTGTGCGCCTCGGGAAGATAGGGTGCATAACAGGACGTCGGCTCTTCCTTGATCTGCAGAAAAAGCGGATCCTCCGGGCCGTTGCCTTCGAAATAGATGCAGTAGTCGCGCCAGCCCACCGAGCCCGTGCCCACCACCTTGAAAGCGATATCGACGGGGCGATAGAAGGTGAGAAGATGCTGCCGCTGCGGCTCCAGCACCTCGCGATAGGTCGCCAGCGACGCCAGCACCTTCTCGGCCTGCGCGCTGGTGACGCGGGTCAGCATCGGCTTGTTCTCCTTGAAGTGGCGCGGCGCATGCGGCTTCGTGGAAGACGGCACGGTGAGCTGATCCAGCGTATGCTTCGGCGTGGCCCGCTCGGCCTTCGAAAGCGCTTCGTGCACCGGCGCGACCAGTCCCAGCCGGTGAACCTGGAACCGGCCGACCTCGAGATGCGGCATCACGGAGAATTCGCGCATCTGCGCGCAGTAGCGCAGCATGCATTTCTCCACGGCGGCGCGCGCGGCCGCCTCCTTATGACCCGAGGCTCTACCGGCGAGGACCAGCGAAGCGGCCATGCGCTTCAGATCCCACTCGAAGGGGCCGCGGATGGTCTCGTCGAAATCGTTGATGTCGAAGACGAGGCGGCCGTCGGGAGCGGCAAAGGCGCCGAGGTTTCTGACATGTGCGTCGCCGCAGAGCTGCGCGGGAATGCCGGCATTGGGAAGAACGGACAAATCGGCGGCCATGACCGGCGCCGCGCCGCGAAAGTAGCCGAAGGGCGACTCCGCCATCAGTTCGTATTTGAGCTGAATGAGCGCCGGCACGCGGCCTTTCATCGAGCGCTCGACCAGTTCCGGCGCCGAAGCCGGGCGCGCCTTGGGATGGTGTTCGCAGTGTTCGTGCCGGCCCACCTGCTTGCGCCGCGCCTGGCCCAGCTTGCGGCGCTCTTCCTGGGTTGCCCATTGCATGAGCCGTACGCTACACGGTGACACTCCGCCCCCGCAAGCCCGCAGGGGGAGTTCACCCGGCGCCCGATGCTCATGGACGACAGCGAAACGGATCGCGAAGCGGCGGGGCATCTACGCCGACTCGCGCGCGGCATCCTCCACCAGCGGCGTGCGCAGCGCGGCGGAGCTCAATTCGTCGGCATTGCGCAGCCCGGGAAACCACACCGCCCACAACCCTGCCACCACCAGCGATCCGATGCCGCCGATCACCGTGGCGCGCACCGCGCCCCACCACTGCGCGGTAAGGCCGCTCTCGAATTCGCCCAGCTCGTTGGACGCTCCAACGAAGAGCGAATTGACCGCGCTCACGCGCCCGCGCATCCCGGGCGGCGTGGCCAGTTGCAGCAGCGAACCGCGAATGACGACGCTGATCATGTCCGCGGCGCCAAGGATGGCCAACGCAAAGAGCGAAACCCAAAGTTCGCGGGAGAGCCCGAAGATCACCGTCGCCGCGCCGAAGATCGAGACGCTGACGAACAGGCGCACGCCTGCGTGGCGGCGAACGGGGAAACGCGCGAGGACGAGCGACATGGCCAGCGCTCCCACGGCCGGCGCGGCGCGAAGCACGCCGAGTCCCGTAGGTCCGGTGTGCAGCACGTCGCTGGCAAAGATCGGCATCAAAGCCACGGCGCCACCCAGCAGCACCACGAACAGATCGAGCGACAGCGATCCGAGGAGCAGGGAGTGCGCGCCGACATAGCGGAACCCGGCAAGCACCACCTTCAGCGATGCGGCGCGCTTCTCCATGCGGCCCGGGCGCACGTGCAGGCTGGCCACCAGAATCAGATACCAGCCCAGCGCGCCCAGGTTGAATACATAGACGATTCCCGCGCCCTGAAGGTGCGTGTCGGGGATGAAACGCGTCAGCGGCAGGGTGAACAGCAGTCCGCCCAGCGCCGGCCCGGTGATGTTGGCGAACTGGAAGATGGCGCCGCCCCAGGTGACGGCATTGACGAAGTGGTGCTCGGGGACGAGGTGGGGAATCAGCGCCGAGCTCGCCGGACCGGAGAACGCGCGTCCCGTGCCGATGGCGAAGAGAACGGCATAGATGGGCAGCACGGTGTGGATATCGGCGCGCGTGAGCAGGACCAGCGCGCCTGTGCATAGCACCTGCAGGCTGTAGCAGACGAGGATGATCTGGCGCCGGTCGAAGCGATCGGCGACGTGCCCGGCGGGGAGCAGAAACAACAGGCCAGGCAGAAACAGCGCGAGGCCGGTGTAGCCCAGATCGATGGCGCGATGGGTGATCGAATAGACCTGCCAGGCGACGGCGACCGACTGCGCCTCGGCCCCCAGAATGGCGGTTACGCGCGCCAGTTGGTACCGCCTGAAGTCGCGCGAGGCAAAGGCCTCAATGCCGCGCCGAGGCGGCCTGGGGGAGCTGAAAACCATGTCCTTTGCATAGGTTATACGCCGCGGACCGTCGCGCTGCCGTATTTTCGCGTCCAAGCATGGGTGAGCTTTTGGGCCCTCGAAACGGCAAAATCCGCCAGCCTCGCCGCAAAGCGTGCGCACACGCTGCATTGGCTGATTGGCCTGGGCCTGCCGGGACTTTTCGGGGTTGCGGTCGTCGATTCCTCGCCGGTCCCACTTCCGTTGCCTGGTTGCACCGACCTGTTGCTCCTGTGGCTCGCATCGCACGGAGACAATCCGTGGGAACTGGCTGCCTGCGCCATTGCCGGAGGACTGCTGGGCGGGTTTCTGGGTTGGCGCATCGGCCGCAAAGGCGGTGAGGAGGCTCTCCAGCGTCGCGTGCCGGCGCGGAGGCTCGATCCCCTGAATCGCTGGGCCAGGGGCAACCCGTTTCTGGCCGTGTTTCTGCCTGCGCTTCTGCCCCCGCCAGTGCCGCTTTCGCCATTTGTCTTTGCGGCCGGGGCACTCGGAGTTCCGCAGAAAAGGTTTTTGGTCTCGTTCGGGGCGGCGCGCGCCATCCGCTATTCGCTGGTCGCGTGGCTGGGCGCGACCTATGGGCGACATGTGATTCATATGTGGTCGCACACGCTCGATCAGTGGTCGACTCCCCTGCTGGTGGCGTTTCTCGTCCTGATGACGGCGGGCATCATCGTCTCCATCGTGAGGTCCCGGCGCCAGACGAAGCCATCCGCGGCGGACAACGAGACCCGCGAATCGGCCGCGGACTGATTGAGCCCAGAGAAATGACGTCGGCGGATCGATTTAGCGGCATCCATCGAATTGACGGCAGCAAGTCTGCGTGAGGGGCAGGGGCTTTTGTGTCTGCGTGAGAACCCGGGCCCAAGGCCAGAAAGCCGGTTTCAAAGGACCCATGGCTACGGCAAAACCAGAGAAGGTATGGCCTGTTTTCTGTGTTGCAGTGTCGCCGCTCCCAGGGGTCGCGGCGACTTGATTGCCTTGGCTTCGGTACACAGCATCTCTGGTTTTGCTATAAAGCCACGTCGATGTTTTGCGCCGAAACCAGCAGCCTGAAGGCTGCTGCTCCCTCCAATTCGCACACCGAGGACTTGCCCAACCGAGTTCTCGCGCACAATCTTTTGCCCGTACGCCGTTCGGCCAAAAAGAACCCCGACTCTTGTCGATTCCTGCATAAAATAATGTCCACGCAGGCGCAGTGTTTGTTAGCCCCGTGCTTCAGCGCGGGGATCCGGGATTTCGCAGTTGAGGACGGAGTCCCGTAAAGACGACGCGAGGAATCTCCTTCCCGGGATCGGCCGATGACGGAAGTACCTACATGGCGGTGGATGGTGCTCGCTGTATTCGTAATTGTCTTTCCAATTGTCCTCCACCCCTGGTGGCTCGCGATCCTGACTACGGCAATATTCGTTCTGCCAGTTCTTGTACTTGTTCCCAAAGAATCCGATTCAAAACAGACGACCATCAGGGCCGTCGCATGAATGGAATTTCGCCGGGCGATTGTGGTTTCCAGCTCCGCCCCTGCGGGGCTCCGGGGCATTGCTTGCTCCTGGCTCCCAGCGTTGAAACGCTGGGCTAACCGACTTTGCGCCTACGGCGCGGACAGTTGTAACCTCCCGAAGCAATGAATCTCCTTCATGCGATTGCCCCGGGGCCGGCCGCCGAATCGAGTGTTTCGGACCGACCGCGCGCTACACTTGGGTGAGGGAGCTTCTCTACCCGCGCCATGAACGTTCGCTTCGCATTCGGCAAAGACGGCATCGATGTTCCCATCCCGGACCCGGTTCGCGCGGAGATTGTCCATTGCCGCTCGGCCGCGCCGCTGGCTGATGCGCCATCCGCGCTCGATGCGGCGCTCGAGCGGCCGATCGGCTGCGCGCCGCTTGAAGAGCTCGCGGCCGGCAAGCGTACCGCGGCCATCCCGGTCTGCGACATCACGCGCCCCGCCCCGAACCGCGTCACGCTGCCTCCGCTGCTGGAGCGGCTGCATCGCGCCGGCATTCCCGTCGAGGGCGTCACGATCCTCATTGCCACCGGGCTGCATCGCGGGGCGACGGACGAGGAGATCCGGACGATTGTGGGGCCGGAGATTGCCGCAAAATATCGCGTTCTCAACCACGACGCGAAGAACGCGGATGAGCATCGTTCCCTGGGCGCGACGCGGCGCGGCACGCCGGTATACATTGACAAGCGGTTCCTCGATGCCGACCTGCACATCACGCTCGGCTTCATCGAGCAGCACCTGATGCTGGGCTTCTCCGGCGGACGCAAGCTCATCGTCCCCGGCCTTGCGGGGCAGGAGACGATCAAGACGATTCATTCGCCGCGCTTCAATCGCGAGCCGCTGGCGACCGAGGGCTCGATCGACGAAAATCCGCTGCACCACGAGTTTCTCGAGATCGCGGCGATGGCGCGCCACGACTTCGTCCTCGACGTAACGCTCACCCAGGAGCGCGAGATCTCCGGCGTCTTCGCCGGACACCCGGTGAAAGCACACGCCGCCGGCGTCGGGTTTCTCGAGTCGTCGTCGCTGGCGCGACTGCCCGAGCCCGTCGATGTCGCCATCACCAGCTCGGCCGGCTACCCGCTCGACCTCACGTTCTACCAGGCGACGAAGGGCATCACTGCCGCCGAGCACATCGTCAAACCCGGCGGCGCCATCCTGCTCGTCGCCGAATGCGCCGAGGGCGTCGGCTCGCCTGCGTATGCAAGAATGCTCACCGAGTTTCGCGGCTATCGGGAGTTTCTCGATTCGATCCAGGGCACGCCGGTCGAGATCGACCAGTGGCAGGTGGAAAAACTCGCGCTCGCCGGCCTGAAGCACCGTTTGCTTTTCTACACTCCGGGCGTTTCGCCTTCGCAGCTCGGAAGCCTCGGACCGCAATGGTTCGGCGAATTGAACGAAGCCGTCGCGGCGGCGCTCGAAGGGCTGCCCGCGGACGGGCGGGTTGCGCTGATTCCCGACGGGCCGTACACGTATGCGCGGGCGATGGCGCTTGAAGCATCCGCCGTGTAGCAATCGGTGAACCCCGCACAGCCCAATCCGAATCTATTCAGAGAGCAGGCTGCGCACCCTTAAGCGGCGATCCGTCTTTCGCGAGGTCTACACAACCGCCAACGGATTACACTCTCACTCCATCATGTCAGGTGGATGAAGGAAAACTTGCAGGAGAGCCCCTTTGCCCGAAGCCCAGCCAGCACTGCCGGATCGGCCCACCGCCGCAACGGCGCAGCGCGCGGTGGAAAATCCGAGTGCGATCCACGCGCAGTGGCGGCCGCGCGCGAACCCGTGGCTGATCGCCATGACCGTGGCGCTGGCCGCGTTCATGGAAGTGCTCGACACTTCGATCGCCAACGTGGCGCTGCCGCACATCGCCGGCAGTCTGGGCGCCAGCACCGACCAGGGCACGTGGGTGCTTACCAGCTACCTGGTCTCGAATGCCATCGTGCTTCCGCTGGGCGGCTGGGCATCGAACCTGATGGGCCGGCGCAACTTCTTCGTCTTCTGCATCACCATCTTTACGATCGCCAGCTTTCTGTGCGGCGCGGCGCCAACGCTGCCCATTCTGCTCGTCTGCCGCGTGCTGCAGGGCGCGGGCGGCGGCGGCCTGCAGCCCATGGCGCAGGCCATCATGGCCGACTCGTTCGAGCCGCACAAGCGCGGCCAGGCGTTCGCGCTCTACGGTCTCGTCGCCGTGCTGGCGCCGTCGATCGGGCCCACGCTGGGCGGATGGATCACCGACAACTACACCTGGCGCTGGATCTTTTTCATCAACATTCCCGTCGGGTTTCTCGCTTTCTTCCTCGTGACGCGCCTTGTCGAGGACCCGCCGTGGATCAAGCCCGATCCCTCGCGCATTCGCCAGATGGACTATGTGGGCCTGAGCTTTCTCACCATCGCCATGGGCGGCATGCAGATCATGCTCGACAAGGGCGAGGAGAACGACTGGTTCGCCTCGGACTTCATCCGCTTCTTTGCCGTGCTCTTCGTGGTCGGCATGATCGGCCTTGTGATCTGGGAGTGGAACCACAAACGCCCGCTTATCAATCTCAAGCTCTTCCGCTTCAGAAACTTTGCCGTCTGCTGTTTTCTCATGATGCTGGTGGGCGGCGTGCTGAACGCCAACACCGTGCTGCAACCGCTCTTTTTGCAGCAACTGCTGGGATATACGGCCACCACGGCCGGTCTGGCGCTCACCGCGGGCGGCATCGCCCTGGTGGTCGTGATGCCCCTGGCCGGCTACGCGACCAGCAAGATGTCGGCGCGCACGCTCACCGCCATCGGCTTCGCCCTCTTTGTCTTCACCTTCCGGTTCGCTGCCGACATCTCCAGTCTCACCATGAGCTTCGGCCAGGCGTCGTTTCTGCGCGTGGTGCAGATGATTCCCATTCCGTTCTGTTTCATTTCCATCACCAACGCCGCCTACATCGGCATGCCGCGCGAAGAGAGCAACCAGGTCGCAGGACTGATCAACTTTGCGCGCAACATCGGGGGAAGCATTCTTATTGCGCTCACCAATGCGCAGGTCACCAGCCGTTCCTTGTGGCATCAGCAGCACCTGCAAAGCAGCATGACGCCGCTGTCGCCCGGATACCAGCAGCACCTGAGCACGCTTTCCGGTTTTCTCGGCAACAGCTTTGGCGGAGCGAACGGAACGGGGCTGGCGCTGGCCTCGATCTACAACCAGCTCAACCAGCAGGCGCAGATGCAGGGATACCAGGACGTCTATATGGAGCTGTCGTGGATGTCGGTTGTGCTTATCCTGTCGGCATTCCTGCTCAGCAAGAACCGGCCCGGCCAGGGCGCCGGCGGCGGCGCGGCCATGCACTGAGCGGGATCGATGAGGGAAGGCGCGCCGCATAGCCGTACAATGCAGCTTCCGGAGAAATCGCAGAATGGCGTGCTGCGGCCGATACCTTCCGTGGATTGCGGCCGCGATCGTTCTGCTCGTGGCGGTCGCGTTTGTCGCGCTGTGGATCAGGCTGAGGGAAACGCCCCTCGGAGTTGCGGTCGCCGTCGTTCCGGCCGCGGTTTCGTCCGCATCGATCACGCCGCAGGTGATCCGCCTCTGGCCGGGGAAAGCGCCCGGCTCCGAATCCTGGTCGCAGCGGGAAGTCGAAATCGGGATCGACGGCGAACGCTACGCCCGCAATGTCGTCGACCCCACCATCACGGCTTACTTTCCGCCCGCGGGCAACGTCAACGGAACGGCGATGGTCGTCTGCCCCGGCGGCGGATTCCGCATGCTCACCCTGGACCGCGAAGGCGCCGATGTCGCCCGCGACCTGAACGCGCAGGGTATTACCGCATTCGTCCTCAGATATCGCCTCACCCGGACCAGCGCGGCCTTCATGGCGTTGCTGCTTGAGCGCCTGCGCGGGCCCCGGGAGCTCGAGCCGGATCTTGAATCCATGACTCCGCTCATCCTCGCCGACGGCCAGCAGGCGATTCGCGTGATTCGCTCTCATGCCGCAGAGTGGGGCCTTCGCCCGGATCGCATCGGCATGATCGGATTTTCCGCCGGCGCGTATCTGGCCTTGCATGTCGCGCTGCATCACGACGCCGAATCCGCGCCCAACTTTGTCGCCGCGCTGTATCCGATGGCGCCCGATCCGCTCACATCTCCCCCGGAAAAGATTCCGCTCTTTCTGCTCGCCGCGGAAGACGATCCGAATCTTTCGCCGGCGGAGAACGCCGTGCGCATCTGCACCGAATGGCGCGCTGCCGGCGCCGCGGCCGAGTTGCACCTCTTTGCCAAAGGCGGCCACGGTTTTGGAATCAGAAGGCAGGGCCTGCCTGTCGATACATGGCCCGATCTGCTGCATGCGTGGCTTGCATCCCAGGGCTATCTGTCGCCGGGAATGTAGCTGCGCCGGCGGGCGCCCGTCACTTTTCTTTTTCGAAAAAGAACCAGCGGTGTCCTTCGAAGTCTTCGGCCCGGTAGCGTCGTCCCGGCGGGCCGTCCTCGATTCCGGTCAGAATGGTGGCACCCGCCCCCCTGGCGCGGTCGAAATGCGCGTCGAGGTCCGGCACATAAACGAGGACCCCGTCGATCACCCACGGAACCGTCGACCATTTCCACGCGGCCTCGCAGGATTCGCGGTGGCGCCTGGGGCTCTGGTAATCGGCCGTGGGAGTCGCCAGCATGATCAGGCCATTGCCCGCCTTCATCGCTCCGTGGGCGAGTCTCCCGTCCGGTCCCACCACGCGCGCCGTTTCCACAAAGCCGAACGCGTGGGCGAGCCATTCGAGAGCGCGAATGCCGTCCTCGTAACTCAGCATGGGAATGACATCCGGAACTCCGTTTTGCAACCGGCGCCTCCTCAGGGGCGATGCGATGCGCGGGCGCGCTGCTCCCTTCGGGATTTTATATTCATGCAGAAACGAAAACGCCAGAGACCTTTCGGCCTCTGGCGCCTTCGTGGGTAAACTCGCAGTCGGATCGGAGACTTCACGCGCCGGCTATACCAGCGATGAATCTCCAATGTCAATCAGAGACTGCGCCTTCCGGCCCAGTCCGGCGATGCCTCTTCGGCTTCCCCCGTCTCCTGCTCCTCCGGCTTTCACCGGCGACGCATTCCTCGAGTTCCCCCGAATCCGCACCTTCTTTCCGGGTCAGCGGCGAATTTCCGGCTTCAATCGAATCTCGCATCACCGGCTCTGGCCTGCGATGAATCTCCGATCTCTTACGGGCTCACCAGCTAAAGAGACAATAGGGATTTCACGCCTGTGAATGCAAGTGCAAAAAACGAAGAATTCTGTGGATATCACCTGTCCTGGTGCAAATTGATTCCCGACTTATCTACCTGGCCCTCCAGGTTCCCAACTTAGGCCTCACTTAGGGTAAGGTAAGAAACCATGGCCAACCTGATTCCCGATCCTGCCCGCACCGCGGTCCTCAGCATGGACCTCCAGGCCGCTATTGTGTCAATCTACGCCAAGGGTCAGGACGAGTTCGTGCCTCGCGTCGCAAGCGTTCTTGCCGCCGCCCGCGCTCGCGGCATCCGGGTCCTTCACGTCCAGGTCGGATTTCGCCCCGGCTTGCCCGAGATCAGCGCGCGCAATGCCCTCTTCGCCGCCATCAGGAGTTCGCCGCAATGGCAGCAGATCTTTCAGGGTCCCTCCGGCGCGATTCACCCCGACGTAGCGCCGCAAGGCGACGAAGTCGTCGTCACCAAGCACCGCATCAGCGCCTTTGCCGGAACCGATCTCGAGATGATCCTTCGCGCCGGCGAAATCGACACGCTCGTGCTCGTCGGCATCGCCACCAGCGGCGTGGTTCTGGCCACGCTGCTGCACGCCATCGATGCCGACTACCGCGTCATCGTGGTCAAGGATGCCTGCCTCGACCAGGACGCCGAGGTTCATTCGTGCCTTGTCGAAAAGGTCTTTCCCCGGCTGGCCAGCGTAACCAATGCCGCCGGGTGGATTGCGGCCATTGGCGCCAATTGACCCTTAACGAGCGCCGGCAGCCCCGACTCCCGTCCAGCCTTTCTCCAGTTCCATACCCGAAACGATTCCCCGGGTCACCTATTACAAAACAATGACAATTGGGGGACAACCTGGTCCCTCGTTTGCCCTACATTCTGATTCGATACCTTCTGCAGCGATGACTCGCGTTGTCTGCCGCAGAACCTGAAAGCGAAAGAGGAATGTCCATGCCGCACCGCACTCCCACTGCCCGTTCGATTCCCAAAGGAAAAAACCGCCGTCGCGCTTCGCTCGCCGTCGCGCTTGCCGGCATTTCGCTGGGTATTGCCTTCCTGGCCTGCCCGGCCCATGCCACCGCGCCCAAGGGCTACCTGCAAACCAACCTGATCTCGAATGGCTCGGTGGACGCAAAGGTGACGGATTCGAATTTCATCGACCCGTGGGGCGTCTCGCTCGGGCCGGCGTTCTGGATCAACACCACGGGCTCGGGCCTGGATTATGTGGCCGGCGCCAATGGCGCAATCACCTTCACGGTGACCATTCCTCCGGCCTCGGGCAGCGGCAAAGGCTCGCCCACCGGCACGGTCTACACCGGCGGCCTCGCCAAGGGCAGCTTCGAGCTTCCTGACAAGTCCACGCCGCTGTTCCTCTTTTGCTCCATCGACGGCACGGTTTCCGGCTGGTCCACGACCTCGGGCGGCGACGCCATCATTGCCGTCAATAACCATAAGGCCAGCGCGGCCTATACCGGCATGGCCCTGATGACCACTGCAAAGGGCTCTTTCATCCTGCTGGCGAACTCCGGCGCGAAAGCCGGTGTCGAGGTCTACAGCAGCACCTGGAAGCAAACCATGGCAGATGCGTTCAAGGATCCGCATCTCCCGGCCGGGTATGCGCCCTTCGGCGTACACGTGCTCAACGGCAACGTCTACGTGACCTATGCGCCCTCGCGGAATTACGCGCCGGGCAAAGGCTTCGTCGACGAGTTCAGCGAGACCGGCAGCTTGCTCGGCCGCGTCATCCCGGTCGACGATTGGCTCAACGCCCCATGGGGAATGGCCATTGCTCCGGCGACTTTCGGCGAGTTCGGCGGCGACCTGCTGGTGGGCAACTTTGCCGACGGAACCATTTCGGCCTACAGCATGAGCAGCACCCCGTACAAATACGAAGGCCAGATCGCCGATCCCAGCGGCAACCTGATCGCCAATCCCGGCCTTTGGGAGATCGTCTTCGGCGAGAAAGGTCTGGTCGGCGACCCCGGCACGCTCTACTTCGCCGCGGGCCTGAACGATGGATCGGCCGGCCTCTTCGGGACGATCACGGTGGCCTCGGCCAAGGTCACCAATACCAAAACGACCGTCGCTTCCGACGCCAACCCCGGAGGCAAGGGGGAAAAGATCAGCTTCACGGCCCTGGTGCAGCCTGACAGCGGATTCGGCGAGCCCGAAGGCCATGTGACCTTCACCGTGGACAGCAGCAAGCTCCCGCCCGTCGCCGTCGACAGCACAGCGCATGCGACCGTGAGCGTGAGCAGCCTTGCCGTGGGCAAGCACACGGTGGACGCCGCCTATTCCGGAGACGCAAACTTCGGCAAGAGTTCCGGATCCCTGACCGAGACGATCCAGAACCCGACCGCCGCGGCGCCAACCTTCTCGCCTGCGGTCGGAACCTACTCGACGGCGCAAAACGTAATGTTGAGCGACACTACTCCGCACGCCACGATCTACTACACGCTGGACAGTTCGACGCCGGCATCGAAATGGTCCGTCTATTCAAAGCCGATCCCGGTCGCGAAGACTACGACTCTCTGGGCCTATGCCTCGGCGTCCGGCATGGCGCCCAGCCCGACCGTCGAAGCCGCGTACACCATCAACGCCAGTTCCAGCCCCACAGCCACACCCAGCTTCCTGCCGGTGGGAGGAAGTTACTCGTCTTCGCAGAATGTGACCCTCTCCGACAGCACCTCGGGAGCGGTGATCTATTACACCGTCGACGGCTCGACGCCCACGACGAGCTCCCCGGTCTACAAATCGGCGATATCGGTTTCCACCAGCATGACCATCCACGCCATCGCCGTGGCGCCCGGCTGGTCGCAAAGCACGGTAGCGACAGCCAGCTACACCATCAGCGGCGGAGGAGGCTGGTAAGAGGCCGGAGCCCGGGAAGGAATCGGGTCCGATCGCAATGCTCTTCGCGGCACAGGCACCGCAAATCTGAGCCCCCGGCGGGGAGGTCGAGGAAAATCAGCGATGGTTTTCCAAACCCTCCTCGCCGGGGATTTTTTGTTCCGGAAGAGGCGAACCCGGATCGGCTGATCCGAGCCGAAGATTCCGGCAAAAACGAAAACGCCAGAGACCTTTCGGCCTCTGGCGTATTCATGGGCAATCTCATAGGAGGATCGGGTCAGTCACCCTCCGGCTCGGAGCCGGTGATGAATCTCCAATCTCATTCGGGTTTTCCACCTGCCAACCTCACCTTGCGGTGAATCTCCAAACCAGCTCGTTTCGTGCACCTTCGACTCGCGCCGCCGATGCGTTCGTCTCGCTGGCTCAGATCTTTTGCCTTGCGGCCCAAGTCAGCCTGTGTCTCTCCGCCTGCTCTCGAATCTCCACCTCTGGCCAAGCCAGCGATGAATCACCGATCACTACGGGGTTGCCTGCTGAAAGAGACAATAGGCGAAGTCGATCTGTGGATTCAAGTGAATAACCAGCATCAATTCTGTGGATTTCACATGCGGTGGTGCAATTGGCCCCTCGCACGCAAAGATTTCCCGTTGTATGGGCGTCCAAGCTGCAGGATCGCAGGCGTCGTCATTGCTTCGCGCCGCGCAGACAGCATCAAAAATGTGACAATCCGCGAGGAGACACATGCGAACCTGGCAAAAAACAATCATTCCCACGGTCATCGTGCTGCTGGTCAGCGGCATTTATCTTTTCTTCGTCTGGAAGCATCGCCAGAACCCCGGCGTCATCGGCCAGCAAAATGCGGAGCAGCCGCGCAGCCTCGACGACGTGGCCGTCGTCCGCATTCTCTCGCCTGCGCACTTCGACGATGTGACCCCGCTCGCAGGAACCAGCGTGTGGATGAAGGATGGCTATACCATGCCGTACTTTGCCTATGCGGGCGGCCGCGTCGGGTTCGGCAAGCGCATCGGCCTCATTCCGGCCGCGCAGCAACTCGACGTGAAGAAGTTCGTGAAGCAGGCGGCTCCGGAGAGCGTGAGCGACAACGTGCAGCACGACGGCCGCCAGGTCTTGGCCGTCTTCGCGCTGCCCGGCGGCAAGGACCTCTACGCCACGCCCATCGGCTATATCAACGGCAACGACGAGGCCTACTACACCGACCTGCTTTTCTACTACGACGATCCGCACAAGATCTATTCGAACTGGCCGAAAGACGTTTGGGCCACGATCGACGCGCACCAGGTAAAGCCAGGCATGAGCGAGCTCGAAACGCGCATGTCCATTGGCGAGAAGCTTCACCCCGACGGGCCGACCGAGGGCGACCGCACCGTGACCTACGACGAGAACGGCAAGCAGTGGACGATCACGTATGTCAACAACCGGGCGACGGAGATCAAGACGGAGTAGATACATCCGTCCAGATTCCTGACAATATGTGCTATAGTTCAAAGTGTCAGGCTCCGGCATGCGTGTCTTCATGACGAGGTGGTTTGCGCGATATGCGCGCCGTGAGGGGCTCGAAGCCGGAAGTCTGATCGAGGCCGTCAAGAGAGCAGACAGGGGCCTCATCGACGCCGATTTGGGTGGGGGACTCATCAAACAGCGGGTGGCGCGCAAGGGGCAAGGAAGATCCGGCGGATACCGTACGGTGATTGCCTACAGAACGAAGCACCGCGCAGTGTTCGTCTTCGGATTGGCTAAGAGCGATCGGGAGAACTTCGCAGTGAACGAACTGGAAGCCGCGCGCGAGATCGCCGCCATCTTGCTTCCGGCCGAGAAAGAACGGATTGCTCACGGCATACGCGAAGGATCGCTCATCGAGGTGTTGTATGGCAAAGAAGAAGTTGAGCAAGTTGGCCGAAGCGATCCTCGAAACGGCCGAGGATATGCACCGCATCGGCGTGATGGACGATGCCGCCTACGAAAGAATCACGGTCCGCCATCTCGGCGTGAAGCCCATTTCGACCGCGAAGCCGATCGGGGCGCGAGAGATCAAGAGAATGCGCGAGAGCGCCAACCTCAGCCAGGCCGCCTTCGCCCGCTACCTGAATCTCACCCCGGGCTACATCTCCCAGCTTGAGCGCGGCGCCAAGCAGCCCAAAGGCCCGGCGCTGGCGCTGCTCAATGTGATCCGGCGGAAGGGGTTTGAAACGATACTCTGACCGTGCGTTGGTCGATTTCTATTGAACGTCCCGGATCTCCATCGTCATGCAATGCTCGCCAGTCTCCTCGCACTGGAGCATGTCCTGGGCGAGCAGGTTCCAGCCGACGAAGCCGGCGAATTTGCCGCCGGGAGATTGCGCCGGCGTGGGCGCGAGGCCGTCGCCGGTTTCGGCATTGTAGTCCTCGTGCATCGAGCCCCACTGGGCGATGTCGCGGCGCAGCATGGTCGCCAGACTCGCGGCAAGCCAGTGGGACTCCTCGCGGAACCCATAGTAGCGCAGCGCGATCCAGTCGAGATAGTTGGCGTTGATCCAGATGGGCCCGCGCCAGTTGGAGTAAGGATCGATGATGGCCTGGTTGTTGTACGCCGGATCACTCCTGGAAAGGCTGCGAAAGCCGTAATCCGAGCGCATCTCCGCCGGGTTCAGCAGGTGCAGGCTGATCATGCGGCGACCCTCGCGCCGCGGCAGCAGGCCGTCAGCGAGGGGCACAAAACTCGTCCAGCTCTCGACGTTGATCCAGTCGCCGTTATCGCGCCGGCGATTGAGAAAGAGCGCCTGATCGGCGTTCCACAGCTTCGTCAGAATGGCCCCGCGCGTGGCTTGGGCCTGGGCGCGGTAGCGGCGCGCGTCGCCGCCGTGGCCCAGCCGGCGGGCGAGCACCGTCATGGCCTCGTACTCGCGCATGGCGAAGACCGAAGCGTCGACGGCGAGGATGGCGCTGCGGTCGGCAGGATCGTTCGAGAGCGCGGCATTGTTGTCGGCGCCGGATTGCATGGCGTTGTCCCAGAACCACAGGCCCCATTTCGCGTCGTATTGCGTGCGCTTGCGGTAGTCGAGGATGCGCTGCATCGCCGGCCATGCGGGCGCAAGCCATGCAAAGTCGTGTAGCTGCTCGGCAGCCACCAGCGCGCCCTGCGCCAAAAACGGCTTCATGGCGAATTTGCCGAAGAGCGGCCGCGGGCCTTGCGGAGTGAGGCAGCCGGCGACGTAGCCGGAGGCGTCGGCCGCAGCGGCAAAGCTCAGCACCCAGTCGCGCAGGTACTTCGCATCGGCCGCGTCCTGGTTGGCCCAGTGCGAACCGATGAAGAACCCATCCCAGTCCCACATCTGGTCGTAGTAGCCGGCGGGAATGAGATACGGATAGAGAATCTTGCCTTGCGCCGGGCGGATGGTTTGCGGCGCGAGTCTGGCGAGGTCGGAGTTCAGGCCGGCGAGGAGCGCGGAGTCACCCGTCGGCTGAGTTGGAGAGGATTGCGCGAAGCAGCCGATCCCTGCGGCGAAGAAGCACATCGGCAGAACAGGGATTAAGGCTCGCGGCGGCATCGAGGCTAGGATAGCGCGCGCATGCGGTATTCATGCGCGAGCTGCAACGCTTGCTCCACTCGTTCGAGTCTCACAAATCCTGCACGGTTCCCGGCCGCCATGGGTTCGATCGTCCGCGCCAAGGCTTCGTGGCGCCCGGTTCGCTTCTCAGGCCGTTCGTCGATGGTCATCGTTTCTTCTCTTGCCGTCTTTACCCGATCTTCGCAAGTGTCGGGCGCACTGAAACAGGCCGATAATAGCGCGATGATTTCCGGCGAAGTCGATGCTCCTCGCGCGCGATATCATTTACCCGGGATGAGTTGGTCAGGTATCGACATCGGCAGGGTGATCCCTTCGACATCCGACGCCGGGCCAGGGACGGAGTTGTCATTCTGTGAGGCCACGACAAGCCAGGTGCCCGACCGCTTTTCAGCGACCATCGTCATCATACCGTACCGTCGATTGCGCGCCGTGCCGTCGGCGTTCTTGTCTCCGGTGATCGTCCAGCTCCAGTGAACGATCGCGATGTCCGGTCGCAGAAAGCGCACAGCAATCTGCAGCACCTCGATCTTTATGCCGTGGAAGCGCGCGTTGAATATGCGCGTGTGATACTTTTCAAAGTCTGGCTTTCCGCGGAGCCACATGGCGCCGACCGTCACGAAATCTATGTCGTCGGCCATGATCTGCGCCAGCTGGTGGCCGTCATGCTTGTTAAAGGCCGCGGAGAAAGCCTGTGGCAGGTTGCGAACTGCCTCTTCATCCGCCCTGGTTTGCGCCTGAGCTGCCGGGATTGCAGCTAATGCCAGTACGATCGTTGCGGTTGCCGCGCGTATCATGTGGAAAATCCTCCCGAGTTGTCGCAGTCGACAGGCCATTCCGCCCGGCCTGCCCGGCCCTTTGGCTTCTCAACCCGTGAGGCGAGTTTCCTCGAACGGCGGCCGGCCCCGCAAGGCGTGAGTTGAAGATATCAGCGCATTCCTGAGTTTCAGCACCGGTCCCGGCATCGGGACCGGCGCAGCCAGGCGATTCGCACGCGAGGGCTGCCAGGTTGTGTCCGCGCAGACTCGGACGCTTGCGGACATTGAAAGGAACCTGGAACGCCTGCCGTTCGTCTGCGCCTTCCCAATTTGCGTCACGAAAGTCTGCGCGCCTGTCGCAGGAGGAGCAAGAACACAAAAGCCATCCCGCATGGGATGGCTTTTGTCTTCGAAATAATGCCGGCGATCACCTAATCTCCCACACGGTCTCCCGTGCAGTACCATCGGCCCAGCGAGGCTTAACTTCCGTGTTCGGGATGGGAACGGGTGATCCCTCGCAGTATGGTCACCGGCAAATTGAGGCGTCTTGCGGGCGTCTGAGCCCGCAGCCGAAATCCTGGGCGCTTGGCGCGAAGGATCTGCGGTTCGCCTTTGATCTCGAGGCGTTTTCAAGGCGTAAGGCGCGAGGCGCCGGGAGCCTTGAGCCGAAATCCCGAGTCCGCGCTGGCGGACGAAGGATCTGCGGTTCGCCTTTGATCTTGGAGGCGCTTGGCGGGTGGTTGCCCGCAGCCGGCCGCGACATCTGCGAAAGGTCCGGATGTTTTCCCGGAGAAGGCAGGAACGCGGCTGCAATCTGGCGCCAACAACTTGAGAACTTTGCGCCCTCAAAAGAGGGCGCCGACAACGAAACCGATCGGGTTACAAGGCTTGAAGAATGTCCGCTTATGCAGCATAACTGCGCGGAGTTAATTCTATGGACAAGCCGAACGGGCGATTAGTACTGGTAAGCTGCACCCATTACTGGGCTTTCACCTCCAGCCTATCAACCAGGTGGTCTTCCTGGGCCCTTCAGGGAGATCTCATCTTGGGGCGTGCTTCCCGCTTAT
>JASHQQ010000398.1 GCA_030039035.1 Acidobacteriaceae bacterium | reverse complement strand
TGCCAGGTGTTGGGAGGATCGCCGTCGGCGTTCAACTGCGGAAACTGAAACGGCGTGGCTTTTACCGGCTCCCACGCCGGGTGCTTTTCGAAGACGTCCTTGAGCGACGGGTCCTGCTGGATCAGCAGCGCCTTCATGGCGTCGTTGATGCGCTCGAGGTCCTCGCCCCGCGGCTCGTTGGGGCTGGGGAAGCCTGCGGGGCCGAACATCATCAGCACCGGCACCGGCGCTTTGGCGTTGGCCGGAGTCACCAGCGTCATGTGGATTTTGACGCCGATCTGCGGGTACGAAGAATTGTCGACTTCGCCGATCAGGTCCTTGGCGATGACGGGAGCGAAGCCGATGCGCTCATGATCGACGGCGCGCACTGTCCACGTCACCTTGGGCACATTCTTTGGCACGCGGCCGTAGACGTACTTGTCGAACATCTCCACGATCTCGGGGCGCCGCTCGTCCCACCACATCTTGGCGGAGGTCACTTTGCCACCGCCGTTCATCGTGAGCGGATCGGGAACATTCGGAAAAGGATTCGCTGTCGACTCGTCGTAGTTGGCGTGGTTGGGCGCCTTCTCGTTGCCGCTCGGCCCGGGACGCAGCGCCTTGATGCCGAGCTGATCCATCATGTTCTGGTGATCCTGCTCGGCGGTGAAGGTGACCGGAGGCGGCGCAGCGGCAGAGGCTGCGCTTTGGGCGCGCATTTGCGCCGAACCAGCAGAGAGTGCAACCGAAAGAGAAAGGACGAGGACAAAGCGACGAAGAATTGGCACGCGTGCCTCCGCGAATGGTATTCTTTCGAGCGTCTTGAAAACCGATTTAGTTCGGGACCTCCATAGTAAACCTCAGGCCATGAGTCAGGCACGCAAATCCCGTGCAATTGCGATCCTTCTCGGCCCATTGATCTTCTCCGGCGCGCTCGTGCCGGCGCAGAGTAATTCGGCGCAGCACTGGGTTGCGTCGTGGGGGGCTTCGCAGCAAGTTCCAGAGCCGGGGAATGCTTTGCCCAACGACGACCTTCGCGACGCGACCGAGCGCCAGATCTTCCATCTCTCCATCGGCGGGCCGGCGGTGCGCGTGCATTTGTCGAACGCCTTCGGGACCACACCGCTGCACTTTACCTCCGTGCACATTGCGCGACCGCCTTCATCGGCTTCGCCGGCCATCGATCCGGCGAGCGACAAGGCGCTGACTTTCTCCGGCGTGAGCGATGTGACTGTGTCGGCGGGCGCCGAAGCGATTTCGGATCCGATTTCCTATTCGGTTGCGCCGCTCTCCGATCTCGCCGTCACCTACCATCTCGACGAGCCGCCGCTGCCGCAGACCGGGCATCCCGGCTCGCGCGCGACGTCCTACTACGTGCACGGCGATTCGGTCTCCGCGGCGAATCTGCCCGACGCGAAGCGCGTCGATCACTGGTACCAGGTCGCGGAGATTGACGTCGAGGCGCAGCCGGAAGCGGGAACCGTCATTGCGCTGGGCGATTCCATCACCGACGGCCACGGCGCAACCACGAACGGCAACGATCGCTGGACCGACGTACTCGCGGCGCGCCTGCAGGCTTCACCGGCGACGCGCGAGATCGGCGTCTCCAATCAGGGAATCGGCGGCAATCACCTATTGATCGACGGCCTCGGGCCGAACGCGCTGGCGCGATTCGATCGCGACGTGCTGGCGCCGGCCGGGGTGCGATGGCTCATTGTCTTTGAAGGCGTGAATGACCTTGGAGGCCTGGCGCGGAACGGCGAAGTGCCTCCGGCCGAGCATGCGGCGTTCGTCGAGCGCGTATTGGCTGCTTACCAGCAGATCATTGCGCGCGCGCACGCTCACGGCATCCGCATCTACGGCGCGACGATCACTCCTTACGTTGGCTCGAATTACTATCATCCCGGGCCGCTGAGCGAAGCCGACCGCCAGGCTGTGAACCAGTGGATTCGCGCCGCCGGCCACTTCGACGCCGTGATCGACTTTGATGCCGCCGTGCGCGATCCCGCACAGCCCGATCGCCTTTTGCCCGCCTACGACTGCGGAGACCACCTGCATCCTTCGCCTGCCGGATACAAGGCCATGGCCGAGGCCATTCCTCTCGCGCTCCTCGCGCGGTAAGGCCCGCGACCGTCTCGATCACATCCAGCCGCGTTGACCGTTCCAGAGCGGCGCTCCAGATCACATTGTTTCGATGCCGTGGCGGGAAAGTAACGCTCGCTTGTGATAGTCATCACTTCTTTTGAGGCGCTGTTAACGGTATCAAGGATGCGTGCCCGATTGCTTATTTGAAGGGCGCGAACGAAATCGAGTTGCGATGAAGCACGTTTTCACCACCTCGCCAGTTTTGGTTTTTTCTGCTTTCTTGATCTTGGGAGGGATGCAGCTCGCGGGTCAATCGGCTCCCGATTGCCTTACCTGTCATAACGATCCCGCGCTTCAGGACTCGGCGGGACACAAGGCCAGCGTCGACGGCCACACCTTTGCCTCGAGCGTTCACGGCAGCCTTCCCTGCAACGCCTGCCACGCGGATATCAAGGACTTCCCTCACCCCGACCACATTGCGCCCGTCGACTGCAAGACTTGCCACGCCGATGAAGCCACGGCGCTGGCCGGCAGCGTGCATTCCAACGCCAAAGACCACCCCTGCACGAGCTGCCACGGCGACGCGCACGCGATCTTTCCCAAGACCGACGCGCGCTCCGCCGTGTATCCGCTGAATGTTCCGCGAACCTGCGGCACGTGTCACAGCAACGACGGCATGGCCCAGAAGCACGGCCTGCCCAACGTGTATCCCGCCTACATGGACTCGATTCACGGCTTTGCGCTGAGCAAAGAGGGCCTTCTCGTGGCCGCCAGTTGCCAGAGCTGTCATGGCTCGCACCACATCCTGAGCCACAAAGACCCGCAGAGCGCGACGTACAAGACGAACATTCCCAAAACCTGCGGCGGCTGCCACGCCAAGATCGATGCCGACTATGAGCAAGGCACGCACGGCCATGCCGTGATGCGCGGAAACCTGAAGGCTCCGGTGTGCACCGACTGCCACACGGCGCACTCCATTCTGCAGCCGACCGAAGCCGAGTTCCGCATGCAATCCACGCCGATCTGCGGGTCGTGCCATAAAGACAAGCTTTCGACGTATCACGATACCTTCCACTCGCAGCTTGGCTCGCTGGGCGGATACGTGGAGACCGCGCGCTGCTGGGACTGCCACGGGGCGCACGATGTTTTGGCCGCTTCCGATCCGCGGTCGCCGATTGCGCCCGCCAACCTGGTGGTGACCTGTGGCCGATGCCACGCCGGCGCCAACCTGCGCTTCGTCCAGTATCAGCCGCACGCCAACGCGCGCGATCGCAAGCTGAATCCGGCGCTGTTTTATGTGCGGCTCTTCATGAATCTGCTGCTGGCTAGCGTTCTCACGTTTTTTGTGATTCACACGGTACTCTGGCTGATCCGCGCGCGCGTCGACCAGGTTCACAACGGATCGGGCCAAGGAGGAAACCATGCCTGAGTTGCAGGAGATCGAACTCCAGCACGCAGAGCCGGTGGAAGCGCCGACCCAAAAGAGGTACTTTACGCGCTTTACGCGGCACCAGCGAAGCCTGCACGCGGTTCTGTTCTCCACGTTTCTCGGCCTGGCGGCAACGGGCCTGCCGCTGCGCTTCAGCGAGAGTTACTGGGCGCGCAAGCTGGCCGCCGGCGTGGGAGGCTTCGGCGCCATCCTCTTCTTTCATAAATTCTGCGCGCTGCTTCTCACGCTGGCCTTCCTGGTTCACGTGAAAGATGTCTTTCAGCGCGGCATCTTCCATCGCGAGAAAGGGATCTTCTGGGGACCGACCTCGATGGTCGCCAACTGGAAAGATGTCAAGGATCTCTTCGGCCACATGCGCTGGTTTCTCGGCCTCGGCCCCAAGCCGCGCTTCGAGCGCTACGCCTACTGGGAGAAGTTCGATTACTGGGCTGTTTTCTGGGGCATGATCGTGATCGGCTTCTCGGGCTACGCTATGTGGTTCGCCCCGTTCTTTGCGCGCTTTTTGCCGGGCTGGGCGCTTAACGCCGCGCTGGTCATTCACAGCGAAGAAGGACTGCTCGCCATCCTTTTCATTTTCTCCATTCACTTCGTCAACACGCATCTGCGGCCCGACAGCTTTCCCATGGACATGGTGGTCTTTACCGGCGTCGAGAGCGAAGAGGAGTTCAAGAAGAAGAGATCGACGGAGTATGCCCGGCTCGCCGCCGAAGGCAAGCTCGAGGCGAGGCTCGCCGAAGCCCCGCCAAGCTGGTATGTCAAGTTCTCGCGCATCGTCGGATTCACGGCCATCTTCATCGGCCTAACGCTGCTGGTGCTCACGCTGACGGCGTACTTCAGCTAGCTGGGTCCCAGAAGTTCGCGCCAGATCAATAACCAGCAAGAGCAGATTCCTCGCTTGCGGGCAAGGATCGCCGGTATGGGCCTCAGCGCGCCCCATGTTGCCCGGTGAGTTCCGACGCCCCTCCGGGGCTTGCCATGTTTAGCCGAGCGCTTCCCAGGGTTCCGCTTCGCTCCACCCTGGGCTATTTTCGGCGCTCCCTACGGGAGCACCACCGGACGCAGGGGCTTTTATCTTCTTTCGCGAACGCTGGTTACAAATCGTGTCATGAGAACGCACGGGTCCCCAAACATAATTCAGTTTGGGAGTGTTGTGAGCCAATCGGATCCCATGGTTCCGCGGGTGTGTTCTCAAACCACTCTATGAAGGGGGTTGCCCCGCCCTTTGCGCCAGACCCGGCGAAAGGGTGGGCTTGCGGCTGACAGGAGCTTTCGGCTTTGCCTCCTACGAAGGCTGGTTCGGCTCCGCTTTCGCGATCGTCTCCGTGTCGAGCGCGTGCTCCTCGCGGTAATGCTCAAGCGGCATCTTTCCGTTCCACCACGCCCAGTTCATCGGATAGACGTCGGCGTCGAAGAACACCTGATACAAGTGCCAGACCACGATGGCCAGCGTGGCCAGGATCGCCTCGTAGAAGTGGATCGACGTGGCGACATCGACCCACCAGCGGGCCAGCAGATTGCCCACCCAGACCTTGGCCCACATCATCACGCCGGTGACGGCCATGATCACCGTGCCCCATACCAGCGCCCAGTATTCGGCCTTCTCGGCATAGCTGAAGCGGCCGAACTTCGGTTTTTCCTTGCGCAGGCCGAGATAGTAAAGCATCGTGCCCCACGCGTCGAACGCGTCTTTCGGTCCCGGCGCCAGCGTCCGCACCAATCGCCGCCCGTCGCGGGTCAACGACGCGTAGACGAGGTGGTAGACGCCCGCGCCGATCAGCACCACGCCGGCAACGCGGTGCGTCAGGCTGCGCAGTTTTTCGCCCATGCCGAGCGACTCGGCAAACCAGGAATCGGGGAACTTGAGCGCGAATCCGGTCACCACCAGCACGACAAAGCTGACCAGCAACACCAGGTGCTGCCAGCGCTGGTTGGGCGTCATGCGCACCACCATCGCGCCGGCCGCGTTGCGCCGCACTATCGCCTTTCCGCGCCAGATGATCGCGTTGTGCAGGAACATCGCGCCGATGACGAGGACAATCAGCGGCAGATAAATGCGCCGCACCCAGCGCACGCCGATCGAGCCGATATCGTTCGACCGGGCAACGTCAAGATGCACGCGCGTCAGCGTGAATCTCTGCGTAACCCCCTTGTGGCATTTGCCGCACGTGGTATCCAGATTGGCGCGATTGATCGTGGAACGCGGGTCGCTCGACGGCAAAATGTTATGAACGCCGTGACAGCTCGCGCAGTTGGCCACCACTGCCGAGCCGCCTTCGGCAGCCAGCCCGTGATAACTGTCCAGATAGGTCGAAACGCGGTTCCCGGCCACGCCGAACTCATTCGTCAGGCGCACTCCCTCGTGGCAGCGCGCGCAGGTCGATCGCGCCAGGTTCTGTTCCGCCACCGGCGAATTGGGATCGATGTGCGCCTTGATCGAATGGATGCCGTGACAGTCGGTGCACACCGGCGCCAGCTCGTTGCCGCGCGCGATGGCCTGCCCGTGAATGCTCTCGTTGAAGGTCTGCTCGATCTCGCGATGACATTTGCCGCAGGTGTCGGGCACCTTGAACTTCGAGATCGGCGAATTCAAGTCGTTGGCGGGAAGGATGTCGTGCGCGCGGTGGCAGTCGGTGCAGACCGCTGCTTTTGTCGACCCCGCTTCCGTGGTCCTTCCGTGCACGCTCTGCTGGTAAGAGATGAAGGGCTGCGTGCTCTCGCCATCCGACTCCATGAGGAACTTCTGTCCGTGGCAGCCGCCGCAGGTCATGGGGATGTTGGAGTGATGGATCGGCGACCTGGCATCGTCGGCGGGAAGAATCTCGTGCGCGCCGCCATGACAATCGGTACACGATGCGATACTCGCCTTGCCCTGCGGTCCGGGCTTCGAGTGAGCACTCAGCAAATAGGCCTTCTGCTCGTCGGCATGGCACTGCGCGCAACTGACTTTTGCCGGGGTCGTCTCGTGCGGAGACGACTTGACATCGGTGTGGCAATCGACGCAGCTCAGCATGCCGCCGTGGATCGACTTTTTCAGCTTGTCGGCATCGACGCAGAGGCTGACTTTTTTGCCGTTCACATCCTGGCTCAGGGTTGAGTCGGAGTGACAAAGCAGGCAATCGCTATCTTTCGGCCTGCGTTCGGCAACAGCAGCACACGAGCACACCAGCAACAATACGAGAAGAGCCCGCGTGAACACTCTTGCTCTACTGTTCACGTCCTTAGAAGATTCTTTTTGGCGCTCCGGGCGCAGTGATTGCAGTCACAAGCGCGATGCGTGGAACTGCACTTAGGTCTCCGGCCGCATGAATTTATCCCAACGATGATGCTTTCCCAGGCCCGAAAACACGGACCTGGGGCACCCAAGTCTGGTACATGTTCAAACGGTCAAACGCCTAGCGAGGTTTCAGCGCGCGGTGCCGGTGGTGTCGTCGTCGCCGAAGGCTGTCTCGAAGACCGGCTCCGGAGCGCGACCGTCGGGTGCGCGAACGATGTGCGACAGTACCCCGCGGTCGAGCCAGTCGAGCGAGCAGGCTTCGCAGGAGTCGATGATCACGTTGCCGGGTCCGGCATAGTAGTGCGCATCCATGCGCGCACGGCATTGCGGGCACTGGATTTTGCGACTCAGGTCGCCCTGCTCGGCATGGGGCTGCTCCACGGTTCCGCTGCCCACCGACCGCAGCTCGTCGATCAGCGTCTCGAAGACCGGCATCGGAATCAGCATGCCATGGCAATGCGTGCAATAGCGGATGCGCACGCCGCCGAGGGCTGCATGGACGAGCGCAAGACTGCAGATGGGGCAGATTTCGCCGCTCGCCTCATCCAGTACGCGCACGCCGTCGTCGTCTTTGTCCGGAAAATAGACGCCGCGGCAATAGTCGCAGGTGTAGCTTTCGGCATCCGCCTTCAAGTGCATCGGCGCGCCGCAGGATGGGCAGTTCATTGCGGCATCCCGCACCGGGAGCAGAACCTGGCGTTGGCGGGCATGCGGTTCCCGCAATCCATGCAGAACCTGAGATCGGGCGCGGCCGCTCCCGCGACCGCTGTGCCGGCCGGAGCCGGAGTCGTTTTCACCGCCGTCGCCATCACCTGCGCGACCGCGGCTCCGGCGCCCAGCCCCATGCCCATACCGGCCGCTCCGCTGGGGTTGGCGGCGGCCAGCGGCATCGATTCGGCGGCGGCGAACTGCGTGTAGCGGCCCAGGTCGCCCACCATGCCCATGCCGATCCGCTGGTCGAGCATCTTTTCCAGTTCCGCCGGCAGCGAGATGTTCTCGACGGCGAACTGCGTCAATTCGAGGCCGAATGCCGCGAAGGCCGGCTTCATCTTTTCCAGGATCTTGTCGCCGAGCGCCGCCTGGTTGGCGGTCATATCCAGGAACGAAATCTCGCTCGCGGCGAAAATTTCGGTCATGCGCGCCACAATGGCCTCGCGTAGCTGGCCTTCCAGATCGTGGACGTAGTATTCCCCGCGGGTGCCGCTGATCTGGGTGAAGAAGGCACGCGGATCGGCGATCCGGTAGGAGTAGATTCCGTAGCCGCGCAGGCGGACCGCGCCGAACTCCTTGTCACGGATCGTGATCGGCGTGGCCGTGCCCCATTTCTGGTCGATCTGCTGTCGCGTAGAGAAGAAGTAAACATCGGACTTGAACGGCGACTCGAACTCCTTGTCCCAGTTCTTCAGGTCCGTGAGCAGGGGAAGGTTGCGCGTGTTCAGGGTGTGCAGGCCGGGACCAAAGATGTCGGCGATCTTGCCCTCATTCACGAAAGCCGCCAACTGCGACTCCCGCACCGTAAGCTGGCCGCCGTTCTGGATCTCCATGTCGCGCATGGGATAACGGTAGACCAGGATGCCGTCTTCCGGCTCGTTCCACTGGATGACGTCGATGAACTGCTTGCCGAGGAATTCCTTGAGCGTGGTCACAGGCTTCCACCCCGGTGCCGAGTCTAGCACCCACTTTGGTGGCCCGATATAGCACGAAAGATGCGAGCGGGATCGATTCCCGGCGGCAGCTCAGGAAACCTACGCAGCCTGGGGTGAATTCAAGATGGGGGGAGAGAACCAAGGCAAATTAGAAGCGCCCGGGTCCGGATAAGGACCGCGGGCGCTAGAGCAGCCCTCCCCCAGAACTGCCCACGCGGTCAATGTATGTGTTCCGTCAGTGAATAGCAAGCAATCTTAGGTAATAATAATGGTAATCGTAGGATGGGTATTTGCCAAAAGATAAACGATTTAGCGTGAAATTGCCTGCGAAATAACCTTTGGCCCGAAGAGCGAATCAGAAACATCTCACGGTGACAGCATCCTGGGCGCATGGGCCCCGGCAATTCCTGAGTTGCTGTGGCCTGTCAGATTCAGGGCAAGGTCGCCGCCCCATGAGGGTCGCGCCGAACCGGGTGCAAAGGCTTTGGGATGCAGTGACTCAGGAATGGCGAAAGCGTTTGGGGTTTTCCCGCGCTTTGGCTGCGGGTACACTTGAGCTATGGCGGAGATCGAGCGCAGGAAAACTCCCACAGTAAGGATCGGCAAAGTACGCGTCGGCTGGGAGGTCCCGGTCGTCGTGCAGTCGATGACCAATACCGACACGGCCGACGTATCCGGCACCATCGAGCAGGTCGCGGCCCTGGCCTTGGCGGGGTCGGAGATCGTCCGTGTCACGGTCAACAACGAGGACGCCGCCGCCGCCGTTCCTCCCATCGTCGAAGGCCTCGAAAAACGAGGCATCCATGTCCCGATCGTCGGCGACTTCCATTACAACGGCCACATTCTGCTCAAGCAGTTCCCTGCTGCGGCCCGAGCTCTGGCCAAATACCGGATCAACCCCGGCAACGTCTCCATCGGCCGCAAGGACGACGACAACTTCCGCACCATGGTCGAGTGCGCCGTCGAAAACCAAAAGCCGGTGCGGATCGGCGTCAACTGGGGTTCGCTCGACCAGGCGTTGCTCACGCGCATGATGGATGCGAACAGCAAGCTGGCCGAGCCGCAGCCGGCTCGCGAGGTGATGCTCGAGGCCATGGTCGCCAGCGCCCTGAACTCGGCCGCCGCCGCCGAGCGATACGGCCTTCGCCGCGATCAGATCATTCTGTCGGCCAAGGTGAGCGGCGTGCGCGACCTGATTGACGTGTACACACGCCTCGCATCTCGCTGCGACTACGCGCTCCACCTCGGATTGACCGAAGCCGGCATGGGTTCGAAGGGGTTGATCGCCTCGACGGCTGGTCTTGCGCCGCTGCTTCTGGCTGGCATCGGCGACACGATCCGCGTCAGCCTGACTCCCAAACCGGGCGGAGATCGAACCGAGGAAGTCCAGGCAGCTCAACAGATTCTGCAATCATTGTCGATCCGAAGCTTTATGCCCCAGGTGACCAGTTGCCCGGGCTGCGGCCGGACCACCAGCACCTACTTCCAGGAGCTTGCCGAGCAGATCCAGAGCTACCTGCGCGTCCAGATGCCGGAGTGGCGGAAGCGCTACGCCGGAGTCGAGGAGCTCAAGCTGGCGGTGATGGGCTGCGTGGTCAACGGACCGGGCGAGTCGAAGCACGCCAACCTCGGCATCAGCCTGCCTGGAACCTTCGAAGAACCCAAGGCGCCTGTCTATATCGATGGCAAGCTTTACACCACCTTGCGCGGAGACGGCATCGTTGCCGAGTTCAAGGAAATCCTCAATCGTTATGTCGAAAGTCATTATGGAGAAAGGACCAAGAGCGAGGAACTTGTAGGAGCGCAGTGATCAGTCGCCGAGGCAATAGGGGGCAGGGAGAACGCAGCAGTCCAACCGCAGTCATCTGCCGGACGCTGCTTCAGGCAGCGGACGCTTGACCGACGACGTTGAGGAATTTTACTGCGCAGCGAACGCAGCCGGTGGCGGCCAAAAAACCTTCGGGTCAGACGAGCAAAAAAGGCCGTGGTGAAACGGGAACTTTGTATAAGCGACATAAGTAATTCATTCTGAGGATGATACTTTCAGAATCGCCCTCCTGAAGACCGGATGGCGCCGGGTCCCCTCCGGGTCCTGTGGAAAAACAGACAGAAGCCCTGGTTCTTTTTGCCGATGTTGCAGTTAGGGCCGGAGGCTCTCCAGGAACCTGCGTCCTGGAAGCGGGAAAAGAGATGACTAAATAGCCACTCATACAACGTACGGGGAGTTGTTCCGGGGAGCCGTGCGTGGTGGAATGGCGTTGACTCAGGAGCTCAGTTCCGCACAGTATCGAGAAAGGTCGTGGGCCGTGTCTACCCCCATATCTAAATCGAAAGATCCCCTCGGCACGTCTCCGTTTCCCACCACGCAGCCAATCGAAGCGATCGAAGGCGAATCCTCAGAACAACCGGTCAACCCCGTCTTCGCCCATGTGATGCTGGGATGCGTTCTCGGCGTGCTGTTTGCCGTTGCCATCACATCGCCCGTGCGCCCCAAGGATGAAACGGCGCAGAATCAGCCGGTTAGCCGGCAAACGGTCAATGCCCAACCAGCGGTAGCATCCGCTTCCGCAACGGCGGCGCCCGAGTTCCGCGATCTGGGGACCTTCAGCACCGGACCGGAGGATCTGATCGGGCATCTCACGGCGACATGGTCCGACAAGCTCTCGTATCGGCTCGAGGTCGGTCCAACCGACCCGGCCCTGACCGATGCTTTCGCGTACACCATTGCCCAAACGCGCAGCCCGCTTCCCGTCAGCTTGGATCTTCGGAATGCCTCAGGACAAACAGCTTGCAATCAGCAAGTTGTGGTAAAACCTGAAAGCAATCATGAAACTGCTAATGTGGCAGCCGGCTCCATCGGCACCGCAACGGCCGCTGGGGCAGCGGTGTTTCAGAATGTTCCCGGGAAGGATGGAAAAATCGATGCCATCAGCGCCCAGGGCGTGATGCCCTGCACCCGGCAGGCATTTGAAAGCGTCGCGGCATGGAGTTTTGCTGCCCGGTTTCCCGATCTCCGGGAGCAGGCCGCTCTCCTGCAACGCCTTGCGACAGAACGGGTTGTCGCCAAGGCTCCAGCACCCCAGCCGCATCCGTTCGTGAAGGCGCCGGAGCACCACGCCGAGACCGCCTCCTTGAAAGCGCCAACCGCCCCTGCCGCGCCGGCCAGCGTCAAGCTGCCTTCGGCGCCGGTCGTTCCGGTCACGCAGCCGACGCCGCCGCAAATTGCCGAGACGGCATCGGTTCCCCAGCCCTTTCAGTTTGCGGTCGAGGGCGACGACGAGATCGTCGACGTCAACGCTTCGCAGCGCAGCATTCAAACCACAGCAGGCAAGGTCTTCCTTGTCCGGGAACAACTGGCCGCCGCCGATGGCGACGGCGTTCTGGATGAATTAGCCAACATTCATTACCGTTGCGACCAGAGTGCAACCTGCACGCTGTCGCTTTCCGACGCAACCGTTCTGCACGCTACTTTGAGAACGCACCACGCAACTTCGGAATCCACCGAGCTGTCGATGTCCGACTCGCAGACACCGATCACGGCTCACACGCAGGTTTCGCCTCTGACAGAGCTTTCATTGCAGACGTCCAACGCGTCGCAGAACCTGACCGGGCCAATCGCCGGCGGACCGGAGGCGTTGGGAAGATAGCTCGCGCGAACCACAGGACTCTCTGCCTGACCAGGCTTTTGCGGATGCGAAGCCTCGGGGCCCGAGCGAAAGAATCGGGCGCGGGGCGCTTCCGCATTTCATTTGAAGGCGGCACACAAGGGGCCGATTCCGGAGTAGAATTCTGGCAATCTCCGGTATCCCGATGCACCTTCGCCGAATGCACGGCTTTGTCATGTTGGCCGCTGCTGCGCCTTTGTCTGCGCTGGCAGCCAAACCGGCACAGTGCGTAAGCGTGGAAGACGCCGGACGGCTGCTCAACAAGGACATCTGCATCTCTGCCCATGTCTATGATGTGGTTCAGCTTGGCGACGGCACGCGGTACCTCGATGTCTGCTCGCCCCAAACGACGGACGAGGACTGCCGGTTCACGATCATGAGCTTGTGGCAGGACCGCGACGAAGTGGGCGAGCTAACCCAGTATCGCGACATGGACGTGCAGGTGCGCGGGGTGGTGCGGCCCATGCATGGCCGCGCCGGAATGCTGTTGAGTCATGCGCGCCAGTTTCGCGGCGGTCCGCCGAAGTTCCAGCCCAATCCAAAGCTGGCGCACGGCTTCGACGCCGGGCAGGACCGACCGCCAATCCAGGATCCGAACCTGCGCAGCCAAGGTGCGCCGCGGAGCTTTATGAACACGCGGGATCAGGAGACGCGAACGGGAAAGTGAAGTTCGATTCGACTTCGACTCTCAGCGATCCGTAGCCGGGGGCAAACTTTTGGGAGGATCGATTCGGACCGAGCGGACAATGGCTGCGGCCTCGTCGAGGATCTGCTGGAGTTCCGGGTCATTCCGGCGGGGCAGCCGGTCGAGATCCGAAGTGTCGCAGGTTAGCGCAAAAGCCATCTCGTCGATATCCGAACGCCCTTTTGCGAGCCAGGCCCGGTGCAGAAAATAGCCTCCGCATTCCGCATCGGCATTCGATCCCGTCCGGGAGCATCGCTCGGCAAAATAGGATCCATACCAGACCGTGTCGGTTGTTTCGGGCTGCCGGCAAAAGCGATTGGCATCACTGATCTCATGACCGGGATCACGCCGGAACCAGAAGTCCACGCGTTCGATCTTGCCCGTCACCGGCGTTCTTTGTTCGGTACCGCATGGGCCCGAAGGCTCGTCGGTAGGAGCCCACGGTTGCACAAGCAAGGCGATCTCGGCAAATCGCCCTCCTACGGCACCGCTCGCCTGGCCGCACCCGGTGCACAGGCGCAGAAGATAGTTTCCTTTGCGCAGTTCAGCGCCCATCGGAAACGGAGCGTTCTGCCAGCGCAAGAGGGCTAGCTGCCAGGAAGCGGGAACTTGCACGCCGATCTTGTCGTCTTTGTAAACTCGCCCCCGGATGCGCGGGTGCAGGTTGCCGGAATCGCTGTTGAAAACATCGTCCTGCGTGGTCGCCGCTGCCGCGGCCGCCAGGCTCAATAGCAGACAGGCCAGTCGAAGCGAGGCTAGCGTGTTCCTCAGGAGCTGCACAGTCCGTTCCTCCCGTGACGAGCACGTATCAAGCCCGGCGCCGAGGTCTATGCTGAACGCGCATCAGCTCGCTTCATCCAGCCGAGGCGCGAAGCGGGCGCCCGCCCACAAAATGGCGCAAGAGATCACCAGAAAGATCAGCGTCGCGCCGAGGCCGATGCGGAGGTTGGTGCGGTCGGAGATGGCGCCAATGATGGTCGGCGAAAACGTGTCGCCGAAGGCATGAATAATGAACAAGTTGAGTGAGACAGCCGTGGCGCGCACCGGCGCCGAAACCGAATTGACAATCGCCGCGTTGAGCGGCCCGGTGTTGAGAAAGAGGAAGAACTCGGCGGCGGCCAGAGACGGAATGGCCCACGAGCGCGGTCCGAAGAAGACGAGCACGCCGCAGGGCAAGGTGAGCGCAACGCTCCAGAACGAAAGAAGATAGAGGGCGCGGTCGTCGGTGCGCAGCCAGCGCTGGGCGATCCATCCACCCACGGCCGTGCCGGCGATGCCATCCGCGGCGGTGATTCCGCCGACGACCAGAGCCGAGCTTCCGGTCGAGAGCCCCGCAAAACGCCGCAGAAACTCCGGCACCCAAGCCGAGATGCCGCCCATGGCAAAGGTGAGCGCAGCCAAGCCGAAGGTGGCGGTGAGAAACGCCGGATTCCGGAACAGCCCGAGCACGGTTGCCCGCGCCGGCGTCGGTTTCACCCGGTCGCTGGCGCCTCGCTGCGGTTCCCTGCCCATCCAGGCATAGAGCGCCGCGATCGCCAGTCCGGGAATGGCACAGATGAAGAACGGAGCGCGCCAGCCCCAAAGCGATCCCATTTGTCCGCCGGCAGCGTAGCCGAGCGCGGCGCCGACGGGGATGGCGATGTAAAAGATCGAGAGGATGCGGTTGCGGTCGCGTTCGGGATAGAAATCGGCGAGGACCGCCGGAGCGTAGATGCCGAAGGTCGCCTCGCCCACCCCGACCAGCGCGTGGCGAATATAGAGGCTCCAGTAGTCATGGACCCAAGCCGTGGCCAGTGTGGCCAGACTCCAAAGGATCGCACCGCCGATGATGAGCGGCTTGCGCCGGAAGCGGTCGCCGAGCCAGCCGGTGAGCGGCGCCGTGAGCATATAGGTGATGAAAAGCGCCGTCGTCAGTGCGCCCATCTGCTCGTCGCTGACCCGGAACTCGTGCTGAATCAGCGCGATCTCGCCGGGGAGGATGTAGCGGTCGATGTAGTTGAGCAGGTTGAGGCCGATCAGCAGAGCCAGCGCGACGAAGGCCGGGTTCGGGCGGACCCGGGATGGGGAATGGGTGGCCGAAGGTATGGCTCGCCGGGTAGACACGCGGTACCACGAATATCACAGCGGGTGGGGAAAGCCGAACAACGAATGCTGTCCAGTTCCTTCGGGGGCTAAAGTGTCTGCGTGAGAACTCTTGCCAGGGCCATAAAGTCGGTTTCAAAAGGCCCGCGGCTAAAGCCGCCTCGATGTTTTGCGCCGAAATTCAGCAGCCTGAAGGCTGCTGCTCCCTCCAATTCGCGCACCGAAACTACGCCGAAACGGGTTCTCACGCGCACTCTAAAGCCCCGAGTCTTCAGGGGGCGAACATCGTACGGGCTGAAGCCCGTACCCTCCCCAACCGGGCAGTGGGTCAACTGACAAAGGCCCCCATCCGGCCCACCATCGAGCAGGGTGATCGATCGCTCTTGTTCTTGTGCGCTGGCTCACAGCCTCCGGTATCCATTGCGTCGTACGATGAGCCGTCATGAGGAGATAGAGCCATGGAGGGTCTTTGTCCGAAGTGCGGCGCGCATCTCACCTCGTCTTTTTTGATCTGTCCCGGTTGCGGAAAAGCGGTCACTGAACTCACTCCGCGCGAGACGCTTCCCGCCGAAAAAGCGCCGGCGAAGCAGGCTTTCAGCGGGCTGCTTTTGGGCGCGATTGCAGGACCGGCCATGATTGTGACCGGAGCGATGCTCTGCCTCACCGGTCTTGGGGTGTTCCTCGGGGCGCCATTGATCGTCGGCGGAGTGATCGCGCCGCTGGTCGGACCGATGGTAGGCATGAACTCGCTGCGCGGCAACTGCCCCTGGTGCGGCGCCGGGGTGAGCAGCCTGAACGCCAAAGGCAGCTTCGAGTGCGAAGCCTGCCGGAAGCGGGTCGCGGTCAAAGACCACAAATTCGTTCAGGCAGCCTGAGCCGGCGTGGCACGCAAATAAGCCAGCACGGCGTTGGCGATCTCGCGCTTGGCCGCAGCCAGACCAAGGTTCGGCGGACGTCTCAGCGCCGCTCCGTGGCAAAGCGCATCGACCATGTGGGCGACAACGAACGCGGCCGTGTCGAGGTCGCGAACGTTCATCAACTCGCCCGTTCGCGCAGCGATGGCAAGGCGAAATGCGCCATGCAGCCTCACGGCGAATTCCTGGGTGTCATCGGCGCGGTGGGGAACTTCGGTCATCAGCAGCTCGTGCAGCCCGGGGTCGCTTGTGTGGGCGTCGATCATGGCGTCGACCAGCGCGCGAACCAGATCTTCCAGCGATGCGGCGGCGTTTTCGATCAGCGCGGTCTGGATTCCGCGGTCGATCTCCCCGACGTGGCGGCGATGCAGCGCGGCAAAGATGGCGCGCTTGTCGGGAAAGTACTGGTACAGGCTGCCGATGCTGACGCCGGCGACTTCGGCGATATGGTTCGTGGTCACGGCCTCGAAGCCGTCGCGCTTCAGGATGCGAATAACGGCGTCGAGGATCGCCTCGACCGTCTGCTGTGCGCGGCGCTGGACCGGCCTTCGGCGGGAGCGCAATGTCGCCGATGCAGTCATCCCTTCTCATTCTATCCGGAATGTGAGCAAATTTCTACGGCTCGCTGAGACTGTGCATGGACCGTATCCGGAAATGGCATGTGAAAGGCGAGTAGACATCAGGATACAGGGAGAATAGCGTAGAGACTTAATATGAGCATTCGTTCAATTTGTTCCGGAGTGCTCAAGCCAGGGAGACGGCTATGAAGGTTCTGATTACCGGTGCGACCGGAGACGTGGGATCGAAGGTTGTGAAGCAGTTGCTGGAATTTGGCGAGAGGCCCCGCGTTTTTGTTCGCGATGCGGCGAAAGCGCGAACGCTTTTTGGCGAAAAGGTCGAGATTCTCGTTGGCGATCTGGGCGACGCGGCGTCGCTGTGCAAGTCGCTCGAAGGAATCGATTCCCTGTTTCTGGTCAATTCCGGGCCGCGAATTCCGGAGCTCGATGAGCTGGCGGCGAGGTCGGCCAGAGACGCCGGCGTGAAGCACCTGGTGAAGCTCTCGTCGCTGGACGTGGAGCAGAGCCTGGCGATTGGAGCCTGGCACGAGAAGGGCGAAGCGGCAGTCAGGGCGAGCGGGGTTCCGTACACGTTCCTGCGGCCTTCAGGATTCATGTCGAACTTGATGACATGGTCGTATTCGATTAAACGGGAAGGAGTTGTCCGCTCATCGACAGGCAATGGCAGAAGGCCGTTCATTCATTCCGAGGATATTGCCGCCGTAGCCGTGCGAGCGCTGGCGACCGGGGCTTATATCGGAAAGTCGTTGGCGCTGACCGGGCCTGAGGCATTGAGCTTTGCCGAGATCGCCGAAAGGATTGGAGCATCGATTGGGAGAGAACTCCGGTTTGAGCCAATCTCCGATGAGGAAGCCGGCCGTCGATTCGCGGCCGCCGGCGCTTCGCCGGAAGAAACCGCGGCGCATATCGAGTTGTGGCGGGCCATTCGGGAAGGGCGGCTGGCCACGGTGACAGACGGGGTTGAGCAGATCCTGGGGCGCGGGCCGATTCACCTCGATCGGTGGATTCTCGAGCAGAAGGAGGCGTTTCTTTGAACAGGTGATTCCAGCGGGAACTGCTGGCAGATCCAGAAAAGGCCAGCTTCGAGCCGGTCCAAGGGCGATCGGAACGGGAGCGCGCTCTGGCACGCCCCTGGATGTCGATTCAACCTATTGGATGGTGTACGAGGCTGTTGCCATTTCGCTGTCGGCGTAGCCCCTCGCCACAGCAATGGCGTTGATTGTCGTGGCGCCGGTCACCTTGATGGACCTCGTGAACACGGTCGACCCGGCGGTTGGGGTTGTTCCGTCGGTGGTGTAATAGATGACCGCGCCGCTGGTGTCGTCGGAGATGGTCACCGATTGCGCCCTTTTGTACGGCCCCTGTGGCGGATCGAAGGTCGGCGTCGTCGTATGACGAAGAACCCGTATCTCAACCGAGGATTTGACTGAGTGAAAGTCCATGGAATCCGCGGGTACGAACGTGGCTGTCAGTGTCTGCACGCCGGGCGGAAGGATGGCGCCCGCCGGCGGCTCGTAGGTAAATTGGCCGGCGACGTCGGATTTGGCGTCGAGTTGCGCCGCGCCGAGCGGCGTACCGCGGGCGATGGGCTCGGGCGTGGCCCAGCCGATCACGGGCCTGGCCCGGGTCACCGTCTCCGTCATGCTGGCGCTGCTGGCGGTTCCTGAAGAAGTGGCCGCATACGAGGCAACCACGGTGTGCGAGCCCGCGCGAAGCGTCGAAATGGTCAGCGTGGCATTCCCGCCCAGGAGCGCGACCGGCTGACCCGCTTGCGTTCCGTCGATGGTGAATTTGAGCGGACCGGAAACTGTGGGCGGAGTCACGGTGGCAAAAAATGTGACGCTCGAGCCAAAGGGTGTGTCGTTCCGGCTGGCGCTGAGGCGGGTTATCGTTCTGGCGGGAGGAAACGTGTAGGTCGCGGCGGACACCGCGCTCTGAAAGTCATCGGTGAGGATTGCAATCGCCTTCAGTGTGGTTGTCGACGATACGGTAATCGGACTGACGTAGACAGGCGAGCTTGGCGTGGGCGTGGAGCCGTCGGTGGTGTAGTAGATGAATTCGTCGTCGTAGCCGTTGAGAGCGGAATCGGTGATGGTCACGGTCCGGGACGTGCTGTACTTCCCCGATGGGACAGAAAAGACCGGAGGGGGGATTTCTCCAATCTGTGTGACATCCACGATGACCTGGATGGATTGGGAGATATCGCCACTGGTCGCGGTGACGGTGAGAGGAATCGGCTCGGTAACCATCACCGCTTTGCCGGTGACGGAGATGGTCAGCCTGGATGAGCCGGCGCCGGTGATTCTCGCAGGCTGGAAGCTTCCGGTAATGTCGGTGACGCCATTCATCGTGTCGCGGGAAGCGGTCAACGTGACAGGAGAATCGAAGCCGCCGGCGGTGCGGATGCTGACCGTCGCGATCCCTTTGGTAATGGTGGAGGCGCCTGCGCCAATCGCGCCGATGTTGATCGGATTGGGCGACGCAATCACCGCGAAGGATGGCACAGGAGCGGGAGCGACCGGCTGGTAGACCCAGAGGTCGTCGAGGTCAACGATGTTGATGCCGTTGGCCCAGCCGAAGCCGCCAAAGATCCAGAGATTGCCGCTGCGATCGGTCCAACTGGCGGATCCGGCTCTTCCGGAAGGTGTGCTGAGCGCGGCGGGTTCTCCGAGCACGCCGTAGATTCCGGGCGTCCTGCTACAGCTATAGCTGCCGAACTGGGCCGCTCCGTCCATCCACGCCCACTCGTTGGCATCGGTCTCGAAGACCCACACATCGTTGCACAGAGCTGCTCCGTAGACGTTCGTCGTGTAGGGCTGGGCCCCGCCAAAAAGCCAGAAGTTGCCGGCGGAATCTGTCCATGTCGCGGTATTGTTGCGGCTCGGCGGGATGTCGGCGATGGCGGGTTCTCCCTGGTCGCCGTAGATGCCGTTCTGTCCGCACCAGTCCTCCGATGAGCTTTCGCCGCAGATCGAAATACTGTTTCCGCCCATCCATGCCCACAATCGGGTCGAGGGGTTGAATTCCCACAGATCGTATTGGTCGATCGAGGAGAAATCACGCTCCTCCCAAAAGACGTTGCCCAGGCCCCCGAAGAGCCAGAGGTTGCCGTCGTTGTCAGTCCAGCCCGTGGCGGCTATGCGGCTGCCTGGGCTGATGCCGGACGCGGGCACGCCGAGCGCGCCGTAGATGGCGGGCCAACCGCACACCTGCGGGTTGACGCCGCTGGCTGCGCAGACGGCGGGCAGGTTGCTGCTGCTGCCGCCCATCCAGGTCCATTCCCTGGTAGCCGGGTCGAATTTCCAAAGATCGTCGAGGTGTGCGTAATCCCCTTCCCCGTCGAAGCCTTCGCCGCCGTAGATCCAGAGTTGGCCGTTCTTGTCGATCCAGCTTGTGGCAGCGTCCCGACCGCCGGGGACGTTCGCGGGGGAGCCGGAGCCGGGGTTCCCATAGACCCCAGACTGACCACCATTCCTGCCAATGGCGCTGCTCCCACCGATCCATTTCCACTCTTTGGTCGCGGGATTGAACTCCCAGAGGTCGTTGAGTTCTCCTGCATTCCGGTCCGCATCGAAGCCGTACCCGGCGAAGAGCCAGAAATTGCCGTACTTGTCGGTCCAGCTCGAAGCCCCACTGCGGCCCCCGGGGATGTTTCCGGCCACGGCGATCCCGCGGGCGCCGTAGACTCCCGCGTGGCCGCAGGGAACGGTGGTGCTTCCCGCGCAACTGGCAGGCAGTGCGCTGCTTCCGCCCATCCACGTCCATTCCGTGGTGGCGGGGTCGAACTCCCAAAGGTCGTTCAATTGGCCGTAGTGTCCGTCGGCATCGACGCCTTCGCCGCCAAAGAGCCAGAAGTTGCCGTTGTTATCGGTCCAGGTGGATGCAGTGTCTCGTCCGCCGGGAATGTTGCCCTTCGCGGGCTTTCCCAGCGCGCCGTAGACGCCATTGGGACCGTAAGGGCTATGTGTGCTGTCGCTCCCGCCCATTGACATCCAGGTCCACTCATTGGGGGCAGTAATCTGCGCTTCCCCTGACAGGGAAATACAGGCGAGCGCACTCAGGCACAGGAACAAGATGCCCGATAACATCGAGTGGCCGGTGCGCCGCATCCGGATATTCCTTGAGAGCCGATTCCCCACATTATACTGCCGGTCTGAATTGAGACGCCGGACCGGTTGAGTTGAGAATTCTGTAAAAAGGGGCGAATGTGCGGAAACAGCAGAACAAGGAAAACCGCCCCCTTCGAGGTGACGACTTACCTGGAGATTCCCGGGATTTGCTTTTTCAGATTCTTTCCAGAGTCTTGCTCGTTATGGGAGGCAGATAGATGCCGAGAAGCTCGCGATGCCACCACGCGCCGGTGGCGCGTTTTTCCTCGACATTGGTGTATCGATAGCGATAGAAGAGCGCGCGGATCAAGACCGGCGGTTGCTGCGGGAAAGGGTTGGTGCGGAGCAGGCGCAGGATGGCGGCGTCGCCCGCGAGCAGCTTTTGAATGAAGCGCAGGAACCAGAGATCGTGCCGCCACGCGTGGATCCCGTTGCCGGTGACCGCAACCGAGAAAGGCAAAAACCAGATCAGCCAGTCGAGGCGGAGATGATAGGGCGCGACCTGCGGCGGCCTGCGCATGGGGTCCCCGGGCTTGCCCTTGAACTCATACGCCTGCCATTGAGTGTGCGGCGTGACGAGTCCCTCGGATGTACCTTCGATGACGATCTCGTAACGCTCGCGCCCCACGCGCCCGAACGCGCCGTAGGTGTTGACGAGGTGAAGGCGGTTGTAGCTGAAGTTCATCAACTGGTTTTTCGAAATCAGATTCAGGACGGGCTTGATGCTGAGGAACGCCGTAGCTGCGGCGAGCGCGACGAGGAGAATCCTGAACAGCAAAGGCGCGGGCGCGAGCGGCGGCGCGTGCAGGGGCGCAACGAAGGAGAGAATGCGGTCGCTGCAGCCGGCGATGCCGAGAACTGCCGTGAGCCAGTTGAGCCACGAGTAGTTGCCGCTGACGATAAGCCAGAGCTGGTGAAAGACGATGAGCCAGCCGGCGACGGAGGCGACCGGCTGCGGCGCGAAGAGGCCGAAGGGCGCGACGATCTGCACAAAGTGGCTGAACAGCACCGAGGCGCGCTGCAGCGGGTGCGGGATGCGATGGAAGCGCCAGCTCAGCGGGTTGGGCAGGGGCTGCGTTTCGTAGTGGTAGAAGAGGCACGTGAGGTTGCGCCAGCAGGGATCGTGGCGAAGCTTGATGAGCCCCGCGCCCAACTCGGTGCGGAAGAGCATCCAGCGGAGTATGAGAACCGGCACGATGGAGGGGCGCACGCGCGCAGGGCCGAGGAACGCGGTGAAGAAACCGGCCTCGAGCAGCATCGACTCCCAGCCGAAGGAATAAAACCTTTGCCCCACGTTGACGATGGAAAGATAGAGGACCCAGAGCAAAAGCCACGCGGCGAACGAGAGCCAGAGCGGGCCGGCCTCGGTAAGACCGCAGACCGCGCACAGCGCCACGACCAGGCCGGCGAAGGCAACGGCGTCGAGCAGGCGGTCGGAGTATCGCCAGTGGAAGAGGCTGGGCGATTCGCGAAAGCTTACGCTTTTGAGATAGCCCGGAACCGGAAGCAGCCCGCGCTCGCCGAGCAGCGTCTTGAACTGGCGGAGGACGGCGAGATAGGCGACAAAGTAGATCGCGGCCATGCCCCGCTGCAGAAGCAGGCGGGTGATCCAGAGTTCACCGAAGTAAGCCTCGGGGTAACGCACGTCCGGCTCCGGGGAAGTTTAGATGACGGATGAAGTCAGGATGCAATGCCGCACCATTGTAACCACAAGAGCGCGCGCGGATCGGGAATGCCTGGAATCGCCACCGGTTTTTATTGACTCGGCGAATCCGAATAATACCCCGTGCGACAGCGAATGGTATAGCTCGCCGACGCAGCCTTTGGCGCGGTCACCCGAATGCGGTGAAAATTCGTGCCGGCTTCCTGGTTGCGAGGATAGTAGGCCATAAAATACTGCGTTCTCAGGTCCTCGCTCACCTGAGCGAACGATTTGTCCAGACCACCGTCGTTTACGTAGAAGCTTTTGCCGCCGGTCTGCTCGGCCAGAGTGATGAGCGCGTGCTCGCCGCGCAGGTCGCGCCCGGCGCTGGCTTCAATGGGCACGTCGATCAGGCTGTAGATCATCACGTCGTTGCGCAGAGCTTGCTCCAATGCCTGGTCATAGATGTACCTCTTGACCGTATCGTCGCCGTCGGAGTCCACAACCAGAACCTTGCGCCCCGTTGCTTGGCGGCCGAGTTGTTGTGAGCCGAGCACAATCGCGTCGTAGAAGGCCGTGCCTCCGCCGCCCCGCAGCCGAGCGATTCCGCGCTCGATATGACTCACCTTGTTGGTGAACGACGCAAGCACCCACACATCGGAAGCAAATTCCATCAGGCTCATCTGGTCTTGCGGGCGCAGAATGGTCTGCACAAATCGCCGCGCCGCATGCTGTTCCAGCTCGAGATCTTTGGCGACGCTATCGCTCGTGTCGATGGCCAGTGTCAGATTCAACGGCATCTCCGATCGCCGCTCGAAGATGGCGATCTGTTGCGCTCGATCGTCTTCGGTAAGGGAGAAATCCTCGCGGGTCAGTCCCCCCACCGGGGCCCCGTTCCCGTC
>JASHQQ010000397.1 GCA_030039035.1 Acidobacteriaceae bacterium | reverse complement strand
AGAGATACTGCTCGTCGCCGTAGAAGAGGATGGGAATGCCGCGGCCGGTAAGGAGAAACGCCATTGCCTCCTGCACGCGGTTCTGATCGTCATTCAGCGTGAGAAATCGCGATTCGTCCTGGCTATCGAAGAAGGTGACGAGATCGTTGGGGTAAGTGAAGTTGCTGTTCTCGGTGTTGATCGTCGAGTCGATCTCGCTGAATGCGTTGTTGCTGGCGAAGACGTCGCGGATTGCCGTGTTCAGGGGAAAGTCAAGCAGCGAGATGCCGCTCAAATTCGCAAATTTATAGGAATCGGGGTAGAGCGGGTCGCTGGTGTTGCTCTGGTCCCACTCGCCGAAGAGAAACGACGGCGCATTGTTGAAGACCGAATTGGCAAAAGAGTATTCCCATCCCCAGGTGACGTCTTTCACCGCATCCAGGCGGAACGCGTCGACGCTGTGGCTCTGCAATTGCGCCGCCGCGCTCTTAAGATAGGCGTCGATGGTCGAGTTTTCCTGGTTGAGATCGGTCAGGTCTTCCAGCGTGTAGTACTGCAACTGGTAGCGGTCGTTGTAATTGGAGATATCGGGGTTGTGGTGAAAGTAGCCGTTGGGGTCGTTGTTGGCCGCGGCCATGAACGTGCCGTTGTTATAGAGAGAGCCCATCTCGCCGCAGTTATCCGGATTCGAGTGGTTATTCGCTTCGTCGACAATGATCTTCATGTTGTTCGAGTGCAGCGCCGAAACGAGGCTGTCAAAAGCCGCGAAGGAATTCGTGTTGTCGCCAAAGTGCTCCTCGATATTCATGAAGTCGCGCGCCCAGTAGCCATGGTAGGGCGCGGAGATGCCGGAGCTGGCGCAGTTCAGGTTTTCGTTGTTGACCACCGGCGAAACCCAGATCGCCGTCGCGCCCATGCCCTTTATGTATGAAAGCTGTTGCTGGATGCCGGCAAAGTCGCCGCCCCAGTAAGCCTGCCATTGCGTGTGCGTCGAGTCGAAGAGGCCGGGGCTTTCGGCCGGATTGTCGTTGGTCGTGTCGCCGTCGTGGAACCGGTCGGTGACAATCTGGTAAATGACGTTCTTCTTGAAGTCCTGCGCCTGAAGAAACGCCGGAGCGATTGCGGCCGCGATCGCCAGCGTAACTGGAAGTCGATGCATGGGGAGGGCTCCTCGAAAGAAGGTGCTTTGCCGGCACTTTGCCTCATTCTCTTGTGATGAATTTCAGCGCGCCGTTACGCGCGAATGCGCCGGCTCGGGAAAAAACCGCCCAACAGAATGGTCCCTTGGCGAGCAAACTGTCAATGAGGGATCGAGTTACGAAAGTCTGCGATCGGGTGTTCGAATTGGAGGGAGCGGCAGCCTTCAGGCTGCCGAATTCAACGCAAGACACCGACGTGGCTTCAGCCACGGGCCTTTTGAAGCCGACTTCGAAACCGCTCCCACGCAGACGCCTTGGCCCTACGGTCCGGCGAGTTCCATCTCCCTCCCAAGCCGGTCGTGTAGTCGCCGGCTGAATCCGGCCGGCAACTCGAAGACGCGATCGTCGGCAACCAGCACGACGACGTTGCGCGTGGAGTCGAGAATCGCGGAGCAAATCTCGCAGGTCTCGAGATGGCGATCGATCTCGGCGCGCAACACCGCTTCCACCTCGCCGTCGATATACGCCGAGATGTGCTCCCACACGTGTTGGCAGTCGATCCTCATGCGCGCCCCCCAAACCACCCCTTCCGTTTGGGCGCGAACGCTCCCAACTGCGGCGCCAGCGCCTTCTGCAACAGGGCGCGTGCCCGGTGCAGCCGCACCTTCACCGCGCCTTCGGTTATTTCCAGCGCAGCCGCCGTTTCCCGTATATCCATTTCTTCGATGTCCCTGAGCAGCACAACGTTACGGTAAATCTCCGGCAACCCGTTCACGGCCTTGCGCAGCATCGCGCCCAGTTCCTTGCGCTCCAGGGCTTCGGCCGGAACTTCGCGCCAGCTTGTCAGGATCGCCGGAGTAAAGTCGCCGGTCGCGTCGTCGGCGCCGGCGTCGAGCGACTCTTCCCGGCGCGTCCCCAGCTTGCGCAATCTGCCCAGGCCCTCGTTGCGGGCAATCGAGAGCACCCAGGTGCGGAACTGCGAATCTCCGCGGAAGTTTCGCAAGTTCAGATAGGCTTTGATCGCCGTTTCCTGGGCAACGTCCTCGGCTTCGGCCTCATTCTTCAAAAGCGTGAGAAGCAAAAGATAGACAGGCCGCTCGCAGGGCCGGAACAGCTCATGGAAGAGGCTGCGTTCGCCGGCGAGGATGCGGCGAATGGTTTCCGCCTCGGATTCCGCGCCCGGCTTCCTGGCATTTTCGCTGAGAATGACCGGCGGCTCTTCCATTTTGTGTATCTTCCCGCTTGAACGAGTCTATTGTGCCCGGCGGGGCGATCGAAGGAAAGGTTTTCCTGAGAGGTTTTTCCCCTGGAAGATTAACTTTTCCATCTCCGATAAGATTCCTTGCGCGAAAAGCATATATTGTGCCGTACAATCTCCACACGAGGAACGAGGAACCCCATGGCCGGAGATATTCAGCTCACTTGCAGCGACTGCGGGCAGGACTTTACCTTCACCGCTGCAGACCAGGCATTCTTTCAAGAACGCGGATTTTCGACGCCGAAGCGCTGCAAGCCCTGTCGGCAGGCCAAGAAGAACGATCAGGGAGGGGGTTCCGGTTACCGCGCGGCTCCGGCTCAGGGAACGCCTGTGATTTGCTCCGGCTGCGGCCAGCCCACGACCGTACCCTTCGAGCCGCGGGGGGATCGTCCGGTCTACTGCCGCGATTGTTATACGGCTCGCAAGGGCAGCGGGGCCGGCGCCTCGCGCGCCCGCATGCGCTGAACGTGGCTTTGTAGTACCTGGCCGATCCCGAAGGCAGGGGCCTGCCTTTTGCGCAGGGCGCGAAGGCATTCTTCCCGATTGCTCCCGATAGGCTCTTTGGACCGAGCAGCTACAGGTTACTTGTCGAACCCGGTCCGTGCTCGAAACTGAGCGCAATGGCACCACCGGCGTTTCTTATCGAGAAAGAGACAAGGTCGCGCGGCGACCGATCAGTCTCTCGACTTATAACTTCAACTGCATCCATCTGAAACGCAACCTGGCCCAGCCGCACGATACGATCGGTTTCCGATTGTCCGGCCAGGCTGTCGTTCGCAATTGGCATGGGAAAATGGCCGGACCCACACCCGTTGACACGGAAAGGCAGCGTGGATGAGCGAAGACCGCAACGGCGATGACTGGATCTTGCCGGAACGGTCCGGGCGGGATCAGATACGCATGGCCGAGGCCGTCGCCCAGGGAGACCGCGATGCGGAACAGGCCTTTGTCGACCGCTATCTGCCCAGGCTGCGCGCCCTGCTGCTGGCGCGGACGCGCAATGCGGACCTCGCCGCCGATCTGCTCCAGGACGTACTCATCGAATCCATCTGCGCCCTGCGGCGCGGACAATTGCGCGAGCCCTCGAAATTGACCGCCTTCGTGCACGGGATCGCCCGCAATCTGCTCAACAGCCACTTTCGCACCCTGGCGCGTCAGCCCGATTCGCTCGAACTTCCCGACGAACTGCCGGATTTGGGCGCGGCTGCCTCTAAGCTGGAGGACGCGGAGCGGGAATCGGCAGCCATGAACGCCATTGCCGGGCTGGAGGTCATCGATCGGACCATCCTGCAAATGACGCTGGTCGACGGCCTCAAGCCCGGGGTCATTGCGCAGAAGCTCCTGCTCAAGCCGGAGGTCGTGCGGCAGCGAAAGCTGCGCGCCACACGGAGGGTGATGGATTCGATACGCGCCCGGTCACAATCCGCATCTGCAATCCACCTTGTCACGGGGCAGACAGAATGAAAAGCTGCACTGGAACACCTGCCGAACTTTGCGCTTTGCCGTATGTCGAAGGCGCATTGCCCGAACATCAGGCGGAGCGTTTTGAGGCACATTTCCTTGAGTGCCCGGTTTGTCTCGCCTACCTCCAGGATCTTCAGGCGATGAGGGCGGCTCTTTCCCGGCTTCCTTCGGACAAGGATGTGAAAGCGGGGCGAAAAGGCTTGACGATCCTGCCGGCGAGGACATTCGCCCTGGGCGCCGCAGCCGCGATTGTGTTCGCGGCCGCTGTCTTTTCCTTTCGCGCGCTTCATCCGGGGCCGAAGCCATCGCCGGTAGCGCGGGCTGCGCCGGCCGCGCTTCCGCAAGCGAATATGGCCATTCCGGCGGCTGGCTTGTCGCCGGCGAAGCTCAAACCCTCCCAACTGGCCGATCTGGCCCTGCCGCCGTTTGTCGCGCCCAATCTGCGCGGAGCCCAGGAGGATGCGCAGTTCCAGTCGGGAATGAAGGACTACGAGAAGGGCGACTGCCGCGTCGCCGTGGCCGAGTTGACCCGGGTGCCCGCGCAATCTGAGGACGCAGGCGCCGCCCGTTTCTATTGCGCAGCCTGCGAAATGCACCTCGGCGACCTGCCTGCGGCTGCCGCGGGCATGCGCAGGGTGGCGGCTGCCGGGGATTCGCCGCAACAGGAATCGGCTCTCTATTACGAAGCGCAAATCGCGCTCGCCATCGACAATCCGGCCGCCGCGCATCGCTACCTGGTGCAGACCGTCGCCCTGCAGGGCGATCTGGAGCAAAGGGCCCGCGACGAGGATCGCAAGGTCCGCGAGCTTTTCGGCGGAACGCCGGGAGACGATACGGAAAGGCCGGAGAGCGCCGGACGGTGAATCGCGCAACTGGCCCGGATCCGGCCGCATTCTCCGCGGTACGGACTCCGCGCGCGGTTCCGGCGCTCCGCACCGGTTACGCGGTTTTTCTCCTGTGCTTTCTCCTTTGCCCCACCATGAGGCCGCAGTCGTCGGCTGCGCAAACCCAAAAATCCTCCGATCCCGTGGACGAAGCGCGCGAAGGCTTGCGCGCGGCCGAAGCTGCGCACCCCGGCAACACGCCGGAGGTCGTCGATGCCCTGCTCCTGCTCGTGCAGCGCGAATGCGTGGGCCGCAAAACCAGCGCCGAAACCCTGGAGATGGCCGAGCGGGCCGTGGCCATGAGCGAAACCATCGGCGGAAAAGAGTCGATCCTCTACGCGGAGGCTCTCTCCGGCGAAGCCAAGGTCTATCTCGCCGAAGACCAGTCGGAAAAAGGCCGCCCTCTGGCCGAGCAGGCGATGGAGATCGCGCAGCGCGCCGCGCCGGGCACGCGCGAGATGGCCGAGACCGCCGATGCCCTGGACAAGCTGTGCTGGGAGCTGAATGACCTGCCCTGCGCCCTGCGCGCCGCCGAGACCGCGGTCGCGGCGATCCGCGTCTCGCACACCGAAAACGAGTTGTATCTGGCTTCCATGCTGCAGGACCTGGCGCAGATCCGTCTCAGGCTGAACGACCACGCCGGCGCGCGGGCAGCGGTTCTGGAGTCGATCGCGATCGTCGATCGGCAGACCAAGCCGTCGGCGCCGATGACCATTCTGGAGAGCAATGCGGGCGCGTTCTTCATCCGCGAAAAACAGCCCGACGAGGCGCTGCCGCACCTGAAGAAGTCCCTCGCCCTGAGCACCGATATCTATGGCGCCGACAGCATCCAGGTGGGCTACGCAACCATCAATCTGGCCGAACTCTATGGCCGCGCAGGCAGGTTCACCGAAGCCGCCGCCGGGTACGAATCCGGTCTGGCGCTGTTTCGCAAGTGGTACGGACCGAAACACACCCGTACCGCGGGAGTGGAACGGGTCTATGCCGGCGAACTGGCTGCGTCGGGCGAGCTGGCGAAGGCGCTCGATCTCGATCTTGACTCGCATCTCACGCTCCGCGAGGCCTTCACCCTGGCCGTTCGCGTGCTGCCGGAGCGACAAGCCCTGGCGCTGGCATCCGATTTGACGACCGGCCTGGACGACGGGCTTTCCCTCGTCATCGGTCGTCCCCGGCTGGGTATCGACGCGATCTACCAGGAGATGATCCGTTCGCGCGCCCTCGTGGCCGATGAAATGGCCAGGCGGCAGGCGAGCCTGAATCGCAACAAGGACCCGCAGATCGCCGCGCTGCTCGGCGAACTGGACAAGGAACGCGCCGCCGCCCTGGCCTCGACCGGCGCCGCGCAGAATGCGGCCGGCTCCGGACAGAGCTACAGCGACGCGACCGCCCGCATGGAGCGGATCGAGCGGCAACTGGCCGAGCGCAGCCTGCAGTTCCGGGAGGACCAGCGCGCGCGCGCCGTCGAGCTGGCCGACCTGCGCCAGCACGTGCCGGCTCAAGCCGTGCTCGTCTCCTATGTGCAATATCGGCGCAGGACGTTCGAGCCGGGAAAGATGATTTCGCACTCGGCGCGCTGCTATGCTGCATTCACTCTCCATCCAGGCTCGGACCGCATCCGCGTCTTCGATCTCGGCGAGGCGGCGCCCATCGAAGCGCTCGTCCAGCGCGCCCGGGCCACGGCCGACTCCGAAGCTCACTCCGGCGGGCTGGGTGCGATCCGCAATGAGCGCGCCTGGCGCCAGGCCGCGCTGGAGCTGCGCGAGCGCGTCTGGGATCCGTTGCAACCCGAAATCGGAGACGCGAAGCTGGTGCTGGTCGTGCCCGACGGCGATCTGAATCTGATACCTTTCGGCAGCCTTCCCTATGGCAAGGGATACCTGGTGGAGCATGGGCCGGTCATACACATCCTCACCAGCGAGCGCGATCTGATCCCGTCGGATGCGGCGACACGGAAGGCCGGACTTCTCGCCTTCGGCAGCCCGCAGTTCAACCTGGCCCTCAACAACCGGCCCGCAACCGCACCGCCTGGCGATCCGCCCCGGTCGCCCCTGCGCGATGCTCCTGTCGCCTGCGATCGGCTTCTCAGCCTGCAGTTTCAGCCCCTGCCGGGTTCGGCGCGCGAAGTCTCCGACATCGACTCCGCCTGGCGCCGCTGGAATCGCGGCGAACCTTCGTCGCTGGTCACGGGAGCGGATGCCACCCGCGATCGTTTTCTCGTCGAAGCCGAACGCAACCGCGTGCTTCATGTGGCGACGCATGCTTTTGTTCTCGACAAAAGCTGCGGCAACGGCAATCCGCTGCTGCACTCCGGTCTGGTCTTCGCCGGCGTCAACCAGGAACACGAAGCGTCGATCCTGACCGCGCAGCAAATCGCGTCGCTCGATCTGGGCGGCGTCGACTGGGCGGTTCTTTCCGCCTGCAACACGGGCAACGGCGTGCTGCAGGACGGCGAGGGGGTGCTGGGGCTCGAACGCGCCTTTCGCGTCGCCGGTGCCCGCAGCATCGTGATGGCGCTGTGGCCCGTCGACGATAACGCAACGCGCCGCTTCATGCGTCAGCTCTACGCGCAAAGGCTCGGCCGCCATGCTTCCACCGCCGACGCCGTGTGGACCGCTTCGCGCACGCTGCTGCTCGAGCGGCGCGCCGCGGGCCAAAGCACTCACCCCTGGTACTGGGCGGGATTCGTGGGATCGGGAGGATGGGAGTGAAGAAACCAGGATTCTGCATTCGATCCTGATTCAGCGCCGCGGTGGATCTTACGGCAATTCCTGAGTTGCCGTGGCCTTTTGGTTTCCGTGCAAGGTCGCCGCTCCGTGGAGTCGCGTCGGCTCAAGTGCGGCGAATTCGGGATACACTGACTCGGGAATTGCTTCAGCCGCCGTGCTTTGCCCAAAATGCGGCCGGGGTGATGATCGGATATCGATCGGAGAGCGCGAGAAGATCTTTGTCGCCGGTCACCAGGTAATCCGCATGGGATGCTCGCAGAGTTGCCAGAACCTGCTGATCGCCCGAATCGCGCAAGCGACCTTCGACTTCTGACCCCGGATCGACAATCTCCGTCAGAAACAGAAAGCTGTCGGCGAGGTCACGAATCTCTTCGGCGGTCAGCGTGATGCGAGAAAAACGGGGGAGCACACGAATCGTCTCGTCCAGTATGTAACGCGATAGCACAACGGAGAGCCCGCCCTGTCGCCATACACTTGGGATCTGTCCGCATTTTCCTTCCGGATATGCCAGCCCCGAAACCAGGACAT
>JASHQQ010000396.1 GCA_030039035.1 Acidobacteriaceae bacterium | reverse complement strand
CCTCGCCGCGCTTGTAGAGCGTCTTGGCCGACTGCGCATGGAGCGGCGAGCCGTTAATGACCACCGCGAACACGAACGCAAGAATTGCGGCCAGCAACGCCGCCCTGAGGCGCGGAAGCACGGAACCGTTCATCGAACTCCGATGCGCCGCCCTCCCCAATCCGGCCAGGGAAGTCGCGCCGTGGAGTTGGCGCCGGCCGGCGGCGACGCGTACTGGCGGGTGAAGTACATTCAAGCCAAGATGCCTCATTTTAGCAATGCCCCGCTGCGCAGAGTCCACAACCTGCGCCGATGCTACGATGAAGACTCGAAGAGCGTGCCCCATGCCTCGCCAGTCCAGCCACGTCATCGCCCCGCCCGGCGCGCCCGCGGCCAAAAAGACCCTCAAGCCGCGCGACCCGGTGGCGAGCGGCGAACGCGACGCCGCGCACAACCGCGCCGCCGGCCATAATTACTTTCTTCTCGAGCGCTTCGAGGCGGGCGTGGCCCTGCGCGGCACCGAGGTCAAGTCGATCCGTGAGGGCAAGGCGAATCTGAAGGACGCCTATGGCCTCATCAAGGATGGAGAGGCGTTTCTGCTCAACGTGCATATCGGCCCTTATTCGCACGGAAATATTGCCAACCACGACGCTCTGCGCACACGCAAGCTGCTCATGCATCGGGACGAGGTTCGCCGGCTACACTCCAAGACGCAGATCAAGGGTCACACGCTCATCCCCGTTCGTCTTTACTTCAAAAACGGCCGGGTGAAGTGCGAGCTGGCCCTCGCCAAGGGCAAGCAGGACTGGGACAAGCGCGAAACCGAGCGCCGGCGCGAGGCCGACCGCGAGGCTCGGTCGGCGATCAACGCCAGCAAGCGCCGGATGGGGCGATAGCTCGCTCGGCCGCCCGGATCATTCGCCCTCGCGCACGCGACCGAGGTCAACGCCGGGATTTGCCACGGATAGTTGGTCTCTCCACGTCTGCCAGGCGCTCGCGCCGAAAACCAATGCAATGAAAAGCCAGGGCAGTGTCGTAAAGATGTCGTGGTGCCGCTCCCAACGACTGAGCGCCAAAGCCGCGCACGAGCATCCGAACATGGTCCTCTCCAACGCCAGGTTCCTACGATAATTGCTGGCAACGACGCCCAACGCAAAGATGCAGGCAACCAGGCTGAGAGCCTCAGGGAAGGATGTCGAGCCTTGGGCAAACTGCCGAGCCGCGAAATACAGTGCGCAAGCGAACAGAAGCCCCGTGAAGGCCCAATAAACACGCCAGCCGCCAACGCTCATCTTGACCGTCCTCGCAAGGGTTCAACAGTCGCGATGCTGTCGAAACAAGTCGATTCTTCGTAAAGGTGGAGTGACGTGTAAGACCGGGCAACCCCGGACCTTAACCGACGACCCCAGGCAGTCACCGGATCACCTCGATTTCAAGCCCGAGGGAGAGACTCTTCCAGGTGCGGTCCGTGGTATAGACCCTGGCCCTGCGCTCGATGGCCAGCGCCAGGCAGGCGCGATCGCCGAGAGACAATCCGAAACGTCTGGTCGCGGCCTCGAGCTCCGCGACGGTTCTTGCCTGTTGCTGGGTGACAGGACAGACTTCAATCGGCAATGCTGTGATTCCCTTCCATGCCGAAATGGATTCCTCCCCACGTCGAAGCAACGCTGTGTGGACCTCGGCAAGATTGACGGAGCTTAGAACCCCATTTTGCAGGACCGGCGTGACCCGCGATCCGCCAGGCTCGTTCAGCAACACGGCGAGAATGGCCGACGAATCGAGTGCAGCGGCAGCGTCAGGCAATCTTTCCCTCTTTCCTCAGCCGCTCCCCGCGCAGCGATCGCTGCACTTCCTCTTCTTCGCGCCGCGCCTCTTCCCGACGTTCCGCGATCAGTTCGTCGGAGGCAAGAGGTCCCCCGGGTCTCGCCAGGTGCGCAAATTGGCGCTGAACTCTGGCGATCCGCGCAGGGACCGACTCGATGCGCAAAATGCCGTCTTCGGCCTCCATCAGAATCGTGTCGCCGGCCTTGAGTCCCAGCTCTTTGCGAAGGGTCGCAGGTATGACGATGCGTCCGTTTGCATTCAGAGACGCCCTGGCGTGGACGGGATCTCTGTCATTCATCCTGGAATCTTCCATATCGTCAGATTTTGTCACAACATTCCAAAGATGACAAGTAATTGGCTCGCCTTGCGCGCTCCCGGTTTTCGGATGCAACAATCGCGTTATGCACACTGAACTTTCCTTTGCTCCCCTCGCCGGAATCGAAACCGAACTGCTGGCCGTGCCGGCCTTTGACTTGCAGACCGCCAAAGGCCCCGACGCCAAGGCGCAGCCGACCCTCCTTGCTGCCGACGAAGCTGTGCATTCGGCCGCAGCCACCGTCCTGGCAAGTGGCGAATTCAAGGCCGGCGCCAACGAGACGGTGTTGCTCCACTCACCGGCCGGCTTGGCAGCCAGACGGCTGCTGATCGTCGGTCTGGGCAAACAGTCCAAGGCCACGGTTCATTCGGTCCGCGGCGCCGCGGGGACCGCGGTCCGTTTTGCCAAGCCGCGCGGGATACGGGAACTGGTCTTCGCGCTGCCCGCCTCGCCGGAACTGCCCGAAGCTCCCAGCGCCCGCGCCGCCGTCGAAGGCGCCCTTGCCGGCGATTTCGACCCCGACACCTATCGCAGCGACCGCAAGGACCAGAGCATTCAATCCTTCACCGTCTCGGCGGTTGCGGATGTGGCCAAGCCTTTTGTGGAATCGGCGTTTGCCGAAGGCATCGTCATCGGCGAAAGCCAGAACTTCACCCGCTCTCTGGTGAATGAACCTGGAAACAAGCTGACGCCGACGATCCTCGGCGAGCGCGCCGCCGCCATGGCGGCAGAAGTCGGGCTCAAGGCTGAGGTCTACTCGACCGAAAAGCTTCACGAGCTCAGGATGGGCGCCTTCTGGAGCGTTTCGCAAGGCTCGGCCGAGCCGCCGGCGCTGATTGTGCTCCGCTACGAGCCCGACGGCGTAACCGATGGTCCCATGCTCGGCCTGGTCGGGAAGGGAATCACGTTCGATACCGGCGGCATTTCGATCAAGCCCTCCGACAACATGGAAAAGATGAAATATGACATGGCCGGTGGCGCGGCCATGATCGGCGCCATGCGCGCCATCGCGCTGCTCAAGCCGCGCGTGCGCGTTCTTTGTATCGTTTGCGCCGCCGAGAACATGCCCGATGGCAAGGCGCAGAAGCCCGGCGACGTGCAGACCGCGATGCCCATCGCTCCAGACCGGCCGGGCAAGACGATCGAAATCATCAACACCGACGCCGAAGGCCGGCTGGTGCTGGCCGACGGACTGGCGTACGCGCGGCAACTCGGCGCGACCCACCTGATCGACGCCGCCACGCTCACCGGCGCCATCGGCATCGCGCTCGGCATCCACAACGCGGGAGCGTTTTCGAACGACGACGCAACCTTTACCAGGTTCGAGACGGGTCTCGCTGTCTCCGGTGAGAAGTTCTGGCGCATGCCGCTGGGCGAGGAATATGCCGAGATGATCAGGAGCGATATCGGCGACATCAAAAACACCGGCGGTCGCTACGGCGGAGCCATCACGGCGGCGGAGTTTCTGCACGCATTCGCCGAAGACACGCCCTGGATTCATCTCGACATCGCCGGAATGGCGTGGATCGACGACGCCAAGCCTTACATCGCCAGGGGCCCCAGCGGCGTGGGAGTGCGGTCGATCGTGGAGTGGGTCAAGAGCTATGCGCAGTGACGCTGCCCTGCTTGCCGGACTCCGCTAGGCGTCGCCGGGCGCCGCAACTATTCTCGCGCGCCAACGTTGAATTGAACGACGCCGGAATGCATGCCCGGTTCTGGTAATTTGTTGCTGAAGGAGTTGAATCGCCGTGAAAAAACTCGTATGGGCAACGTTGCTTTCGTTTGCGCTATTGCCTGCGGCCTCTTTTGCGCAGGTCTATGTTCATGACCATCCGCCGGCTCGCATGGTCGAGCATCCCGGCCCGCGCCCGCATCCCGGCTGGGTATGGACCGCCGGCTACCACCGCTGGGACGGCGCGCATTACGTCTGGGTTCCCGGCGTGTGGGTCGCTCCGCCGCGTCCGGCAGCGGTCTGGGTTCCGCATCGTTGGGTGCATCGGCCCGGTGGCTGGGTCCTGGTCGAAGGGCACTGGCGGTAAGCGAATCTCGGACGCCCTTCCTTTGTTGGCTTTGAGCGAACGAAGTAATTGATTGTTCCGTGCCCCATCCTTTCGGCGTTTCTTGCCGAAAGGGTGGGAACATCCGAAGCCGAGTGAAGAAGTAGCTAGCTGATCTCGATCACATCCGTACTGGCCGCGGCGGCTTCTTCGGCGCGCTCCATCAGCTTCTTGGCCGCCTCGTAGAACTCGGCCGCCTGCGGGCTCTTGGGTCCGGCAAGCGTGACCGGCAACCCTCGATCGCCGCCTTCGCGAATCGCGGGGATCAGCTCGATCGCGCCGAGGAACGGCACGCCGAACTGCTGCGCCGTGCGCTCGGCTCCGCCCTTCGAGAAGATATCGATCTGCTGGTGGCAATGCGGGCAGGTAAAGTGGCTCATGTTCTCGACGATGCCCAGCACCTCGACGTTCACCTGCGCAAACATCTCCAGCGCTTTGCGCGCATCCTGCAGGCTCACGTCGCTGGGCGTCGAAACAACCACCGCGCCCGTAAGCGGAACCGTCTGCACCAATGAAATGACGACGTCGCCGGTGCCGGGCGGCAGATCGACAATCAGGTAGTCGAGCTCGCCCCAGTTGACCTGCTGCAGAAACTGCCGCACGATCTGGTGCAGCATGGGCCCGCGCATCACCATCGGCTTGTCGCCGGGCGAGATGTAACCGATGGAGATGGTCTTGATGCCATGCGTCAGGTTGGGCTCGATGCGGTTCTCGGCATCCACGCGCGGCTGCTGGCTCGAACCCATCATCAGCGGTACGTTGGGGCCGTAGACATCGGCATCCATCAGGCCCACGCGCTGGCCCAGCCGCGAGAGCGCGATGGCGAGATTGACGGCGATGGTGGTCTTTCCAACGCCTCCCTTGCCCGAACCGATGGCAACGATCTTCGACACCCCCGGCAAAGCCACAGGGGCAGGCATGGCATGTCCGTGAGCCATAGTTGCGATGTACTCCTTTGCGCGAGCCTGCGCCGCACATTCCTTGCCGAACTACTTTAAGGAAGCACGAGATCCCTTACGTAGAAGCGCAATTTCCTCGGCCCGCTTCCTTTTCGATTCTACCGGAGCAGCATCTGTTGCGCCGGTTGCGGAAGCTGCGCCGGCGACGCCCGCAAGGATCGAGTGGATCGCCCGCACGCCATCGGTGAGCGCGGCAGGCCCCGGCTGCAGAATAATCGCCGACTTGATCTCGTAAAGATGGCCTTCGCGAACAGCGCGGATCGCCGCCCAGCCCGGCCTCGAAACGATCTTCTCCTTGTTCACCTTTCTGCCGCACCACGAGGCCAGAATGACATCCGGATCGCGTGTGACTACTTCGGCCGGGTCCACCACGCGGTCCTTCGCCTTGCCGCATCCACGCAACTCCGGAAACACCGGCTCGCCGCCGGCAACCTCGATGAGTTCCTCAACCCAGCCGATGCCGCTGATCAGCGGATCGTTCCACTCCTCGAAGAAGACTCGCGGCCGCCGCGGGAACTGCTTGGCGGCTTCGGCGATCTCGTCGATCCCGCGAGCCAGCTCATCGACGAGCGCTTTGCCTTCGGCCTGCTTCCCCACAAGACGTGCAAGCGCGCCAACCATGTCGAAGATGCCGGCAATGGTGCGCTGGTTGAAGCTCAGCACCGTAACGCCTCGCGATACGAGCTCGCGCGCGATCTCTGCCTGCACATCGGAAAATGTCAAAACCAGATCGGGTTTCAATTCGAGAATGGCATCGAACTTTGCGCTGCTGAAGGCCGAAACGCGCGGCTTCTTTCGCACTTCCGGCGGCCGCGTCGCATAGCCGGTCACTCCCACGATGCGCTCCTGCTCCCCGAGCAGGTAGAGCGTCTCGGCGGTCTCGTCGGTGAGGCATATGATGCGGCGGGGAAACCCCGAAGCCTGCGCCGCCGAAGTGTCGGGACTCGTCATCAATTGGATCCCGCGCGGAGCATGAGTCTGGATCAGGGATTCGCCGCCGCATCGATCGCCGCGGCGATGATCCGCGCCTTTTTGCGCCGCGCCGCCTCGGCCTCGCGATGCTCTCGCCTCAGAAGGGCGTCGGAGAAGCGGCGCTGTTCGTCGGCGGTGATGGGTTTCAGCTCGGGCACGCGCACGCGGCGGCCGTTCTGGTCGATGGCGACGAAGACAAGGTACGCGCTGGCCACGTGCAGCATGGTTGAGGTTTGCGCATTCTCCACCCACACCTTCACGCCGACTTCCATTGAGGTGGTGAAGGCGCGATTGACGCTCGACCTGAGGTTGAGCAGATCGCCGACGTGCACCGGCTGGATGAAATCGATGTGATCCATCGCCGCCGTCACCACGTGCGTTCGCGAGTGCCGGTACGCTGCCAGTGCGCCGGTCAGGTCGATAAAGTGCATCAGCCGACCGCCCAGCAGGTTGCCCAGGACATTGGCGTCGTTGGGCAGCACAATCTCGGTCATCTCCGACTGCGATTCCGCCACGGTGCGGAAGCCCGGACCGCTTTCACCGGAACTCATGGAATTTCCTGCTCCGTTTCCTTCCTGAAATTTTCGCGTTACGAGGCGGGCCGGCAGCGGATACAATGACGCTGACAGCCCGCCAATTTCCAAGGTACACTGTTCCCGTTTCAGCAACCCCGCCGATTCGGCAAATCGCCCAGGGTGCAGACCTGCCAGGACCCGACTCAGATGGACAAGATCGCCGGACTGAAAGAGATTCTCACCCTCGACCCCAAGAGCAGCTTCGCTCGCTACGGCATCGCCATGGAACTGGTCAAGCGCGGCGAGATCGCCGAGGCGCTGCAGGAGTTCGATACGCTCATCGCCAACGATCCGGACTATACGGCCGGCTACTTCATGGCTGCGCAGACGCTGGCCAAAGCGGAGCGTAACGCAGAAGCCATCCAGCGGCTCAAGGCAGGCATAGCGTGCGCTGCACGCACCGGCAACCGGCACGCGCTGGGCGAGATGCAGTCGATGCTCGACGAGCTGGAGCGGTAAGGCGCAAAGCCTGTCGATTCGGATCGAATATTGATGGAAGACCCATCCTGACACGTTAACAGTCAAATCCCCCGCAAAATACTGGCATCCTTTCGCTTACGCCAGGAGTCTATACTGTTGATATGCCGAAGTATTCCATCGTCGTCCCTTTCCACAACGAGGAAGAAAACGTTACCGCCCTTTACGCGCGCCTGAAACAGGTGATGGAGCAGGTGGGCGACCGTTTCGAGCTGGTTCTGGTCGATGACGGCTCCAGCGACCGCAGTTACAAGCTCCTGGAAGAGATCGCCGCCGTCGACAGCCGCGTGCTCGTGGTCAAACTGCGCCGCAATTTCGGCCAGACCTCGGCGCTGGCTGCCGGATTCGACAACGCTTCGGGTGAGTTCATTTTCGCCATGGACGGCGACCTGCAGCACGATCCCAACGACATCCCGGCGTTCATCGAGCGGCTCGAAGAAGGCTACGATGTCGTCTCCGGCTGGCGCAAGGAGCGCATCGACAACTTCGTCATGCGCCGCATTCCTTCGCGCTGCGCCAACTGGCTCATGGCCAGGCTCTCCGGCGTGGACATTCACGATTTCGGCACCACATTCAAGGCCTATCGCCGCGAAGTCATCCAGAATATCCCGCTTTACGGCGAGATGCACCGCTTCATCCCCGCGCTAGCGAGCTGGTACGGTGCATCCATCTGCGAGATCCCGATCCGCAACGTGAATCGCGAGCGCGGCAAGAGCCACTACGGCATCGGCCGCACCTTCCGCGTCTTCTTCGACCTGCTCACCATCCGTTTCCTGCTCAAGTACATGAGCCGGCCGCTCCATTTCTTCGGAGGGTTCGGCGCGCTGGGCATCCTTGCCGGCAGCATCGTCTCGGCAATTCTGCTTGCGCTCAAGATCCTGCACCCGGAGCAGAACGTGATGGATCAGCACGGACCCATGTTCGTCATTGGCGCGGTGCTCATCGTCGCCGGCATCCAGATGCTCGCCATCGGCCTGCTCGGCGAACTGCAGGTGCGGCACTACTACGCCTCGCAGAACCGCTCGCCCTATGCCATCGATCGCCTCGTCCGCCTGCGCGCGCCGGAAGAACCCGGCATTCTTTCCGAGGATCGCGACAGCAATTACTAGCTACGCGAATGGACCCCGGCGATATCACTTCAAGTTGCTGCTCTCCATGCCCGCAAATGTCGGCAGTGACGAGGCGGATCGCGGTTTCTCTTGCAGTGACCCGCCCTCAAGGTGCATCCTTGCCGTGAGATGAAAGCCATCCAGATTCATGAGACGGGCGGCCCGGATGTCCTGCAACTGGCCGATCTGCCGATCCCGCAGCCGGGATCGGGACAGGTGTTGATCCGCGTGGAAACCACCGGCGTCAACTTTATCGAGATCTACTTTCGCAAAGGCGTGTACAAGGCGGCGCTGCCACTCACCCTGGGCAGCGAGGCAGCCGGGACGGTGGAAGAACTCGGGCCGGGCGTGAACGGCTTCAAGGCCGGCGATTCCGTCGCATCCGTCGGCGTGCTGGGCAGCTATGCCGAATACGCGCTGGTTCCCGCGGCGCAACTCGTCAGGGTCCCCGACGGACTTACGCCCGAGCAGGCAGCGGCGGCCATGTTGCAGGGTATGACCGCGCACTACCTCGCCTACTCCACGTTTCCGCTCAAGGCCGGCGACACCGCGCTCGTTCATGCCGGCGCCGGCGGCGTGGGACTGCTGCTCACGCAGATGGCCGCGCGGATCGGCGCGCGCGTCATCGCTACCGTTTCGACCAGGGCCAAGGCGGAGCTTTCGCGCGAAGCGGGCGCCGATGACGTGATTCTCTACAGCGAGAAGGATTTCGAAGCCGAAGTGAAGCGGCTCACCGGTGGCAAGGGTGTCGATGTGGTTTACGACTCGGTAGGCAAGACAACGTTCGACTCCAGTCTGAATTGCCTGCGCCCGCGCGGCATGCTGGTGCTTTTCGGCGCATCGAGCGGGCCAGTGCCCTCGTTCGACCTGATCCAGTTGAGCAGCAAGGGATCCCTTTTCATCACCCGCCCCACGCTGTGGCACTACATTGCCACGCGCGCCGAGCTCGAGTGGCGCTCCGGCGAGGTGCTCGGTTGGGCCGCAAGGGGTGAGCTCAAGCTGCGCACCGAGCACATGTATCCGCTCGCCGAAGCGGCGCAGGCGCAGGCCGATCTGGCCGATCGCAGGACGACGGGGAAGATACTGCTGGAGCCGTGAAGGCAGCTGTCAGCTTCTAGCTCTTGGCTGCTAGCTCGTTCGTGGCAGTCGTTGGCGCCTTCGAGTCCGAATCAACTCAATTGTCCCAGTCAGGATTTCATGGCTAGGAGCTAAGAGCTAGAAGCTAGGAGCTTTCAGCAGCTGATGTCCCCAATCTCGATTTTGCCGGCCGACCGCGTCTTCGTGCTTACCGGCGCGGGCATCAGCGCCGAGAGCGGCCTGCCCACCTTTCGCGCTTCCGACGGGCTCTGGGCCGGGCATCGCATCGAAGATGTCTGCACGCCCGAGGCGCTCGATCGCAATCCCTGGCTGGTCTGGAAGTTCTATTCCGAGCGGCGCGAAAGCTGCCGCGCCGCGCAGCCCAATCCCGCGCATATCGCGCTCGCCGAGCTGGAACAAAGGCTCGGCGACCGTTTCCTGCTCTGCACGCAGAACGTCGACGACCTGCACGAGCGCGCCGGCTCGGCGCGTCTCATTCACATGCATGGCGAGCTGTCCAGGTCGCGCTGCGAGGCCGGGTGCGGCCGCCCGCCGGTCGAGGACCACGCCGTCTATCGCAGCCTGGACGAGGTGGGCCGCTGCGCCTGCGGCGCGCGCCTGCGCCCGCACATCGTCTTCTTTGGCGAGATGCCCCTGGAAATGAACCGCATCGAGCGCGAGATCGCCCGTTCGACGGTGATGATCGTCGTCGGCACCTCCGGTTCGGTCTATCCGGCGGCGAACTTCGTCCACTGGGCGCGCCAGGCCGGCGCACGCAGAATCTACATCGGCCCCGAAGCGCCGCTCAACGCCGCAGCCTTCACGCAGATCGTCGAAGGCAACGCCGGCGAAGTGTTACCCGGATTATTTCAAGCGGAATAAGGCATCCCAACAGATGTGGGTGCCCCAGGTCCCTGTGTTTGGGACCTGGGAAGAAACAACATCCGGCTACCGCGCCTTCACGTACTCCGACCGCCGGAACCGCAGCGCGCTCCAGTCCTGGTCGATCGCCACCGCGCGCACCGTCTCCCAGCCGAGCGCGGTCAATTTGTCCCAGCCGTTATCGCGGTTGAAGTCGGCCTT
>JASHQQ010000065.1 GCA_030039035.1 Acidobacteriaceae bacterium | reverse complement strand
TCCTCGGCGATGGCTCCGGTGGCGGCGTTGACGACGACGCGCGGACTGCCGAGCGGATCGGAAAAGATGCGGTAGGTTTCGCCGCCCGAGATCATGGTGTCGGGCGAGGTGCCGCCTGAGGCGTAGACGAAGCGGCTGACCACGTCGTTGTTGCCGTTGAGCTGGGCGACGATGCGGTCGCCGTCGTAGAGGAAGCCCTCGCTTAGCGCGCCGTTGACCTTCTTGCCTATGCGGCGGTTCTCGGCGTCGACCACATAGGCGATCGATTTGCCGCCGGGCAACGTGACGGAGAGGAGGTTGCCGAGCACGTCGTAGACATAGCTCGTCTTTTGCGATCCGGAGGTTTCGCTTTCGAGCTCGCCGTTGGCCGTGTAAGTGAACCGGGAGTTGCCGTAAGCGAGCAGCCGGTCCTGCGCGTCGTAGGTTCCGCTGGCCGTTCCCGATGCAGTTACGGCCTTCAACCGGTTCGAGTTCGAGTCATAGGAGTAAGTCGACGCCGTCTTGCCGTTTTCTGTAACTCCAACCAGCCGGCCGGAGGGATCGTAGCTGTAGGAATAAGTCGCCGTCTTGCCGCCGGCGGTCTCGCTCCTGGCGCTGACCCGTCCGTCGGCGTCGCGGGTGTAAGTCGCCTGATAGAGCTCCGTGCCGGAGTACGAGGCCGTATAGCCGGTCAGCTCGCCGTAGTCGTCGTAGACATACCGGTCCGAGGCCCGGTCGAGCGCGGTTGCGGTGAGCAGGCCGTTCTCAGAACTGTAGTCGAGCGCCAGCGCGCCGGCCCGGGTGACCAGGCCGTCGTTGTCATATGCATATTCGATCGCATCCGCGTTGTTCAAGGACTCCGAAGTTAGCCAGAAGTTATTGTTATAGGTCAGGCCCACGGCGCCGTTCACCGTACCTTGCCATTTCGCGGCGATGGGCAGCGGGCCGTTGTACTCATAGCTCACCGTGTCGCCGCCGGTGCTGGTCTCCGAGTCGAGGTTGCCGGTTTTCGCGTCGTAGGTGTAATCGATGGTCCCGGTCGGCGTGGTCACCGAGCTCAGCCGGCCCGCCGTGTCGTAGCCGAAGTCGATGGTCTTGCCATCCGGGCGCGCGATCCTGGTCAGGTCGCGATCCGCGTCGTTGGTATAGGTGGTCGGCCCGGCGCCGGGGAGCGCGGGCGGCGCGTATTCGGAGAGAAGATTGACCGGCGTGTACTCCATCGCGTGCGCCGACTTGCCCGGAGGAGTCACCGCGGTGAGATTGCCGTTGGCGTCATATTTGAAACCGATAACCCGGCCGTCGGGCAGGGTGGTGCTCGTCGGACGGCCGTCGGCGTCGTAACCGAACTTTGTTTTGAGTCCCAGCGGGTCGGTCACGGCGGCCAGGAATCCGTCGCCGTCATACGAATAACTCGTGGTTCGCGTCCCCTGCGTGACCGTCGAAAGCCGGCCGCGCGAGTCGTAGTCGAAGGTGGTCGCCAGCAGGCCTTCCGCCTGCAGGCTCGCGATGCGCTCCTGGCTGTCGAGAACCGTCGTCACCTTGCGGCCCACCGGCGTGGTGTCGACATAAGTCCGGTCCGAACCGGTGAAGACCGACGTGTAGCTCCGGCCGTTGATCGTCTCGCGATCGGTCTGGCTGCTCACATCGAAGGGATTGCCGCTGTTGCCGAGCTTTGTGTCGCGCGTCTCGGCGATATGCATCGTCAGGCTGCCCTGCTTCAGCGTCTCGGTCGCCGTAACCGGCGCCTGGATGCCCCAGCGCGGATCGGGACCCAGCGTGCTCGTCGAGGACTCGCCGTCGGGCAGCGTCGTGATCTCCTCGATCTGCCCCAGGCCCTGCACATCGGTCTCTTGCGCTGTCAGGCCATCCGGCCAGGTGTTGGTGAACTGCTGCGTGGTGGAAACACCGCCGGCATTGGAGAACGCCGTCTGGAACTTGCCCGTCACGCCCAGCGCCGTGGTTTCGGTCACGATGTTACCGTTGCCGGTGTCCGTATTGGCCAGCGTCAGCGATCCGCCCGCCGCGTCCGAGTCGTCCAGCACCCGGCCGTAGTCGTCGTACTCGATCTTGTAGCGATTGCCATTGGCGTCCACATAACTGTCGAGCAATCCCGTGTCGCCGGTGGTGAGCCGGATCGCGTGTCCGTCCGGGTCGGTAACTTCGCTCAAATAGCCGTTGGCGTCGGTCTTCAGCGTCGTCGTCTGGCCGTAGGGCGAAACGATGGCCGTGGGAAGCTCCGCGGCGTCGCGCCGGATGGTGGTCACGTTGCCGTCGGCGTCCGCGATCTTCTCAAGCTCGCCGGCAGCGTCGTAGCTGAAAGAATAGAGCACTGCGCCAGTTATCGGCCGCAGCGTTTGTGAATGCACATAGTTCTTGAAGACGTAGACTTCGTCTCCGTCTTCGGAGGTGAGATAGAGATTGTCACCCGAGGAGACCGGCGCCTGCACGTCGGAGTCGCTGCGCGTGGAGCCGTCGCCCAAAAAGAGCGCCTTGGGCACGACCGCATAGGGCGTGCACAATCCGCCCGCGCACCACAGAAGCATCAGCGGCTCCATGGCGTGATGCACGTTCAACGTCCAGCCGCCCATGCTCATCGCGTCGGCGATGGCCACGGCGTCGGCTCCCGCATGTCCCGCCGCCCGGTCGCTGCCGTAGTGCAGATAAAACGGCGTCCCGGCGATGGGAATCGTCTCACCCAGGCTCTGGCTCTGCAGGCCCAGCTCGGAGCCGCGATGGTCCTTGCACGGCTTGCATTCGTCGTCGGGAACGGACGAAAAACTGTATGCAATGTTCCATTCCACCGGTATGCTCGACTCCTCGAGTGCCGGGATGCCTGAATAATTGAGAGTTCCATTCAACACGGGAGATGGAGACGAAGGCAGAGGAATCCAGGTGTAGGGATTGCCGGCCAGCTCGACGGGGCCCCACGGATCGGGATCAACGACCGGCCCCTCCATGCACGCAGGATCCTTGAAAATGGTGCTGATCAAGCCGGAGGCCGTGAAGGCAAACGCGTTGCTCGAGTTTTCCGGCTGCATT
>JASHQQ010000395.1 GCA_030039035.1 Acidobacteriaceae bacterium | reverse complement strand
GCGCTGGCGCCGCGCCGTGGATCGCGCACGGAACTGGAGCGAGTGATGCAGCGCGAAGCCATGCTGCGCAAGGTGCGCGAGCGGTCCGGGCCATGGGATATCGCCATCATCGGCGGCGGCGCCACAGGTGTGAGCGTTGCTGTCGATGCGGCCTCGCGCGGATTCGACGTTGTGCTCGTCGAGGCCCATGACTTTGGCAAAGGCACCAGCAGCCGCTCGACCAAATTGGTGCACGGCGGAGTGCGCTATCTGGAGCAGGGAAACATTCCGCTGGTGATGTCGGCATTGAAAGAGCGCGGCTTGCTTCGCCAGAACGCGCCGCATCTTGTCCACGACCTCGCGTTCGTCGTTCCGAACTATTCGTGGTGGGAAGCGCCGTTTTACGGCATCGGGCTCAAACTTTACGACATGCTGGCCGGCAAATATGGATTTGGCGCGTCGAAAGTGCTATCGAAAGAAGAGACCCTGGAGCTCTTGCCGGCGCTGGAGCCCGAAGAGCTGCGGGGCGGAGTTATTTATTACGATGGACAGTTCGACGATGCGCGGCTGCTGATTCATCTCGCCATGACGGCCGCCGATCACGGCGCTGCCCTCCTGAATTATTGCCCGGCCATCGGGCTGCTGCGCGGAGACGGCGGATACGTGAGTGGTCTGGCCGCTCGCGATGCCGAGACCGGCGAAGAGCTGCGCATTGCGGCGCGAATCGTGGTGAATGCGACTGGAGTGTTTACGGATTCAGTGCGGCGGATGGCCGATCCTGAGGCCGAACAGCTTGTCGTGACCAGCCAGGGGATTCACCTGGTCTTCGATCGCTCGTTTCTGCGCGGCGATACCGCGCTGATGGTGCCGCGCACCAGCGATGGGCGCGTGCTGTTTGTGATTCCGTGGCACGGGCATACGGTGGCGGGGACAACGGACACGCCGGTGGACGTGCCCGCCCTGGAGCCGCGGGCGCTCGAGGAAGAGATCGGGTTCGTGCTGGAGACGGCGAGCCGCTATCTGAGCCGGCCTCCGAAGCGCGAAGATGTGCTCTCGGTATACGCAGGGCTGCGGCCGCTGGTGAAGGGCGAGGGCAAGACCTCGACCCTCTCGCGCGACCACGTGATTCATGTGGATTCGTCGGGCTTGCTGACGATTACCGGCGGCAAATGGACCACCTGTCGCCACATGGCCGAGGACTGCGTGGATCATGCGATCACGCTGGGGCGGCTGCGCGACGAGCCGTGCGTGACGCGCAGTCTGCACATTCATGGATACGTCGACTCGCTGGACGAGCCGCTCCACGAGGATGAGGCGCTCGCGGTGTATGGCTCCGATGCCGCGGCGATCCGCAAGCTGGCGGAGACGGAGACGGCGCTCGGAGCTCAGCTACATCCGGACCTGCCGTACATCGCCGCGGAGGCGGTCTGGGCCGCGCGCGAGGAGATGGCGCGTACCGTCGAGGACGCGCTGGCGCGGCGAACCCGCGCGCTGTTTCTGGATTCCGGTGCGGCAACGGCGATGGCGGAACCGGTGGCGAAGCTGCTCGCCCGCGAATTGAAGCGCGACGATGCATGGATTGCGGCGCAGGTGAGCGGGTTCTGCGCGCTGGCGGAACAGTATCGGGTGAAATCCTGATGGGGTCGTATCCCACCCTTTGTTTGCGTCCGCGTGGCGAACAAGGATGGGCCCGGCAGTATAAGTTGCGGGCGGAGTTGCGGCCGGATCCTACGCTTTTCGCCGCTCCTTGCGTATCGGCGAAAAGAATGGGGCACGGTCAAGTGAAGCGTTTAGAGTAAATGGAGCCGCGATCCCGCCGGCGATGGAGGTGGAAGATGGCCGCACAGTGCTCGCATGAAAAAGACCACGTGAAAAAGGTGAAGCCGCGCACCAGGGGCTGCGAGGACTGCCTCCGGATCGGCGGTAGCTGGGTTCATTTGCGCATGTGCCTGGAGTGCGGGCATGTGGGTTGCTGCGACTCGTCGCCCAATCGCCACGCGCGGGCGCACTTTCACGAGACGCAGCATCCGATCATACAGTCGGCGGAGCGTGGCGAAGACTGGCGGTGGTGCTACATTGACGACGTTTACCTCTAGCGAATCAAATCCGGTGGTCGCCGAGATTGAGTGCGGAATCCCAGCGCCCCAACCGCGGATCCTTCGACTCCGTCCGTCAACCAACCCAGCGACGAAGACCTGTCGCCGGGGACCCCGGAGAGGGCGGACTCCGCTCCGGATCACGGAAGAATCCAGGATGCTGATATTCGAGACGGAACGTCAGATCGACTCCACCTCGATCTTCTTCGACTTCGCATCGAGGCTCAGAATCCTGAACCTGCGAATCTGCCCCGGGGCGAGCGGCTCCGGCGCGGCAGATGCGGCCGGAGCGCTGCCTTTCCAGCGCGCCTGGAGCATGGCCGAGAGCGAGCCGAGATCGGCCCGGGCCGCCGTTTTCTCCGGTGCGGCAGCTTTCGAGACCGCCGGTATGCGGCATCTGGCGCGAATTCCTTCGCCCAGCTCGACAACGATTTCCGTGGTAAACACCGCGATCACGCGGCCCGAAACGATGTCGCCCGGTTCGTGCTCGGCGACGTATTCGTCGATGCCGGTGGGGACAAGCTGCTTGATGCTGAGCCTGACCTGGCGCTTTTCGGCATCGATCGCCAGAATGAGCGCCTTGACGCGCTGGCCCACGTGCAGTGCGTCGCGCGGATGGGCAATGCGACGATCTGCGACAACTTCGCTCACGTGAACCAGTCCCTCGATGCCTTCCGCGATCTCGACGAAGGCGCCAAAGTTCATCAGCTTCGTCACCGGGCCTTCCACTTGCGAGCCGGCGGGATATTTGCGCGGCGCCTCGGCCCAGGGATCGCCGAGCGCCTGCTTGAGGCCGAGCGACAGACGGCGTTCCTCGGGTTTGATCGCGAGAACAACGGCGTCGACCGTTTCACCGGCCTTGAGTATGTCCTGAGGATGCCGAACTCTTTTCGCCCACGACATCTCGGAAATGTGAATCAGGCCTTCGACGCCGGGCTCGACTTCGACGAAGGCGCCAAAGTCGGCGAGCCGCGTGACCGCGCCGGTGACGCGCTGGCCAATGGCGTAGCGCTCGGGAGCCGTCTGCCACGGTTCGGCCTGAAGCTGCTTGAGGCCGAGCGAGATCTTCTTCGATTCCGGATCGATCTTCAGGATCTTGACCTGAAGCTGCTCGCCCACCTTGAGAACTTCTTCGGGATGCGCGACACGGCTGAAGGAGATATCGCTGACGTGGAGCAGGCCGTCGACGCCGCCGAGATCGACGAAGGCTCCGTAGCTGACGAGGCTGCGCACGCGACCGTCAACCACGTCGCCCTCTTTCATCGATTTCTTGCGCTCTTCCAGCAGCGCGCGGGCCTGTTCCTCGAGAACCACGCGACGGTCGACGATCACATTCTCGTCGGCGACCTCGAGCCTGGTGATACGGCAGGTGATCTCCGTGCCGACCAGCGCCTCCATCTCTGCAGCATTATGCGTGCCGCTGCGGCTGGCGGGCATAAAGGCGCGCACGCCGACATCGACGCTCAAGCCGCCCTTCACAAGGCCGGTCACGGTGGCGGCTACGGCGAGCCTTTGCGCAAAAGCCTGCTCCAGGCCGGACCAGTCGCGAGGCTGCGCCACGCGAAAGCGCGAGAGCTCGTAGTATCCCTCCTGGCTGCGGCCGGTAATGGAGACGGGAACGCTATCGCCGGGTTTGACGGCTTCCGCATTGTTCTCGAATGCGGAGCGCGGCAGCACGCCCTCGATCTTGTAGCCGATATCGAGAAAAACCTGCTCGGGCGAAAGCGAAACGACCGTGCCCTGCAATCGCTGCGGACCGCTCTCGGCGGCGTGCGCATGGCTCTTTTCGAATTGCGACAGCACCTCGCCGAAAGATTCGGCGGTTTCCGGCGAATCCTCTGCGGGCGCCGGAATTTCGGGGGTGGAGTCGTCAGGCATCGCGGATACACGACTATTGTCCCACGAGCGCCACGGCTGGCCCAACGATGCCCACTATGGAAACGCGGCGACCTTGGGCGTCACGCGGTGCGGCGCCAGGGATGTCGGGCCGCCCTTGTCGTCGATGACATTCGAGATCTCGCCCTTGTCGTCGAGCGCGACCGTAATCATGTGATGGAAGCGGACATTTGGCTTAACGGGGGCTTCGATGGCGCGCGTCAGATTGACGTCGGGATGACGGAAGACCGAGTAGATCCCCAGGCCCCAGGCCTCGTGCGTGGTGACCGAATCGGCGACCTTGTAGGAGGCCCAGCCGTTCACGCCCGGCGCGCTCGAGTAGGCGGCCTGATCGGGCGGATCGTAGGGGATCTCGGATTGATAAAACCAGGTGCGGCCGGCATCGCCGTTCCACAGAACCTGGAACTGCTGGTGGTGCTCCACAAACAGGCCGTAGACGATGACGCGATCGCCGTTGACCACCAGACCGTTCAGGCTGGTGCTGCTCGTCCAGCCCACGCCGGAGCCGTGGTCGGCGCGCCAGATCCAGGTGTGGTCGACGATGGCATCGTTGCTGTCGATGATCAGGTTCGCTTTCGTGCGACCCACGCCGGCGCCGCCCACGCGGAAGAAGACATCGAAGAGGCACGTCGGATTGGACGCGTGATGGGCGTGGCGGCCCTCCTCGCCGACCTGGAGAAGGACGGGCGACAAGGCTTCTCCGGCATCGAAGAGGATGCCGGCGATGGAGACGCCGTCAACGTCGGCGACCGTCATGGCCGCAGTGCCGTTGACGGGCTTGAGCGTTGCGAAACCGAGGCCCATGACGACGGTATTGGGGCGCGCGACGCGGATCGGCTGGTCGAGTTCGTATATACCGGGCGTGAGCAGCAGGTTCATTCCGCGCCTGAGTTGCGCGTTGATGGTCGATGCGCTGTCGGAGCCCGCGCGCGCGATATAAAAGCGGCTGAGCGGAATGGAATGGCCGGGTGTTTCGCCGCCGCGCCATGTGATACCCACACTGTTGGTGCGCAACGCGGGGATGTGGACGCTCCAGTTGGCGCGCGAATCCACCATCAGAAACGGCTTTTCGCGGATGACGGGCGTTGCGGCGACTTTCGTATAAGGCGGCGAGGGCCACTCGCCGGCAGGCGGATGCGGCACGCCGACAAAGACCATGTTCCAGTTTGAGCCGGTCCAGCCGCCCCACTCGCTGTTGCGGCTGATCCATTGCTGCTGCGTGCCTGAGGCAACATTGCCGTCGACCAGCGTGTCGGACATCCACCCGCCGCTGGCCCAGCCGTTGTGCTGGTTCAGCACCAGGTTGCCGCGCACGTGCATGCGGCGAAAGGGCACGGCCTGCGAGACCGCCCACTGCATGGTGCCGCCCGTCGGCGCGACGGAGAATCCCCCGGCAGAACGCCAGAAGGTGCAGGTGGCGTTGTTGCGGGGAAGGCTGGCGTCGGCGTGCACGTTGCCGGCGATGCGCACGTCGTCGGGCGAGGCGCCGAGGCCGATCACTTCGGTGTAGAAGCCCACCGGGATGTCGACCGTGTATTCGCCGGGCAGGAAAAGGAATGCATTGCGCAGCGTGCCGAACTCGCTGTGCCGCTGCGCGGCGTAGACCCTGTCGATCTCCGCCTGGATCGCCGACGCGGGCATCGACGGCGAGAAAACAGCAACGTTGGGGCCGAGATCGGGGGGCTTAGGCGTTGCGGCGATCAGCGCGAGGGGTGTCGCGGCAAGAATGAATTGCGGAAGCGCAATGGGAGCCCCGAGCTTCATTCCGAGATTCTACTGGGCCACGTTGAGTGATGGTCCATTTTTGGTCTTCAGCGAAAGAGACCTTCCGAGGGTACGCCACGGCGGCCGGGACGCCCACGACGCAAGTGCAAGACCAAGCAGAATTGCCGGCGCCACCATTTCACTGGTCCGTCCGCAGAACGCCTGGGAAGCGGCAGCGGCTGAAAGTTCAAAGACAATCCCCGCATATGCCCATTCTTTCAGCCTCAGGAACCCTGGCACAAGGATTGTGATGGCCCCGGGGATTTTGTAAACTCCAATGATCGCCAGCACGTAGAGCGGATAGCCGAGTCCGGCCACAACATCGCTGACGCGTGGTCCACTGAACACCGCCGTTCGGCCGCGCGTCAGGTCCATTATCCCGCCAACCAACGTCTCCAATGCGATCAGCGTGGTCGATACCCAATAAAGAATCAGCCTCGCCTTCATCTGCGCCCCCATGATATCGGAGCCCTCCGGTCTCATAGACGGCTGGAACTGTTGCTGGCCCCGCGGCGAGGGAAGTCTCCTTCTGGATTCCAAGCCCGCGGCTGCTCGACCGATACCATGTTTACGATGATGGGTTCGAGGAGGTTACATAGGAACGCTGGAAAGTGTCAACGACAGCGTTCTCAGGGCTCGAAGTCCGACATGCTGCGAGACCTGAAAAATCCGATCCGTCTTGACAATCGCACCATCTGTGAGCAACATATATTGTTATGACATATATATCGAAACCGGTCTTCGACCGCGAGCTCAAGAAAGGCAGCGCCGAGCTGCTGATTCTCTCCCTGGTCGAGCGCCGGCCGCGCCACGGCTACGAGATCAGCAAGCTGATCGAGGCGCGGTCGGGCGGAGTGCTCCGGTTCAATGTCGCCTCCTTTTATCCGCTGCTTTACCGGCTCGAACGGCGGGGATTCGTGGAAGGCAAATGGGTGGAAAAGGCCGGACAACGCCGGCGCCGGTACTATCGCGTGACTGCTCGGGGAAGGAGCGTGCTGAAGGAGCAGCGCAGCACCTGGCGCGAATTTGTGAATGCGATCAATCGCATTACGGGGGCGGAACATGCCTGACTGGAAGCAGGAGGTTCGCCGCGCCATTGGGCGGCTCAACCTCGAGCTTTCGCGCGAGGAAGCGATCGTGGAGGAGCTCGCCGAACACCTCCGGGAGCGATTCGAGGAGCTTGTACGCCGTGGCGCTCGCGGCGAGGAGGCCTGGCGCGTCACGCTGGAAGAGCTGGGCGAGGAAAGGCTTCGCGCGGAGTTGCGCCGCATGTTCAGCGAATCGCCCGCGCCCATCGCTCCTGGCAGCGAGGGCCGCGGCGGATTCTGGTCCGGAGTCGGCAGGGATTTTCGTCTTGCGGCGCGCCAGTTGCGACTCAATCCCGGCTTCGCGGCCGTGACGCTGCTGTCTCTCGCGCTGGGCGTGGGCGCGAATGCGGCCATCTTCGCGCTCATTGACGCCGTGGTGCTGCGCACGCTACCCGTTCCCTCGCCGCAAGAGCTCGCGGACGTGCACCTGGTCCACGGATCGCGCAGCGGTTCAACCGTTTCGGCGCAGCACGATTTCTCGAGCGCCATCTGGAATGGGTTGCGGGAAAAGCAGCAGGGATTTTCGCGTCTCGCCGCGTGGAGCACCGAGGGCCTCAACCTGGGCCGAGGCGGTGAAGTGCGCAATGCGGACGGCCTGTGGGTGAGCGGGAGCTTCTTCGATGTGCTCCAGGTGCATCCGCTGCTGGGGCGGTTGATCGCACCCGGCGACGATGTTAGCGGCTGCGGGATTCAGGGCGTGGTCATCAGCTACGGATTCTGGCAAAGCGAGTTCGGAGGCCGCGCCAACGCGATCGGATCCACGATCTCGCTCGATCGCATTTCGTTTCCCGTGCTCGGGATCACGCCGGCTTCGTTTACCGGCCTCGAGGTCGGCCGCAAGTTCGACGTTGCGCTGCCGCTATGCAGCGAGCCCGCGGTGCACGGCGAGGACTCGTGGACAAAGAACCGGAGGACGTGGTGGCTCACCGCCATCGGCCGACTGAAACCCGGATGGAGCACCGAACGTGCGACCGCACAGCTCGCCTCGATTGCTTCGGGAATCTTTGCCGCGACGCTGCCCGCGGAGTACGACACGCTCGATAGAAAGAGCTATTTGAGCTTCAGCTTTCGCGCCGATTCGGCGGCCACTGGCGACTCGCCGCTGCGCAAGGAGTTCGAGCAGCCG
>JASHQQ010000006.1 GCA_030039035.1 Acidobacteriaceae bacterium | reverse complement strand
GCTCGTCCCAATCGGAGCCGGCGGCGACCCCGCGGCGATCAGGGCCATTTTCCACAGAAAACCCTTCCATCCCGGATGCGTCCATTCCACAACGCCGTCTCTCCGTTCCGTGCCGGCGTAAGCCGGCGATTCGCCGGGTGACGAATTCGCCCCGCGAAACGCCCATGCGAGAGGCGTTGCCAGCAAGGCAGGAGCCGAGCCGTACCTGTTGACTTCCGGCCCGCCTGTCACAATCCCCCAAACCCGGAAAGAAAAAATCAGGAGCAATTCCATGGGCCCTATCTCCTTACGAGCCATCTTTGCTGTGGCGTTGACGTCTGCAGCGCCCGCAGTGCCTCAAAATGAACCGGCCGATCAGAGCAGCGATGCCCGGCAGGCAATCGATGCCGCGCCCGTTCATCACATCAAAACCGTGTTCGTGATCGTCATGGAGAATCGCAACTGGACCGGCGACGGGAGCAGCGACATCAAGGGCAACGCTGCGGCCCCGTACATCAACTACACGCTGATTCCCATGGCATCCTACGCCAACAACTACGACAATCCTCCCGGCATTCATCCCAGCCTGCCCAACTATCTGTGGATCGAGGCAGGAACGAGCTTCGGCGCTCGCAGCGACGTCTCGCCGCAGCAACTCCATGTGGACACAACCAACCACCTGGTGACGCTGCTCGAGAAAGCCGGAATCTCCTGGAAAGCCTACGAGGAAGATATCAGCGGCTCGGAGTGCCCCATCGACCCCGCCGGTCCCACGGACCCGAACGGCAGCCGGCTCTACGAGCCGAAGCACGATCCTTTTGTCTATTTCGACGACGTGACCGGCAATCTCGATCCGAAGTCGTCGTATTGCGTCGGGCACATCCGGCCGTTTACCGAACTGGCCGGCGATCTGAAGGATGGCAGGATCGGCCGTTATAACTTCATCACGCCGAACCTGTGCGACGACATGCACGACGCTTGCGGCGGCGAGGAGGTGGCGCACGGCGACGAATGGCTGAAGAAGAACCTGCCCGCGATCCTGGACTCATCGGCGTATCACGACGGCGGGGCGATCTTCATCACCTGGGACGAGGCGAACAAGGGAGACGGGCCGATCCCCATGATCGTGCTCTCGCCCTACGCCAAAGGCAATCACTACTCGAACGGCGTTTACTACACGCACAGCTCGCTGCTGCGCACGTTGCAGGAGATCTTCGGAGTCTCTCCGCTGATTCGCTGGGCGGCAATTGCACAGGACCTGCACGATCTCTTCCAGGTCTTCCCGTAGGAGGCTTGCACGTTGCAACTTTTCGCCTGCTCACCGCACGATGTGCATCCGATCCCCGGCATTCGCCGCGCCGGGGACGGGATGCACTTGCCATAAGTGATCCCATCCTTCCCGCAAGGAACGCGGGGAGGATGGGGCACTCCCCGATTATGAAAATGTCAAAGACGCGCGGTGGCGACGCGAGATCAACGTCGCATACTTTCGCGCTTGCCGAATGGGAATCTCCGCGCCGGGCCAGTGCCCCGACAGTGCGCGAGGCGTGGGATGGGAGTGCTGCAACCCTGCTCCCGGTCGCCTCTGACTTCGCTCGTTGACTTTGATCCACGGCATCCCTACCATTGCAGCCCAAAGCGCCTTGATCGGTCAGACCATCTCGCACTACCGCATCGTCGAGAAGCTCGGCGGGGGCGGGATGGGTGTGGTCTACAAGGCCGAAGACATCGAACTGGGCCGCTTCGTCGCCTTGAAGTTCCTGCCCGATGACGTGGCCAAGGACCCGCAGGCTCTGGAACGCTTCCGGCGCGAAGCCCGCGCGGCGTCTGCGCTGAACCATCCCAACATCTGCACCATTTACGAGATCGGCAGGAACGGCGATCAGTCGTTCATCGTCATGGAGTTCCTCGATGGCGTGACACTGAAGCACCGCATCGGCGGCCGGCCGATGGAGACGGAACTGATCCTGTCGCTGGCCATCGAGATTGCCGACGCGCTTGACGCTGCCCACTCGGCCGGGATCGTCCACCGCGACATCAAGCCGGCGAACATCTTCGTCACCAAGCGCGGCCATGCCAAGATTCTGGATTTCGGTTTGGCGAAGATGACCGAGCCGGTGCGTCAGCCGGAAAGCGATTCGCAATTGGCGGCGCAGACGACGTTGGCGCTGGAGGAGCATCTGACCAGCCCCGGCTCGGCCGTTGGGACGGTGGCGTACATGTCGCCGGAGCAGGTGCGGGCGAAGGAGCTTGACGCGCGCACAGACTTGTTCTCATTCGGAGCGGTGCTCTACGAGATGGCGACCGGGGTATTGCCGTTTCATGGCGAAAGCTCCGGCCTGATCTTCAAAGCCATTCTCGACTCCGATCCGCCGCCCGCCATTCGCTTCAATCGCGAGATTCCCGCGAAGCTCGAAGACATCCTCCATAAGGCGCTGGAGAAAGATCGCAATCTGCGCTACCAGAACGCAGCCGACATGCGAACCGATCTGCGACGGCTGAAGCGGGACACGGAATCACAGCGGGTGCCAGTCGCCAGTTCCGAAACGCGGGCGACTTCGAAGGTGACCCGGTACCGCTGGATTCTTATTTTGGCTGCGGCTCTACCGGTCGCGGCGGGTCTCGTCGTGATGGCGCTTCGCAGTCGCGAATCTCGCGCCCGTGTCTCGCAGGAAACCAGCATTCCACCGTCACCCGCCCCGCAAACCATCGCCGTACTTCCGTTCCATGACATATCGGCGGCGACCAGCGACAGTTGGGCGATAGGTATAACGGACGCGATCATCAGTCGCCTGACCTCCCTGCAGAACCTGGCGGTGCGACCGACAACGTCCGTGCTGAAATACGCCAGGGAGGCGCCGGAACCTGTGGACGTCGCCAAGACATTGGGCGTCGAAAGCGTGCTGGAAGGGACATACCAACGCGCTGCTGGCACAATCAGGGTTACCGTCCAATTGATCGACGGCAACACCGGAAACACCAAATGGTCGCAACGCTACGATCTGCACAGCGCTGACATCCTGAGCTTCGAAGATCAGGTCGCGACCAGGGTGGTGGAAGGGCTTCGGGTCGAGATATCTCCTGTTGAGAGAAGGTCGATACAGCAGCCCGCAACCGCAAATGTTGACGCGTACAACGATTACTTGCAAGCACGTTTCTATGAGAATGAATACTTCGTTCACTCGCGGCTTGACAGCATCGAGCAGGGCAAGCGGCTGCTTTCGCACGCAATTTCTCTGGACAAGAATTTCGCCGACGCCTACGCACTGCTCGCGCAGTTCTATGGGTACCAGGCTTCAAACTTCGCCAAGGACGGCGCGGCAAACGTCAAGCGGGCAGTCGATGCAGCCCGGAACGCCCTGAGGATCAACCCCCAGTCGTCAGAAGGACTGATCGCCTTGGCGTTCGCTTACGGCGAGGGCGGCCAAGAGGGAGACGCGATCCGAATCGCACGGCAAGCGGTCGGCGTGGCTCCGAACAGCGCAGTCGCCTGGCAGATGTTGGGCTATTCGTATTACTACGCGGGTCTCAATGAACTGGCTGAACAAGCGTGGGGTCGCGTGGTCACATTGAATCCCGCCCCGCAGCCCCACTGGATGCACGCTCGCATGCTGCTCTACAGCGGCAAGGCGAAAGATGCCGAGGAAGAAATGCGCACGGTGGTCGCGGCAAATCCCGATCAATTCAAAGCCTTGGCGTGCTTGGGAATGATACTTTATTACGAAGGCAAACTCGATGAAGCCGAATCCGAGTTGGCTCGGGCGGTCGCCCTTGGTCGCGATTCCGAGGACGACACGGCGCGTCTGCAGGCGGCGTTTCTGTATGCGGCACGCGGGCGGAGGGAAAACATCGACTCCCGTCTGCTCCAGTACCGACCCGAACAGATCATCGATGGCGACGGCGCTTACTGGCTGGGGGGAATCCATGCCTTGCTCGGTAACAAACAGGGCGCACTCGACTGGCTCAAGCGCACGGCCGCTCTTGGAGACATGAATTATCCGTGGTTTGAACGGGACAAGAACTACGACAGTCTACGCGCCGACCCGGAGTACCAAACGATAATGGCTGGAGTCCGGCAACGCTGGGAGTCATACAAGAATGAGTTCGAAACTTCGCCATAGATCGGCTAGTCAATTCGTTCAATTCCCCAAAACGCCGACCGCGACGTTCCCATCCTGAAGCAAGCCAAGGCCGAGTACGCGAAGCTGCAATAGCGGCGTATCGATCGCTCAGGCCCTCGCCAATTCGCCCCCGTTTTCCACGCGACTTCGAACTGACGCTGCACGAAAAAAACATTTCCGCTATATTAAAGATGTCAGCTTTGTCCCTTTGCAGGCCGGCCTGAGCCCCAGGCCACTGGAATAGACGCTGTGCGACCCGCTCGGATTCGGGTCGCCGGTGAAGTGTCGAAAGCGGATTTCCACGAAAACAGCGCCCCGGGCAGGGCGAACGCGAGTTGTGGGCCGAAGGATTCAGGTCCTGAACAGTTCGCTCCTACGGCGCTTCTCTATATGCGGTTCGTTGCGGCGCCGCCGGGTGGCGAGTCAGCCTCCCTCGGGGCTGAATCGCCGAGCGGATTTTGGATGGGATGCTTGGGCCAATGCCCGTACCTTCCCGGGTTTTGAGCAAGGATGTACGGGCTGAATGCGCTGCGGAGAAACACCTGGGTCCGGTTTTTCGCGGGCTGAAGCCCGCGAAAGATGTCAAAAAGAAAGGACTTGTTCGGCACGACTAAAGTCGTGCCCTGTTACAGGGCTTCGGTGCTGAATCGGTTCTTCGCAGGCCGTGAAACCCATGCTCTCAGAGGTACATCGCCACCTCGACGAACCAGAGATTTTTTGAGTGAGAGGATTGCCAATGCCTTCATTCCATCATCGTTCCGGCATTCCCCCGGCCCAGGGCCTCTATGACCCGCAGCACGAACACGACGCCTGCGGCATGGGACTGGTGGCGAGCATTCGCGGCGAAAAAAGCCACCAGATCATCCGCAAGGGCATCGAGGTGCTTATCAACCTCACGCATCGTGGCGCCTGCGGCTGCGATCCCCACACTGGCGACGGGGCCGGCATCCTCATCCAGATTCCGCACCTGTTCTTCGCCCGTGCCTGCGGCGAACAGGGCATGCAATTGCCCGCGTCCGGCGCCTACGGCGTGGCCATGTGCTTTTTGCCCGTGGACAAGCACAGCCGCCTGCGCTGCGAAGGCGCTTTCGAGCATGTGGCGCAGGAGGAGGGCCTGAAGGTCCTCGGCTGGCGCGACACGCCTTTGAACGTCGACGCCATCGGCCGCGAAGCTCGCGCCACGCAGCCTTACATCGAGCAGTTCTTCGTCGCGCGGCCCGAAGGCCTGGACGAAGAGAGCTTCGAGCGCCTGCTCTACATCGTGCGCCGCCGCATTGAGCGCGAGATCGCCCACTCCGACATCGAAGGCAAGGAGTTCTTCTACATTCCCTCGTTCTCCTGCCGCACCATCATCTACAAGGGGCTCATGCTGGCGCCGCAGATCGAGAAGTTCTACTTCGAGCTGGCCGATCCGCTGGTGACCAGCGCGCTGTGCCTGGTGCACCAGCGTTTTTCGACCAACACGTTCCCGAGCTGGAAGCTCGCTCACCCTTACCGTTACGTGGCGCACAACGGTGAGATCAACACCATCAAGGGCAACGTGAGCTGGATGAACGCGCGCCAGTCGGTGGTGTGGAGCGAGAAGTACGGCGACAGGATCGAGAAGCTCTTCCCGGTGATTGTGCCCGGAGGCAGCGACTCGGCGTCGCTCGACAACGCTGTCGAATTCCTCTACCAGTCGGGGCGCTCGCTGCCGCATGTGATGGCCATGCTCATTCCCGAGGCGTGGGCCGGCAATCCCGACATGGACGAAGACAAGCGCGCCTTCTACGAGTACCACGCGTCGCTGATGGAGCCATGGGACGGGCCGGCGGCGATCGCCTTCACCGACGGCCGCGTGATCGGCGCCACGCTCGACCGCAATGGCCTGCGCCCCGGCCGCTACGTGGTGACCAACGACGACATCGTCGTGCTCGCCTCCGAAGCCGGCGTGCTCGACGTGCCCGCATCGGAAGTGCGCAAGAAGGGCCGGCTGCAGCCGGGCCGCATGTTCCTGGTGGACACGGTTGCCAGGCGCATCGTCTCCGACGCCGAGATCAAGAAGGAGCTGGCCGCGCGCCAGCCTTACGGCGAGTGGCTCAAGCAGCAGCAGGTGACGCTCGATGCGCTACCCGAGCCGGCGCGCGTCATTGCGTCGAATCCCGAAACGCTGCTGCGCCGCCAGCGCGCCTACGGCTACAGCGAAGAAGACCTGAAGATGCTGCTGACGCCCATGGCCGTGCAAGGCGAGGAGCCGGTGGGTTCTATGGGCACCGACGTGCCGCTCGCCTGCCTTTCGGATCGCCCGCAGCCACTCTTCAACTACTTCAAGCAGCTTTTCGCGCAGGTGACCAATCCGCCCATCGACTGCATTCGCGAAGAGCTGGTGATGTCGCTGATCAGCTACATCGGCACCGAGCGCAACATCCTGGACGAGACGCCCGAGAATTGCCACACGCTGAAGATCCCGCATCCGATCCTGACCAATCGCGACCTCGAGAAGCTGCGCCGCGTCTCGTCTGGCGAGTTGCTGGCCACTACGCTCCCGGCGCTCTTCCGCGCCGAAGACGGCGAGGCCGGCCTGCGCCGTTCGCTCGAAGAGCTCAGTTCGCGCGCCTCGCACGCCGTGCAGTCCGGCTACACGCTGCTGATCCTGTCGGATCGCGGCGTCGACTCGACGTTTGCGCCCATCCCCAGCCTGCTGGCCATGGCCGCCGTCCACGACCGCCTGGTGCGTGAGAAGACGCGCACCCTGGTCGCGCTCATTATCGAGAGCGGCGAGCCGCGCGAGGTGATGCACTTCGCTCTGCTCATCGGTTACGGCGCCAGCGCCATTAATCCGTATCTCGCCTTTGAAACGCTGCACGATCTGAAACGCCGCAACCTGCTGCCGCACACGCTTTCGGCCGCATATGCCGAGAAAAACTACATCAAGGCGATCAACAAAGGCCTGCTCAAGACGTTCTCCAAAATGGGCATCAGCACGCTGCAGAGCTATCGCGGCGCGCAGGTCTTCGAAGCAGTCGGCTTGAACAAGGCGCTCATCGAAGCGTATTTTCCGGGAACAGCATCGCGCATCGAGGGCGTAGGGCTCGACGTACTGGCGCGCGAAGCGCAGATGAAGCATGGCTACGCCTTCCAGCCGCTGACAGAGTCTGAAACGGATCTCGCCGTTGGTGGGCAGTATCACTATCGCGAGGGCGGCGAGTATCACCTTCTCAATCCGCAGACCATCAGCAAGCTGCAGCACGCGGTGCGCGTGAACAGCGCCACTACGTTCCAGGAGTACACCGACCTCATCGACGACCAGAACCGCAACATGGC
>JASHQQ010000394.1 GCA_030039035.1 Acidobacteriaceae bacterium | reverse complement strand
AATGTGCTGGCGACGGCCGTCGGCCTTCCCGGCACCGAATGCGTAGGCGCGGCCGATCTGTACGACGGCCGCCACACGCTGGCCCGCGAGATCGCCGGCTCGTCCATCAAGACCACGCGCCGCTACCAGGAGTTGCTTGACGACAAGTCGATCGACGCCATCCTGATCGCCGTGCCCGATCACTGGCACAAGCAGGTGGTGGTCGACGCACTGGCCGCCGGCAAGGACGTCTACTGCGAAAAGCCGATGTCGCACACGCCCGCCGACGGGCTGGCGATGGTTGCCGCGGCGAAGAAGACCGATCGCATTGTGCAGATCGGCGCGCAGCGGACGAGTTCGGTGTTGTGCGCCAAGGTGAAGGGGCTGATCGCCGGCGGCGCCATCGGCGACGTGAACCTGATCGAGGCCACCATGGGCCGCAATGACCCCTGCGGCGCATGGGAGTACACGCCGCCGCCGGGCCTGTCTCTTGAAAACTTCGACTGGGATACGTGGCAGGGGACAACGGCGAAGAAGCCCTTCGATGAAAAAGCGCCGTTCAGCTTTGCGCGTTGGCGCTGCTGGAGGGAGTACGGCACCGGCGTGGCCGGTGACCTGCTCGTGCATCTCATCAGCGGGATGATGTTCTCGCTCGGCATCAACGAGGTTCCCAAGAGGGCTTCGGCTTTCGGCGGCATCTATCGCTGGAAAGACGGCCGCGACATGCCCGACGTCCACGCCGTGCTCTTCGAATACATGGGCATTCCGGTTTACATGCGCCTGTCGCTCGACTGCGAGATGGCCGAAGTGACGCGCTTCCAGGGCTCCAAGGGCCTGATCGAGCTGCGCGAGTTTTCCGTGACCTACTCGCCGCAGCCGGGCGTGGACACGTCGCCCTGCTACTACGACTCTTCCTACCCGGCGAAGATGCGCGACGAGTATGTGAAGCAATGGCACCTGGAGCACGATCCCAAGCCGGGCGAAGAGCCGGCGCCTGAGACGCAGACCTACAACGGCAACGACTACGACGACCTGCGGCCGCATGTTTGGAAGTTCTTCGAGGCCGTGCGCTCGCGTCAGCCGGTGGTGCAGGATGTCGTCTTCGGCCATCACGCCGCGCTGGCCTGCCACATGGCCAACGAGTCGTACTTCCGCAGCGCGCCGGTGCGCTGGGACGAGGGGTCGGGAACGATCAAAACGATGGCCTAGTTCGTTGACCATTGCGTTCCAATCAACGTGGGTGCCCCATCCTTGCGGCTCGCCGCAGCGAGCCGCAAGGGCGGGATGGACGAAATTGAACGTTCAGTTGCCCGGAAGCCGAAGGAGTCTCAGCGTGAAATTCCAGGTTCTTCTCTTCGCCGCGGTATCGATCGTCCTGGCTGGTTTGCTGCTGGCTGTTTCGCCGGCTTGCGCCGCGCAATCCGCCGGCTCATCGCACGCAGCATTTCCCGGCCGCTGGGACCTGACGTTGAAGGCGCCGGACGGCGCGCATCCTTCGTGGATCGAGATCGACGACAAGGACGGTCAACTGTCGGCTCGCTTCACCGGCCGTTGGGGCAACGCGCGGCCGCTGCCGAAGATCGAAATCGACGGCGACAAAATCACCTTCGTCTCGCCCAAGGACGAGGAGTCGACGAAGGAGGACCTTGTCTTTTCGGGCACTCTGAAGGGCAAGACGATAAGCGGAACCATCGCCGGCTTCGATGCGCCGTGGACGTGGACGGGCGTGCGGGCGCCTTCGCTCGAAAGGACCGGCACGCCGCAATGGGGTCAACCCATCGAGCTCTTCGACGGCAAGGATTTGAAGGGCTGGCATGAGAGCGGAAAAGGACCGCCGGACTGGACGGTGAAAGACGGCAACCTTGTCAGTCCCGGCAACGGTCCGGAGCTGATCGGCGACCGCAAGTTCACCGACTTCAAGCTCCACGTCGAGTTCAACTGCGGAGTGAACGCCAACAGCGGCGTTTATCTGCGCGGACGTTACGAGACGCAGATTGAGACGGAATCGGCCGACGAGCCACCGAGCCATCATACGGGCGGAATCTACGGTTTTATCGCGCCGAATCCCGAACAGCCACGCAGCCCCGATACCTGGCAGACCTTCGACATCACGCTGATCGGTCGGCACGTCACCGTTGTCCAGAACGGCACCACGATCATCGACAACCAGGAGATTCCCGGCATCACCGGCGGCGCCCTGAATAGCGACGAAGGCCAGCCCGGGCCGATCTATCTGCAGGGCAGCGAAAAGGGGCATGTGCTGTTCCGGAAGGTTGAGATTACGCCGGCGAAGTAGCGGGCCGGCGGAGTTGGCGGAGTTAGTCCGGCCGCGGCGAAACCAACCCGGAATGAATGCGAAGTCGCTTGTCGATAACATTTCCGACTCCAACCGGGCCTGCGCCGAACTGCTGATCACCAATGCGAATCCCGCGTGGGCGCTCCCCGATCTGGCTGAGAGGACAAAGGATGCCCAGGTCCGGTCACGTCGCATCGGAGACGTGAATCATGCGTACCGAATCATTCTCGGCTTCCTGACCCGACTTGAGCCGGCCATGGTGCAAACAGAGGTCCTGAGCAAACAAATCAGACGCTGAATGCTCGTCTTCAGACGGCGAGCGTCCGGCCGATCTGGAGATCGAACAACCGGCGTCGAAGCGAGCAAAGGAGTGTCGGCGCCCCACCAACCTCTTGAGTGTCTGCGGATTTTCGCCTTACAATAGGCCATCGCACCCTAGGGAAAACCCTGGGGGGGGGGCTAAATGGATTCGGGCCAAGCCGGTTGGATCTGCAAGGAGCGCAGGGAGCTGAAAAAACTGATTCACGCTTGTCTGCATTCGATGGTCTACAGCTCCCGGTCGGCGGGAATGATGGCGCGACGGCCGGAACAAAACAGATGGCTCAGTTTTCAAAGTTTGAGGGCGGATTATCTTGCAGAAAGGATTCGCCTCGAAACCCTGCACGAGTGCCTGGAGGTGCATCAAAGGGTACACGGATGCGGGATCGAGGTAACCGCCCATCGAGGTCACTTCGCGCATCCACAGGAGCGCGATGCCTCTCGACCCGCCGGAACGAATCGCGGTATTCCTGGCCAACCTCCAGGCGGAGCGGATGAGGCAGGCCATTCGCGATTTCGAATCGGCTCTTGCAAAGACGAGAGATCGAATCGAGCAATCGAAACGAAGAATCGTGAACAATGACAAGCTGATAGCAAGGCTCTCCCAGATCGTATTCGGGTCCTCGAACGGGGACGAAAGCAGCCCGGGAGCGATGACATTGCGCCAGTGACATCAAGGTGTTCCCCGGACGAAGTTGCGGGGTCAGCAGGTCAGCCAGCCGGCAAGCCAGAGAGAGCGAATCAACGTCAACTTTTTGAAAGCCATTCAGCGTGGCGTTTTCGTGAGGAAAACGCCACCCGGCGGGCGTGCCTTCGGACTGCACGGATTCGGGAACTGCTTTAAGGAGTGGGGATGACAATCAGGCCTGCGCCTGACAGAGCCCCGTCGAATTTGTAGGGCGATCCCGGCGCCCCAGTGATCCCGGACTCTGTAACGGTGTAGACGTAGAGCCTGTCTTCACCCGCCGCGTACAAATGGTTGTTATTGTCCCAGCGGACCGTGAGTATATACGGGACAGTGGACGCGGCATCACCAAACGGCCCGCCGAAGGGAGTAATCGCCGCCGCTCCGTTGAAATGGAAAACCTGGAGCTCCTTGCCGCTGGATCCCTCGCTCTGCCCGCCGATGGCCAGGAATTTGCCCGATGGCGACATATTCATCGCGTACGGAGCGATCCCCGGCGTGGCAAGCTCCGCATAGGTATTGCTGGTGACGAGGTCGCCATTCGATTTCACCGTGAAGCTGGCCAGTTTGTCTCCGCTGTCGCTGATGACGGTTCCAATGGACGATTCGCCTTGAAAATTGCCCAACACCGCCACATGTCCGAAAGGATCGGCATCAATCGCAGCAGGCTGCCAGTCCCAGCCCACGATGGGTCCCTCGTCCGTATCCTTCAGAGGAGGAGCCGGAGGAGTCTCCGCGGAGTCATTGATGTTCCCCAGTGCACCGTTCGACTCGCGGGCAAAAAAGCTGATCGATGGCGCAGCGCCGGCGAGGCCCGTGTCCATTCCATAGGCAAAACGATCGTTCCCGGTAAAGGTCAGGTTCTGACTGACCTCGCCGCAGCACGAACTCGGCCAGACGTAGGCCCCGTTGAAAGTGAGTTTGCCGCTATCGCTCACCTGAAAGAACTGGTATGCCGAGCAGACCGCTGAGATCGAGCCGTCGTAGTTCGTGGCGTACCCGAAGATCTGCACGTACAGGCTTTTCCCGGTGTGGTCGAGAACGCCGCGATAGGTGGCTGACCCGTCGGCAGAATGGCTGCAGTCCGCACCGTCGTAGTCCTGCGTGTCGACTTCGTCCACCTGCTTGCCGATGGCGCCGTTGGACTCGATGGCATTCACGTGAACCCGATGGTCGTCGAAGCTGAAGAGGTAACTGGCTCTGGCGGCTTCGATCCACGTTCCAGTGGTCGACAAGGGCGAGCCCTTCACCGGCGTCAACGCGCCGTTCGCGGCTGCGTCGTAGATGTAGAGTTTGCCGCTCATCTGGACGTAGACGTGAGCGACCGGAGCAGGGGCCGTTGCCTCAGGGGCCGCTTCGGCAGATGGAGGCAGGGTGAAGGCCGGCCCAGCCGGCAGCAACGCAAGACAAGCAATGAAGTTAAAGATACGGTCGCTTCGATTCATAGATGATTACTCCGTTGGAGGTTGCCTGGAGTCCTGGAAGACGATCGGGCCATCAAGCCCGTGGGCGTACTGGCAGAAAGAAATTGGCTGGCTATGCTAGAAAGGACAACTACTTCCTGATACGTATCCGGAATATCGTGTAATTGCAGACGTGCCGCACGACCGCCGCTGCGCAAAGCTGGAACCTGCAGCCGCGGGCTTTCGGCTGCGTGGATTCGATGCAGACTGCCGGTCCCAAGTTGGCTTGCACATCGGCGCAGGGTTTGCGCCATCACAACAGGGGTCCGCTCCAGTCAGTGTTATCAGGGTGCCCCAGGTCTCGCTTTTGAGACCTGGGATTCCTTCCGGTCAGGGCGCCTCGCCGCTGCGCTTGCGGAAGACGACCTTCAATTCGCGTCGCCAATGTTCGGCTACGGCGATCAGTTCCCACTCGACTTCCGGCGAGAGATAGCGCAGCACCGGCACGTTGGCGGGATGAATGCGCAGCGCCGGTCCAAGCAGGAGCAGGCGCGGCGCCAGCGGCGAAACTTCAGCGCCGGCAAAGTAGCCATTTCGCTCGAAGGCCGAGAGCGGCCGGCTGGCGCCGCCGGACTGGCGATCCGCGTTCAGCGCGCGCACGCGAATCCAGTAATCGAGAGCCTGCAGCGGCAGGTGCAGGTCCTCGTCGGCCTTCACTTCGATCACGGCGAGCCGTCCATTGCGGTCGAGAGTGAGCAAATCGAGCATGCCGCGCTCGCCGCTGGCGAGCGCCGGCACCTGCGAGCACATCAGGTCGCCGCGCAGGCCCGGCAGCACCCCGGCGATCTCGCCGCGCAGCCTGGCTTCCAGCCAACGCTCCGGCTGCAGCCGGAAGAGCGCATCGTTGTGCGCGCCATCGGGCCGGCGGCTCGAGAACAAGCGCGCGAGCATCTGCCGGCAAAGCTCCTCGTTTTCGTTTGTCAGCGGCGTCTCATTCGCGCCCGCGCCGAACGTCACCTCGTTCCGGACGGCGAACGAGTGCGCCGCCGCGCCATGGCGTACGCGCGCAAACTCGAGGCCATGCAAAAGCAGAGCCACTTCTGCAGCAGATCGTGGACGGAGCTCCACCCGGTCTCGCGCTGTTGGAGGAATCAGTCCCAGGAGCCGGTCGATTCCGGTCCGGCAGCGCTCGACCGCCGCTTCGGCCGAAAACGCATGCACCAGGCGCGACTCCAGATTGCCGGTATCGCGAAAATCCACGGCCGCGAGCTCTTCGCTCCGTTCGTCGAGCGTGAAGAGCTGGAAGTCCGCTGCGGCGCGGTTCAGCCACGCCATGCGCTCGGCCGTGGCGCGCCACGCTCCAACCGGGACAGCAATCTTCAACCCGCCAAAATGCCGCCGCGCATCGCCTTTCTGCCGGCAATGTTCCAGCCACAGGATTCCCAGCGTGAGAATTCCATCCACGGTTGCGGCCGGCTCGGCCTCACTTACGCCAATTACCGCCTCGGCCGTGGTTCCCCGCAGCAGCCGCCCGCGCACATAGGCCGGCCCAAAGCTGTGCTCCAGATCCATCGCCGAGCGGAACCCGTCGGGCTTTGCACTCGGGAAAGCCCGGGTCAGCACGCGTTCCAGCAGCCGCTGGTAGTTGCGGCGCGCGGCTTCGCGCGCCGTCGGGGTCCGCCGGTCGCTGGCGGCGACAAGCTCCAGGACTTGCGGCCTGGGTGCGCCCATGCGCCGCGTCGTCAGGCGCAGGCAGTGCGCGCGCTCCTCCACTTCGATCACAGTGCGCACCAGGTTGCGCTCGTCGTTCCATAGCTGCAGCAGGCATCGCCCGTGCGACTCGGTGACCGAGTAGCGGGATCTGCGCATGTCGAAGAGCGTCTGGCCGCCTTCGAGGATTGCCGCTCCCGGGTGTTCGGCGAGATGGCTTTCGATAATCTGCGAGAGGCGATCGGCAGTGGCTGTGACGGCAACGGCCATCTTTCGGGTTCTCCTTCGATCGAACTCGTCCGAAGGAGCGCCTTTGGAGTGATCTCATGCGAAGCTGTGGTCAGGCCGGTCCTTGCCCTGGTTGGCGCGTCGCTTCGAGAGATCGCCTGTCAGGCGCCTCGGAGACGCAGTTCCGGAGGAAAAAAGCAGTGCTACCAGCCCTGCCGCGCCCTCAAATTCGTAATGTGCGCGGTGTGGTGGCGCGAATGCCATGCATAGAGGGCCAGCGACGTGGCCAGCTTTTGCGGACCGATCTCGGGGTGTTTGAACCCCCTTTGAAAATCGTCCTCCGACATGGATTCGAGCATCGTCACCCAGCGTGCATGCATTGCCTCGGTCCACTGGAGGGACACCCCGATCGGCAGCGTACGGCTGTCCGGCAGTTCGGCCCACGCTGCCTCGTCATACGGCTTGATCGTGGGCCAATCCTCGGTGAGCGCAAGCTTGAATCGCACATAGGAGTTGGCGTGGCTGTCGGCAATGTGGTGCACAACCTGGCGCACCGTCCAGCCGCCTTCGCGGTACGGGGAATCGAGCTGGCGATCGTCGAGTCCGTCCACGGCGGCGCGCAGGCGCTCGGGGAGGCGGCGCAGCGTGTCGATCTGCGCGGCGCGGTCGTCAGGGCTTGAGGAGGCCGGCGCATGGAAGCGCCCAATGGGATAACGGAAGTCGTCCAGGCTGGCCATCTTCGAACCAGAATAGCGGGTTCGGCGCCAGCATGGCGGGAAATCGAAGGTTGCTCCGGCTCCGGCGAACTTGCGGCAACCGGAGCCGGAACTCGCCTTAGACGTGATGGTGGTGGTGAATGTGTTTGTAATGGTGACGGTGGTGATGTTTCGTCGCGCCAAAGGCAGGGCTGGCAAGCACCATCGTAAACAGGGCGGCAACCAGAAACTTCTTCATAGCCGGAATCGTAGCATGAGCCCGATTGCGGCCATAGGGGACTTTCGTGTCAGAATCGCTGCGCCTGAACCAAACGTGGAACGGGGACCTTTTTGGATGAAGGTCGAGCGCGCGCCGGACCGCATCGGCTCGAACTGAGATTCCGCGTAAACTGGAAGAGTGATGACCCATCCGGTTCCTGCTTCCCCAACCAGCCACAAACGCTTCTTCTTCGACAAATTCGGCATTACCGAGCGGCTGCTGGAGCGCTGCCTCGGCGAGGCGCTTTCCGCCGGCGGCGACTACGCCGACCTTTACTTTGAGTCGGTTACGGCAACTTCGCTGGGCGTCGATGAGCAGATCGTCAAGTCCGCCAGCCAGGGAACCAGCGCCGGTTGCGGCGTGCGCGTGCTCTCGGGCGAGCGCACCGGCTACGCCTACACCGACAATTTGAGCTCTGAGCGGCTGCTCCATGCGGCCCGCACGGCGGCCCTGATCGCCTCCGGCCCCGCGAAACAGCCGGTTCAGGGATTTGCCGAGACACGCGCTGCCGACCTTTATCCGGTGCCGCTGGGCGGGTTCGACCTCGACCTTGCCGCCCGCCTGGAACTGATTCTGCGCGCCGACCGGGCCGCCCGCGCTTTCGATCCGCGCATCGTGCAGGTGCGCGCCGGCTACGCCGAAGAGCTCAAGCACATTCTCGTCGCCGGCTCCGACGGCTCGTTCGCCAGCGACACGCAGCCGCTCTGCCGCCTCAGCGTCTTCGTCATCGCCAAGGAGGGCGCGCTTTCGACTCGCGGCTCGGCGGGCGGCGGCGGGCGCGCCGGCCTGGATCAGTTCACCGGCTCCAAAAGCCCCGAGTACCTGGCGCAGGAAGCGGCGCGGGGCGCGATCCTGCAGCTCGGCGCCGTGCCGGCTCCCGCCGGCGAGATGCAGGTGGTGCTTGGCCCGGGTTGGCCGGGCATTCTGCTGCATGAAGCCGTGGGCCACGGCCTCGAGGCTGACTTCAACCGCAAAAAGACCTCGGCCTTCGCCGGGCTCATCGGCCAGCCTGTCGCCAGTTCCAAGGTAACGGTGGTCGACAACGGCACCATGGCCGGCCGCCGCGGCTCGCTGAACGTCGACGACGAGGGCTCGGCCACGCAGGAGACGACGCTGATCGAAGGCGGCGTGCTCAAGGGTTACTTGACCGACAAGCTTTCGGCCCGGCTTACCGGTGCGGCCAATACCGGCTCGGGCCGGCGCGAGAGCTATCAGTGCATCCCCATGCCGCGCATGACCAACACCTACATGCTCGCGGGCGACGACTCGCCGGAAGAGATTCTGCGCAGCGTCAAGCGCGGGCTTTATGCCGTCAACTTCGGTGGCGGCCAGGTCGACATCACCAACGGCAAGTTCGTCTTCTCGGCTTCCGAGGCCTATCTCATCGAAGACGGCAAAGTCACCGCGCCTGTCCGCGACGCCACGCTCATCGGCAACGGCCCCGAGGCGCTCAAATATGTCTCCATGGTGGGCCACGACCTCAAGCTCGACGAAGGCATCGGCACGTGCGGAAAAGACGGCCAGAGCGTGCCCGTCGGCGTGGGCATGCCCACCATCAAGCTGGATCGGATGACGGTGGGGGGTACGGGAAGGTAATTATGCCTCAGACCGCCGCGCAACCCAACATATCCACCTTCGATCTCGAATCCCTGGCCGCCAGCGTCGTCACGCTGGCCATGAAGGCTGGCGCCAGCGACGCCGAAGCCGTGGTTCGCGAAGGCGACGAGTTCTCCGCCACCGTGCGCATGGGCGAGGTTGAAACGCTCAAGGAGTCCGGTTCGCGCGGCCTCGGGCTGCGCGTCTTTCTGGGCCAGCGGTCGGCGTCAACTTCGACAAGCGACCTGACTGCGGAAGGCATCCGTCAGCTTGTCGACGGCGCCATGGCGCTGGCCAAGGTGACCGAGGAAGACGCATTTGCCGGACTGCCGGAGACAAGCGACTTCGGTTCATTGTCCGGCGACCTCCATCTCTATTACGACGACGTCTACTCGCTGCCCGGGCCCGAGCGCATCGAGTGGGCGCGGCGCTGCGAAGCCGCCGCACTCGCCGCCAATCCGCGCATCACCAACTCCGATGGTGGCAGCTTCGAGGCCTCAACCGGCCGCAAAGTTCTGGCCAACTCGCGCGGCTTCGTAGGAAGTTATCGCACCAGCTATGCAGGAATCTCTGCCGTCCCGCTGGCGATGGACTCGAACGGGCAGATGCAGCGCGACGCCTGGTGGTCGAGCGCGCGGCGCCTCGGCGATGTGGAATCGCCCGAGGCCATCGGCAAAGAGGCGGCACGCCGCACTCTGCGCCGCCTCGGCGCGCGCCGCGTGCCCACGCAGCGGGTTCCCATCGTCTTCGCACCCGAGGTCGCGCGTACGCTCGTCGGATCGGTCTTCGAAGCTGCCTCGGGCGACGCCATCTGGCGCCACGCGTCGTTCCTCGCCGGCAAGCTCGGCGAGCCAATCGCTACGCCCGGCCTCACGATCATCGACGACAACACCATGATGCTGCCTACCGGCGCCGGCGGGTTTGGCACGTCGCCGTTCGACGGTGAAGGACTGCCTTCGGAGCGAACGGTCGTTGTCGCGAACGGCGAGCTTCGCAACTACCTGCTCAACACCTACACTGCTCGCAAGCTGGGCTTGAAGTCGACACACAATGCGTCGCGCGGCCTTGCCGGAACTCCTGGAATCGGATGCGGCAACCTCTATCTCGAGCCCGGAGCGCTCACGCCGGAAGAGATCGTCGCGGGCGTGTCCGCCGGCCTTTACGTCACCGGCCTTATGGGCTTCGGGACCAATCTCGTGACGGGGGACTACTCGCGCGGCGCGACCGGCCTCTGGATCGAGAACGGCCAGCTCACACATGCGGTCGAAGAAGTCACCATTGCCGGCAATCTCGGCGAGATGTTGCGTAACGTGACCGCGATCGGCAACGACCTCGTCTTT
>JASHQQ010000393.1 GCA_030039035.1 Acidobacteriaceae bacterium | reverse complement strand
CTGCGAACTGGCACATGAAGCTGGGCGAGAAAATCCGGTACCTGCGCGAGGTGGAGGGCAGCCTGCGGGGGCTGAACCGCGCCATGAGCCAGTTGGAGCTGGTGCGGGCGATCGGGCGCGAGACCGGCTCGAAGCTGAGCCAGAGCTATCTTTCGCAGATCGAGAGCGGGGCGCGGCCGCACCTGACCAACACCACGCGGCAGACGCTGGCCGGGTTTTTCAAGGTGCATCCGGGCTACCTGGTCGACGATCCGGAAGGCTATCACCCGGAGCTGCAGAGCGATCTGCGGCCCTCCGCGGCGGCCGAAGAGACGCTCGACCTGTGGCTGGTGGGCGGGGCGGAGCGATTCCGGCGCGATCCGGAGCTGAAGAGCGCACTGCTTACGCTGGCGCAGCACGAGCGCACGCGGGAGTGCCTGTTGCTGCTGGAATCGATTCTGGAAACGCCGGGGCTGATGCCGCGGCTGAGCGAAGTGTTGCGGCCCAAGGCGCAGAGTGAGGCGCCGGCGGCAACCGATGGAAACCCGAAGGCGCGCAAAGCCAATGGGCATATGGCTGGTGCGCGGAAACAGGGAGCAAGACGATGACCTGGGAAACCTTCTACATGATCTGCTTTCTTGCGGGGCTGATGCTGAGCGCGGTTTCGCTGCTGGGCGGCATGGGGCATTTCGGCGGGCACGTGCACATTCCCCATGCGCATGTGCCGCATGTGCACGTTCCGCACGGCGTGGCGCACGCCGGCCAGATCGCAAAGGCCGGCGCAGGGCGCGGCGGGACGGTTCCGTGGTGGAACACATTTTCCATCATGGTCTTTCTCTGCTGGTTTGGTGCCGCCGGCTATCTTTTGACGCATTACGGCGCCTTCGTCACCGGGGTGGTCTTTGTGCTGGCGGGAATTTGCGGCCTGGCAGGGGGATGGATCGTGTTCCTCTTCCTGGCCAAGGTGCTCATGCCGCACGAGCGCGAGCTCACCGCGGAAGAGACCGGGGTGACAGGCGCGGTGGGCCGGGTCTCGGCGCCCATTCGCGCCGGAGGCACGGGAGAAATTGTTTACGAGCAGCTTGGCGCAAGGCGGTCAGCGCCGGCGCGCTCCGAGGATGGCGGGGGGATCGCGAGAGATGAAGAAGTCTTCGTCGTGCGGTACGAAAAAGGGATCGCGTATGTGCGCAGATGGGAAGAAGTCGAGGCGGAAGGCGTCGCGCAGCAAGGGACGAAGGGACTGAGGGACTAAGGGACCAGGGACTAAGAGACAGGAAATAGGGAATAGGGATTAGGGATTAGGGATCAGAAACGCCGCGGCTAGAACTTCATTCCTTGGTCCCTTGGTCCCTCAACCAACACCTTCCCGGTTGAAAGGGCCGGGAACTGTATGAGCAACACGACGGTGCTGATCACGGACATGGCCATCCTCGTAGGAATCTTTTTGCTGGGACTGGTGGCCAAGCTCTTTCCCAGACGAGGCCGGAATTCGGGCCAGAAGCAGTAGTTCAACCCACAACCATTTCAGCTCCCGGACGAAAGGACCGGGATCGCAATGACCAACCAAATGGTTCTGATTGTCGGATTGGCGGTGCTGGGGCTGATCATCGTCCTCGGTATTTTGGCCAGGATGTATCGCAAGGCAGGCCCGAACGAAGCGCTCATCGTCTACGGATTTCGCGGGCCGCGCGTCATCAAGGGCCACGGTACGGTGATTTTCCCCATGGTGGAGAACTGCCGCGAGCTGAGCCTGGAGCTGATGAGCTTCGACGTGGCTCCGCAGCAGGATCTCTATACCAAGCAGGGTGTGGCCGTCACCGTTGAGGCCGTGGCGCAGATCAAGGTGCGTAGCGATCAGGCCTCGATTCTCACCGCGGCCGAGCAGTTTCTCACCAAGCCGCCGCAGCAGCGCGAGGGGCTGATTCGCCTGGTGATGGAGGGCCACCTGCGCGGCATTATCGGCCAGTTGACGGTCGAGCAGATCGTCAAGGAACCGGAGATGGTGGGCGACCGCATGCGCTCCACGTGCTCAGACGATGTGAGCAAGATGGGTCTGGAGGTAATCTCGTTCACCATCAAGGAAGTCAAGGACAAGAACGAGTACATCGCCAACATGGGCCGGCCGGATGTGGCGCGCATTCGCCGCGACGCCGACGTGGCGACGGCCGAAGCCGAGCGCGACACGGCAATTCAGCGCGCCAACGCGCAGCGCGAAGCCGCCGTGGCCAAGGCGCAGGCCGATCAGGATCGCGTGATTGCGGAGACCGCGTCGCAGGCGCGCCAGGCCGAGGCGCAGCGCGACCTCGACATCAAGAAGGCGCAGTACGCCGAGCAGAGCCGCCGCCAGCAGGCGCAGGCCGACAAGGCCTACGAGCTGCAGACCAATGTGATGCAGCAGCAGGTGACCGCGGAACTGGTCAAGGTGCAGCAGGTCGAGAAGGAAGGCCAGATCAAGGTGCAGGAGGCCGAAATCTCGCGCCACGAGAAGGAGCTGATTGCGACGGTGCTGAAAGGCGCGGAGATCGAGCGGCAGCGCATCGAGAACCTGGCGGCTGCGGAAAAGGCTCGCCTGACGACCGAGGCCGAAGGCCGCGCTGCTGCGATCCGTTCGCAGGGCGAAGCCGAAGCCACCATCATCTTCCAGAAGGGTGAGGCCGAAGCCAAGGCGATGAACGTGAAGGCCGAGGCGTACCAGGAGTGGAACCAGGCCGCGGTGGTGGACAAGCTGCTCACCAACATGGCCGACGTGGTGCGCGCCATGGCCGAGCCGCTGGCCAAAGTGGACAAGATCACGATCGTGTCGACCGGAGGCGACGGCGCCGCCGGAGTAAACAAGATCACCGGCGACATGACCAAGATCGCCGCGCAGGTGCCGGCGTTGTTCGAGGCGCTGAGCGGCATGGACATCAAGCAACTGATGGCCAATGTGCAGGCGATTCGCGAGAAGAAGCCGAATGGGAGCGCAAGTGAACCGAAAAGCAGCGCCTAGCTTTCAGCTCCCAGCTATCAGCTCTCAGCCTTGTGGGTGAGAGGCGGGAATTCTGAGGAGTGCGCGATTGGGGAACCCGGGTCCGAGCACACGGACCCGGGCACCCGGCTGACAGCTATCGGCTTTCAGCCTGGTGTTGAGAGATGGAGATTTGAGACAAGTGGATCGGGCAATCCCAGGTCCCAGAATCCGGACCTGGGGCACCCAGCATCGGGCGAGGTCAAAGAGGAGGAAGATATGAAGAGAAATTACCAACTCACGGTTGCCCTGGGCTTGGCGTCGATGCTGTGTCCCCGGATTGTTGCGCAAGCCCCGACAAGCGCACCGCCTGCGGACACCCAATCGTCCACAATCGCACCCGAGGATCAGGCCACCAGGGTGCAGATCGGAAATCTGTTCGAGGTGATGCACCTTCGGCAGCAGTTCGAAAGCACGTTGGACACCATGACTGCACTCGCACGGCAGCAGATGGACGCGCAACTGAAAGAGATATCGGAGAAGACAGGCGCGCAGCTAACGCCCGAACAGCAGGAAGCCGTGCGCAAGGTAACCGGCAGGTTCATGGAGAAAGCGACGCACGCCGTGACGGCCGACGACATGATCGACGACATGACAGCGATCTACCAGCGCCACTTTACCAGGGCCGACATCGCGGCGGCGATCGACTTCTACAGCTCTCCGGCGGGGCAACACTTGCTGGCGGAGCAGCCGGCCATCATGAGGGAATACATGCCCGTCGTCATGAAGAGGGTGAACGACCGGATGCAGAGTCTCCTCGACGAAATGAAGAGCGACATGGCGGAGGCGCTCCAGGAGGCGAAACCGGCGAGGAAATAAAGAACGGGAAGGCTGCCGGCCAAATGCCGGCGGGATTTTTCAGGAGAACCGCAATTGCAAGTGCGATTACGAATCGGAGCTGAAGGCTGGAGGCTGAAACCTTTCAGCCGGGAAAGAAGGAGGTTGGGTATGTCGTTACTGGAACGGGTAAGCACATTGCTTCGCGCCAATCTGAACGAACTGGTCGAAAAGGCGGAAGACCCGGAGAAGATGCTGAAACAGGTGGTGCTGGACATGGAAAACCAGTTGCTCCAGGTAAAGACGCAGGTGGCGATCGCCATCGCCGACGAGCACCTGCTCAACAAGAAGAAGGCCGAACAGGTCGGGTTGTCGGCCGAATGGCGGCGCAAGGCCGAGCTGGCGGTGCAGAAGGGCCGCGACGATCTGGCCCGCGAGGCGCTGGAACGTGCGCTGAGTCACGATCAGCTCGTCGCCGGCTTTACCGAGCAGGCCGAAGACCAGAAGCACGAAGCCGACAACCTTCGCCAGGCATTGCACAAGCTTGAGCAAAAGCTGAGCGAGACGCGCGCCCACTGCGAGATGCTGGTGGCCGAGCACCGCAGGGCGAAGGTAATGGGGCGGGCAACCAGGGCGCGGCAGGTGGTGGGTGTGCAGCCGGAGCAGACCATCGGCCGGATGAAAGGCCGCATTCACGTCAAGTCCGCGGAAAATGCCGCCGCCGTGGAGGTGCTGGCGCCGGAGTCGCTTGAAGACCGTTTTCAGGCGCTGGAAAATGCCGACAAGGTGGAGATGATGCTCAACGAGATTAAGAGCCGGCAGGCCGCTTTGCCGTCCCAGACGTCATAGGCGTGGGCCGGAGCCGTGGCCGGGACGGATTCTTTGTACCCGCCGGCCTAGATCCGCGTCTAACCTCTCAGTACCTGGAACGGGGATGGGTCGTTGTCTCCGAAGCGCCTCAACCGTGGACGCTTCCCGGGAGATCCAGCCCGCGAAAAGCCGCTGCCATGCACTCCCGCGGGACACATGGACAGTCGGGCGCCGACTCCACGACTGGTGATTGGATGCGCTTTCCCTCCGTCCCGAATGCTGTGCCCCTTATCTTGAGCATCGTCGGCCGGGGGCTGCCGTCATCTCTCCATTCACAAGACCGGGCTTCCGGCGCGTCGATGACGTCGCCGAATAAAATCCCCGAAGCCCCTGCTGCGCATACGCTCCCGAGCGGCCGGAGCGGCGGGCGAGCGCCGGCGCCGCAGTGCGGATCCGCCATGAGATACTCCAGGAGCCTGGTGAAAGAATGCACCTTCCGTCTCGCTTGCTTGCTTTAACATTCGCCGCCGCATGGGGTCTGGCCGCGCTGCCGACACCCGCGGCCGCGCAAGGCGCAGGACCGGAGTTGCCGACCATCGTCATCGCCGGCGAACCAGCCGATGCAGTGCCGGATGCTCCCCGGCCGCAGTTCGCACCCGCCTTGGCCGAACCGGCAAGTGAGGCGTCTGCGTCCGGCGACGCACAGGCTCAACAGACGCCCGCCCCCGGCTCGTCGCCTGCGCAGAATCCTCAGGCCCAGACTCCTCCGGCACAAGCGCCGCCGCCCGACGCACAATCCCAGCGCGACAAGGCGTCGCAACAGGTCAAGGAAGAGGAGCAACAGCGTGTGCTGGGCGTTGTGCCCAACTTCAATACCACCTACCGAAGCGACACCGTTTCCCTGAGTCCCAGTCAAAAACTGCAACTGGCTTTTCGCTCGTCCGTCGATCCCGTCACGTTCGCGGTAGCGTTTCTGGTTGCCGGATATCACGAGGCTCTGGATGACGACCCGGGGTTCCGCTGGGGAATCGAAGGGTATGGGCGCCGCACGGGCGCGGCTTATCTCGACGCCTTCGACGGCACGATGCTGGGCAACGGCTTGCTGCCCATCGTCTTTCGCCAGGATCCACGCTATTTCCGGCTCGGACATGGGACGGCCACGCACCGGGTGCTCTATGCCATGGCCACCAGCTTCATTTGCAAGCACGACAATACGGGAAAATGGGAGCCGAATTATTCCAACGTGCTGGGGAACATTGCCGCAGGAGCGATTTCGAACCTTTACTATCCTGACCAGAACACCGGGATTGGCCTGACCATCAGCAACGGCATGATCGTGACCGCCGAAGGCATGGCGGGCGGAGTCTTTGCCGAATTCTGGCCCGATCTTTCCCGGAAGTTCCTGCACAGGGACCCGACACACGGGCTGGACGCGCAGGTGCGCGCGCAGGACGCCGAGGAAAAAGCGGCACGCAAGGCAGCCAGGCAGAAGCAGCAGAATCAGCCGCAATCCGATCCGCAATGAGCCCGGCTTTCCGGAGTTCTTCGGCATCCCCTGAAGCCCCGGAATCAGTTTTCGGCAAAGGCATAAGGGCTGAGGGCCCGTGCCCTTCGGGCGGAGCACTTCTGGCGGTTGCGCACGTTGATGGAATACGGTTCTGGCGCGGCCGGATTCAGCGCCTGGAGCGGGACTCTGCCTTTTGGGCGTACATTTCGGCGTCCGCCCGGGCAAGCAGATGCTTTGCCTTTTCGCCGGCCTGGCGCTCGGCCAGCCCGAAGGAGGCATCGACCTTCAGCTTCTCGGGCCCGGACCGTCCATGGACGGTATAGCTGCCGCAGACCCAGTCCTTCAGGCGCCGGATCTGCGTTTGCGCCTCATCGAACCGGCAGTCGAACAGGACGATGAACTCGTCACCGCCCCAGCGCGCAACGATGCCCTTGGGCCGGCACGCCGACTGCAGCTCGGCCGCGAATTGCTGCAGCAGCTCGTCGCCCGCCGGGTGCCCGTGCTCGTCGTTCACCTGTTTGAATTCGTCGATGTCGATCATCACGATGCAGAACGGGCCCGCCGAGCCGATTTTCCGCTCGATGTAGTTCTCCACCCAGAGCCGGTTGCGCAAACCCGTCAACGCATCGGAGGACGCGACGCGCTCGGCTTCCTCCAGACGCGTCTGGTAACGGGTGACTTCGGTTTTCAGATTCTCGATCGCCGCGTTGCCTTCCGCGGTCATGCGCTCGATCGAAGTCTTCAACTCGGTCGCGCTTTTCTTGAGCGATGTGCGAATCTGCGACAGATCCTCGAGCGTGGCAATCTTCTCCAGCCGTCCCGTAACCTCGGTGATCTGGCAGGCGCAGCGCTGGTCCCGCTCGCCCACTCCCTCGGCGGCGCGCGCCATCACGAGAAGGATCTCCTTCACTTCGTCGGCCTTCTGCCGGTAATGATGCGCGGTGCGCCGGCCCCAGTCCTTCAGGTCCTCCTGCACTTCGCGTTCCGCGGCCTCCAGTTCCTCGCGGCTGGCCGCGGCCGCGATCCGATCGTCGATCCTGGCCAGGCTTCGCTTCAGCTCTTCGCCGAGCGTGGGGCAGGCATCCGCGCTGGCGCTGCCCATCTCGCGCAGCGAAGAGCAATAAGCCGCGATGGCGACGGGAAGCAGTTCCTTCGCGTCTGCGTTTTCGTGGCGGATGGATTCTCCCGGCGACGCTTCGAGATACTTCTTTAGCGATATCATCTGCCTCTCGCGGGCCCGTGGGCGCAGATCCCCCGGAGGGGAGATCAAAAGGCTTTATCGGCAAACTTCGGGCAAATTTTAGCCCGTTTGGGATTCAGAGCTGGATTTTGACCGGCCAGGTCTTCCAGATGTCGGCGCAGTAGTCGCGAATGGCGCGATCGGAGGAGAACCGGCCCATCCGCGCGACATTCAGGATCGACTTGCGCGTCCAGGTGTCGCGATCCCTGTACGCCTCGCTCACCCGGTCCTGGCAATCGATATAGGACTGATAATCGGCCAGCAGCATGAACTCGTCGCCGTTCAGCAGCGAATCGACCAGCGGCTGGAACAATCCCCGATCCCCGCGCGAGAACTCGCCGCTCGACAGGGAGTCGAGAGCCTCCTTGAGGTCGGGATTCGATTCGTAGATGCCCCGAAGGTTGTAGCCCTGGCGCTTGCGCTGCTCGACCTCGGCGGCCGTGAGGCCGAAGAGGAAGAAGTTCTCCGCGCCCACCTCCTCGCGGATCTCGATATTGGCGCCGTCCAGGGTGCCGATGGTAATGGCGCCGTTCATCGCGAACTTCATGTTGCCGGTACCCGAAGCCTCCTTGCCGGCCAGGGAGATCTGCTCGCTCAGATCGGCCGCAGGATAGACCCGCTGGCCCAGCTTCACGTTGTAGTCGGGCAGAAAGACGACCCGGAGACGTCCCCGCACCACGGGATCGGCGTTGATGGCTTCGCCCACGGAATGAATCAGCTTGATGATGAGCTTGGCCATGCGGTAGCCGGGCGCGGCCTTGCCGCCGAAAAGAAACGTGCGCGGGACCACCTCCGCGTCCGGGGCGCGCTGGATGCGCTTGTAGAGCGTAAGAATATGCAGAACCTGCAAGTGCTGCCGCTTGTACTCGTGCAGGCGCTTGACCAGCACGTCGAAGATCGAGTCGGGATCGACTGTCATGGCCAGCCGCTGCCGGATGTAGCCGGCGAGGCGAATCTTGTTGTCCTGCTTGACGCGGCGCCACTCCCCGGCGAACTCCGCGTCGCCGGCCAGCGGCTCCAGCCGGCGCAGTTTTTCGAGATCGCTGATCCAGCCGTCGCCGATGCGCGAGGTCAACAGCCCGGCAAGGCCCGGATTGCCCAGCACCATCCAGCGCCGCGGCGTGACGCCATTGGTCTTGTTGGAGAATTTCTCCGGAGTCAATGCGTAGAAGTCGCGCAGCACGTGGGTCTTCAGCAACCCGGTGTGCAGCTCGGCCACGCCGTTGATGGCGTGACTGCCCAGCGCGGCCAGATGCGCCATGCGCACATAGCTTTCGCTTTGTCCGCCGATCAGCGAAAGCCGTTCGGCGCGCGCCTCGTCGCCGGGGAACTTCTTGCGCACGTCGATCATGTGGCGGCGATTGATCTCGTCGACGATCTCGAGGTGCCGCGGCAGCAGCGAGCCGAACAAGCCGCGCGGCCACTGCTCCAGCGCCTCGGGCATGAGCGTGTGGTTGGTGTAGGAGAGCGTGTGCTGCGTCACATGCCACGCTGCGTCCCACTCCATCCCGTGCTCGTCGACCAGCAGGCGCATCAGCTCGGCAACGGCGATGGCCGGGTGCGTGTCGTTCATCTGGATGGCAAACTTGCGGTGCAACTCGGCCAGCGTGCGATGCTGTGCGAGTTGGATCTTGAGAATGTGCTGCAGGCTGCAGGAGACGAAGAAGAACTGTTGCTCCAGGCGCAGTTGCTTGCCCTGCATGGGCCCGTCGTTGGGATAGAGAATCTTGGAGATGTTTTCCGACGAGACCTTGTCGGCCACGGCGCCGAAGAAATCGCCGGTATTGAAGATGCCGAAGTCGAAACTCTCGACCGCCTGAGCCGCCCACAGACGCATGGTGTTGGCTGTGTTGGTGCGATAGCCAAGGATGGGCGTATCGTGCGGAATGCCGCGCACCACGCGCTGCGGAATCCATGTCACATGCAGCTTGCCGGCTGCATCGACATGCGACTCCGTGCGACCGCCGAACTTCACTTCGAAGGCGTCTTCGGGCCGCTCCAGCGCCCAGGGATTGCCCAGGCGCAGCCATTTGTCGGTGGTTTCAACCTGCCAGCCGTCGCGAATCTGCTGGTCGAAGATGCCGTACTCGTAGCGGATTCCGTAGCCGATGGCGGGAATGTCGAGCGTGGCCAGCGAATCCATGAAACAAGAGGCGAGGCGGCCCAGCCCGCCATTGCCCAGGCCCGGTTCCTCTTCCTGCTCGATGAGGACATTGAGGTCGAGGCCAAGCTGGCGCATGGCCTGCTCGGTCTCGTCGTAGATGCCCAGGTTGATGAGGTTGTTGGCAAGGTGCGGCCCGGTGAGGAATTCGGCCGAGAGATAGCAGACCACGCGCACATCCTGCGCCTGGTAGTTCTTCACCGTCGAAATCCAGCGTTCGACGAGGCGATCGCGGACAGTGTGCGCGAGAGCCATGTAGAGATCGTTGACCGTGGCGCGCTCCAGCGAGCGGCCTTGCACAAAGAAGAGGTTCTCCTGGAACGATTGCGCCAGCGCCCCGGCGCTCATTCCGGTCTTGCGGTCCCTGGGCGATTCCACCAGCGGGCCGATGGAAGCCGGCAAATCGCGCATCAGGCACCTCACCTCGGGCTGCCGCGGGACAGCCTTCCTCACCCTACGCTTTGTCCAACCTAAATCCCGGTGTCCTGCGTCACGGCAAAGCGAGGTGAAAAAAGGCCGCGAGTGCCATGGCCGCCTCCCGTTCTGGAATGAGCTCTCCGCTTTTGATCTTTGCGCTGGGGAATCGATAGACCGCAAGGAAGATGAAAATGAAAGGTCTCATTCGGCGCGGCTGGAGCCGTGCCCTTTCAAAACGGAGCGCAAGGCGGGCTTGATCTTCCGCCTGTGAAGCCCGCGCCCTTCTGACCGATCCGCTGCCGGGTCGGGAGCTCACATCGACAACCGGGCCGGAAGGAATAAAGTGGATGGGTTGAGTTCTCGGCGTCCGGAGACGTGGTTTGCGGGGACTTCCCGCGAACTCCTTCCGGATACCGTGCGAAAGGTGGTTATGCGCGACGCACACACCCACGAACAGATCGATTGGCCCATCCACAGGCATCCGCGGCGGCGCCGCATCGTCATCACGCTGATCGTCATCGTTGTTCTTTTCGTTTTTTTCGGCTCGCGGACCGCGATCTCCTACTGGGTCGATCTGCTCTGGTTTCGTTCGATGGGCTACGGTGGGGTGTTCTGGAAGACGCTGGGCCTGGAGTGGAGCGTCTTCGCCATCTTTGCGGCGGCCACGTTTGTCATCCTTTATGGGGCGTATCTTCTGCTGAACCGGGCCCATCGCGACGATCTGCCGCGCGATCACACGCTGTTTTTCGGTGGGCGGCCGATCACGCTCTCGGTCAAGCCGGTGCTTCGTCTTGTCTCCTTCGCCGGCTCGCTGCTGATCGCTGTCGCTACTGGCGCCGCCATGGCTTCGGACTGGCCCTCCTGGGCGCTTTTCCGATACGCGCCCCGGAACGCCGGCATCGTGGATCCGATCTTCTCGCGGCCCGTGAATTTCTATCTCTTCGTTTTGCCGGCATGGCATTCCATCGCCGGCTGGCTGCTTACCATGGCCGTCCTGATTTGCGGCGTTGCCCTTTTCTTCATCCTGATCAGCGGAGGCACGCGGGCGTTTGGCGGCGAAACCCTGGGCGTCCATGAGCCGCTTCCCTGGCGCGGCATCTCGTTCGCGGTGGAATTCCTGCTGCTTGCCATCGCCCTGCGCGTTTACCTCAGCCGATTCGATCTGTTGCTCGAGCATCATACGATCTTCGACGGAGTTACCTACGCCGACGCGCACGTGTATATCACCGGCAAGCTCATCACTTGCTGGGCGCTGCTGCTTGGAGCATTCCTCGCATTGGGCAACGCCCGGCGAGCGCCGCGCGGCTCCTGGCTGCTGGCTTCGGTCGTTCCGGTGGTGGTTTGTTTCCCGGTTGTCGGCATTGTGGGATGGTATGTAACCAATTTTGTCGTCAAGCCCAATCAACTGGTGCGCGAGCGACCGTTCATCGTGCACAACATCGAGATGACGCGCCAGGCCTACGGCCTGGACCGCTTTGTGCAGCAGGAGTTTCCCGCCGAGACCACGCCCGGCGCCGCCGAGCCGGCGCGGAACCAGGCCACGCTCCAGAACATCCGCCTGTGGGACTGGCAGGCCCTGCGCGACACGCTGCGCCAGATCCAGGAGATTCGCACCTATTACGATTTTCCCGACATCGACATCGACCGCTACACCTTTGACGGGTCGCTGCACGAGGTGATGCTGGCGGCGCGCGAACTGAATGTGGACAAGCTGCCCGAGAGCAGCCGCAACTGGATCAACGACAAGCTGATCTACACGCACGGTTACGGCATCACCATGAATCCGGTGAACGGCTTCACGCCGGAAGGCCTGCCCGCGCTGATCCTGAGCAACATGCCGGTGCAAAGCACCGTGCCCTCATTGCAGGTAACGCGGCCGGAGATCTACTTCGGCGAGCTGACCAGCACCGACGTCTACGTAAAGACGCGCCAGCAGGAATTCAACTACCCGCAAGGCCAGGCCAACAATCTCACCTCGTATGAAGGCACGGGCGGCATCCAGATTGGCGGTCTTCCGCGCCGCGTGCTGCTGGCCTTCGATCGCGGCGACCTCGGCAAGCTGCCCTTCAGCGACGATGTGACGCCGCAGAGCCGGCTGCTGATGCGGCGCAACATCCGCGATCGCGTTGCGGCGCTGGCGCCGTTTCTCGTCTTCGAGCAGGACCCCTACATCGTGCTCGATGACGATGGCCGGCTTTCCTGGATCATCGATGCGTTCACGGCTTCGGACAACTATCCCGACTCCACGCATTATGTCCTCGGCGACCAGCAGCTCAATTACATGCGCAACAGCGTAAAGGCGGTGATCGACGCCTACAACGGAACCGTCACCTTTTATGTCTTCGATCCGGCCGACCCTATCCTCGCCGCCTGGCGCAGAGTCTTTCCCGGGCTTTTCCAGGATGCCTCGGCGATGCCCGCCGGCCTGCGCAGGCATGTCCGCTATCCCGAGGCGCTCCTGAAGATGCAGGCCGAGGTCTACGGCCTGTATCACATGACCGACCCCGAGGTTTTCTACAATCGCGAGGACCAGTGGACCGTGGCCACCGAAGTCGGGCTGACCGGAGAAGGCGAGCAGGCTGCGCAGGAGCTGCAGCCGAACTTTGTGCTGATGAAGCTGCCCGGCGAATCAGGCGTGGAGTTTGTGGAGATTCTCCCCTTCACGCCCATCAACCGCAACAACCTGATCGGATGGATCGCCGCGCGCAGCGACGGCGCGAATTACGGGACCGCCGTGGTCTACGACTTCCCCAAGACACGGCTCGTCGACGGGCCGCTGCAGATCGAGGCGCGCATCGACCAGAACGCGCAGCTCTCCGGCCAACTGACGCTGTGGAACCAGCAGGGCTCGCACGTGCGGCGAGGGAGCCTGCTCGTCATTCCCTCGGGGCGCGCGCTCTTGTATGCGGAGCCGATTTATCTGCAGGCGGAACGCAGCCCCATGCCGGAACTGCGCCTTGTGGTGCTCGCCTTGCAAGACCGGCTGGCGTACGGGCCTACTTTCGAAACGGCGCTGGCGTCGCTGTTCGGCGGAGAGGCGTCATCCTTGAGCGCAACCGAGGCGCCGCGTATCGCGACCACCGCGCCGGACCAGGCAGCGCAACCGCCCGCGGACATGAATGCGCTCATTCTTCAGGCAGGGAAAGCTTTTGCCGACTACCAGAGGCTCACGGCGGAGGGCAAACTGGGCGAGGCCGGCCAGAGGCTCGACGAGCTGAAGACGATTCTCGACAGGCTGAATGCGATGCGGGCGAACGAACCGGCGCAAAAGTAAAGGATCCCTCCCGGAGTGCGGAGCGTGGGTTGTGGGCCAACTTCTCTCGGGAACCAATTGACTTCTTCGACGGAAACAACAGGGTGCGAACAGGACCTGAAACGCAGATCCCTCGACTTCGTTTGGCCCGGAACCGGGCCGAACTTCGTCTCAGGATGACAGTGGCATGCTTCGCCGCGAACTTCAGTTACGCGTTGCTTCTATCCTGAGTCATTGGTTCGCATCGGATCAGGTCTGTCATCCTGAGCCGAAGGCGAAGGGTCCGCGGTTGTATTTTCAAGGTCTCGGGAGGAACCCTGCTCCATGCCCGACTGCGGACGCTCTTCCGCGGTGATCCTCCGACGGATCCCCGATTCATCCCGCTAGAACGGGTTCAGCTTCGCCAGTCCCTTCTTCTTCTTTTTCTTGCTCGAGGATTCGTCGTCCGTAGCTTTGGGCGCTTTCTGCTTCTTTTTGGAGTTGGCGGCCTGGACGGGAGTGGACGTGGGGCCGGTCGACTTGATGTCGTTCACCTGCGTCGGAGCCGCGGCCGCATTCTCCGCCGGGGGCAGCGCGGTATTTACCGGGCCAACGGCCTTCACGGGAGCGTTGGGATCGACGGCCGGGGCGCTCACGACGGAAACGCCCACGCCGGTGCCGCCACCCGGCGCGCCTCCTTGCAGCGGCGCGGCCGAGGGCTGGTCGCTGCGCGGGGGCTCGTTGGCGGCGGTCGGCTGGGCCGGAGCAAGCGCCGGAGCCGGCTTGCCGCCGTTCAGCGCTGTCGTGAAAATCGTCCGATTGTCGGCGTTGATATCGGGAGCGATGGTGCGCTTGGGATCGGTCAGGCTCGGGTCGCCGACGTGCACCGCTTCCACCACCATCGGTCCGTGCTTGATCAGGTCGAGGGTGCGATCGGTGAAGCGGATCGGCTGCCGGCTGCGCTCCTCGGCATCGCTCTCGGCAACGGCTTCGGCGGTCGGCTCGGGGACCGGACGGTTCATCGCCACCAGGCGGTCGCGGGCGTCCTCGACGTGCGGAGCCATGGGATAGCGGATGATGACCTTTTCGTACGCGGCGGCCGCCTTATCCCTGTAGACAGCCTCCAGGCGCTCCCTCACGGCGCCAGGGAGTCCGCGCGCGGCCTGAATGTTGTGCGCTTCGCCCACGTACGCGTCGCCGATCGCCAGCAGAACCTGGTCGCTCTTCGAGTACAGCGGATAGGTATCCGACACCGTCTCGAGGCGCGCGATCGCGGCCGGATAGTTGTCGCGGCTCTCGTAATACAGGCCGATCTGCGTTTCGCGCTCGCCCAGCACCTCCTGCACCTCGCGCAGCTTCTGCTTGGCGCGGGGAATCAGCGTCGAATCCGGAAACTGGTTGATCATGATCCGGTATTCGTCCTCGGCATGCTCGGCGTTGGTGGGGTCGCGGTCCGGCTTCTCCATCTCTGAGTAGTAGATGTCGCCCACCTTCATCTGTGCTTCGGCCGCCTCGGGCGCGTCGGGGAAGAAGGTGATGAAATCCTTGTACTCGGCCTCGGCCTGGGTCAGCGCCGCCGAGCCGCCCTCCTTGAACCAGCTATCGCCCACGGCCAGCTTGGCGCGCATCCGGTACTCGGAGTCCGGATAGGTGTTCAGCATGGTCTGCAGGTCGAGGCGCGCCACGTCGTATCGGCCCTTCTTCATGGCGATCATCGCCTTGTCGAAGAGCTCCTTGTCGGGCTGCTTGGATTTCACGTTCGCGAGGGGATTGGCGCTCAGGTCGTACGCCTTTTTCTGCTTGTGCTGTTTGGTCTTGGTATGTGCATTGATCTGTGCCGACGCCTGATCCGTCGCCTGTTGTGCCAGCACGCCGGCAGCCGGCATCAGCGCCGCAAGGGCGGCCGCAGCCATCTTCAAACGGGTCCGGTTCATACCACCTCTTTACTGCGTTTTAGGAAATGGTGCGAGGTCTCTGGCACGCTTCAAGGTCGTCGCTCCCTGCTGGTCGCGCCGACTTGTCGTTCGAGCTTCGCCTTACAGCATTTCCTGAAACGCGTTGGGGCGGAAATGCACCGGGGGACAGCCACTCCGCCAATTCGACCTGCCGTTTCGATTTTACCTGCCGCTTGCCCGTCCGGACTAGCGGCTCGCGCCTGCCAGTTCGGCCTCGCGCGCCGCGTTCAGCAAGGCCCGTGCGTCCCGCTCCGGCTGGCCGGCGCCAAAGACGGCATTGCCGGCGACCAGCAGCTCCGCACCTGCTTGGACGATTTGAGCGACGGTGTCGTGAGCCACGCCGCCGTCCACTTCGATTCTAAACTTCAGGCCCAGTTCGCGGCGCAATTCGGCCAGTTGGCGGATCTTTTCCAGGGAAAAGGGGATGAATTCCTGTCCGCCGAAGCCCGGATTCACGCTCATGATGAGCACATGATGCACCATGGGCAGCACTTGCCGGATGAGCTCGACCCGCGTGGCGGGATTGATAACCACCGCCGGCTCCATGCCGTGGTGCGCAATCAGCTCCAGCGAGCGATGCAGGTGGGTGCAGGCCTCGTAGTGCACGCTCACCCAGTTGGCGCCGGCCTCTGCGAAAGCGGGAATGTAGTCGTTGGCGTTCTCGATCATCAGATGGCAGTCGAGCGGCAGATCGGTGAACTTTCGCAGGCTCCTCACCACCGGCGGACCCAGCGTAATGTTGGGCACGAAATGGCCATCCATCACGTCGACGTGAATGGCCGCCGCGCCGCCGCGGCTGGCCGCGGCGACCTGGTCGGCCAAATGGGCGAAGTCCGCCGAAAGAATCGATGGCAGCAGCTCGACCAACTTGAGGCGCCTCCCTGCCCGGCCAGTGTATCAGCCGGCCGAACCTTATACGGATGCCGCGGAAAGGGGGTCGGTTTGGAGGATACGGGCCTCACAGACCGCGGAAAAACTCGCAGTGACCGGTTACTCGCGGGCTGAAGCCCGCGAGAAAGATCAAAAAGGAAGGGCTTTTTTTCGGCACGGCTAAAAGCGGTGCCCTGTTACAAAGCCCGTGCCCCGTGACAAGGCCTTCGATCGGATATTCGTCAGACACTGCCCGGCGCCTGAAGGAATCCGACCCGCTCCCAAGCCGCCGACGACCCGGGATTGCGGGATTATGATGCACAGGTACGCTTATCGCCATCTCTGAGGAGCATCTGCATGGAATCGCGCCGTTGTTGCAGGCTGATTGTTGCGGCCCTGGTTCTGCTATTGGCCGTGCCGCTCGCCTTTGCCGACGAATCCCTCTCGCTGACCGTGGACGCCACAAAGACGCAGGAAAAGCTGCTGCGCGCCCATCTGACGATGCCGGTCAAGCCCGGCCCATTCACCGTCTATTACCCCAAGTGGATTCCCGGCGAGCACGGGCCGGACGGGCCGATCGCCAGCCTCACCGGCCTCAAATTCGAGGCGAACGGCAAGACGATCCCGTGGAAGCGCGACCTGCTCGATGTCTTCACCTTTCACGTCGACATCCCCGGCGGCGTAACGGAGCTGCACGCCAGCTACGACTTCCTCGAGCCCGACGGCTATTCCGCCACGGACAAGCTGATGGTCCTCGAGTGGAATGAGGTCGCGTTGTATCCGGCAGACACTCCCGCGCAGCAACTGAGTTATACGGCCAGACTCGAATTGCCGGAGGGCTGGAAGTTCGGCTCGTCGCTCCCGGTCGAAGCCCAATCCGGCAACGAGGTGACCTTCAAGCCGATCTCGCTCGACCTGCTCGTGGACTCGCCGGTGATCGCCGGCCAGTACTATCGCAGCATCGATCTGACCCCGCCGGGCGAGCCGATACACCACGAGATCGACCTGGTCGCCGATAGCGAGGATGCGCTGAATATGAGCGCGGCGAACCAGAAGCAGATGACCAACCTGGTGGCGGAGTCGGGCAAGCTCTTCGGCGCGCGCCACTACCGCGACTATCACTTCCTGCTCACGCTCAGCGATCACGTGGCGCACTTCGGCCTGGAACACCACGAGTCGAACGACAGCCGCCTGCCCGAGCGCGCGCTGCTCGAGCCCAGTTCCGGCATGTTGCTGGGCGGGCTTTTGGCGCACGAATTCGTTCACTCGTGGAACGGCAAATTCCGCCGGCCCGCCGATCTTGCGACTCCTTATTACGAGCAGCCCGAGGAGACCGATCTGCTCTGGGGCTATGAAGGACTGACCGACTATCTCGGCCCCATGCTGGCGGCGCGCAGCGGATTGTGGACGCCCGATCAATACCACCAGTATCTTGCCAGCATTGCGGCCTCGCTCGGCCCCGGACGGCCCGGGCGCACCTGGCGTCCGCTGCTCGACACCGCTGTGGGCGAGCCCATGGGAGGACCCGGTTCCGGATTTGCCCGCGGCTGGATGAACTGGCGCCGCGGCACCGACTATTACGACGAAGGCGACCTGCTGTGGCTCGAGGTCGCGACGATCATCCATCGCGAGTCGCACGGCGAAAAATCGATCGACGACTTCTGCCACGCGTTCCATGGCGGACCCAACAACGGCCCCGAGGTGAAGACCTACACCTTCGACGAGCTGATGAGCGCGCTCAACGCCATCGTCCCCTACGACTGGGCGAGTTTCTTCCACGAGAGACTCGATTCCACCTCGGCCGAAGCGCCTGTGGGCGGAATCGAAAACGGCGGATGGAAGGTGGTGTTCAAGGACGAGCCGGCCCATCTCGAAGGCCGTCGCGGAAATCCTGGCTATGTGTATTCGATCGGCCTGCAGGTGGGCGGCGATGGAACCGTGAACGACTCGATCGTCGGCAGCCCCGCATTCAATGCGGGTATCTCCTCGGGGATGAAAGTCGTCGGCGTCAACGGGCGCCTGTTCAGGCAAGACCTGCTCGACGACGCGATCAAGGACGCGAAGGACAGCTCCAAACCGATCTCGCTGCTGGTTGTGGTGGACGATTACTACCGCACCTGCGACATCGACTATCACGGCGGGCCGCGTTATCCGCACCTGGAACGCGTGAGCGACCGGGCCGACTATCTCGACGACCTGATCAAGCCGCGCGCGACAGGCCAATAGAGCCGGTCCAACGGCTCATGAAGTCGGAAAAGGGAAAGCGCGGGCCGTGGCGAGCCACCGCCCGCGCTCGTCGCTCAAGCCGCGCGCACCGCGTGCTGGTACATCTGGCTGGAGATTTCGGTGAGTTTCTTGTCGGCCGCCTTTTCCTCGGCCAGCGTCTGTTCCAGAAGACGGACGATTTGCGGTTTGCCCAGGCGCTCGGCGCAGGTGCGAACCGTGCCATAGGCCGCCATCTCGTAGTGCTCGACGCGCTGCGCCGCCGAGATCATGGCCACATCGCGAATGTCGCCTTCCTTGCTTTCGCCCAGCATGTGGGAGCCCTCTTCGAGAACTCCTTTCATGCCCTCGCAGGTCTCGCCCTTCGGACTCTTGCCCAGGATCTCGAAGATCTGGTCGAGCCGCTGGATCTGCCCTTCGGTTTCTTTCAAATGGTGTTCAAAGGCGTTGCGCAGTTCGCTCGATTTCGCCGACCTGGCCATTTTGGGCAGGGTTTTGGTGATCTGGGTCTCGGCAGAGTAAAGGTCCTTCAACTCCTCTTCAAACAGCTTCTCGATTGTGTCGACGCTCATCTCATTCCTCCACTGGGGTCTGCGATTCTCCGGAAAGGCCGAAGCAAGCCTTTGCGTGTGCCTGGCCGCCGCAGTCGACCTTGCGGCGGCAAAACAGGTCGCAGCCGCGCGTCATTGCCGCGGCTGCTCCCTGATGTCTGCTTCGGATACATCCTTCCGAAAAAACGCTCGTTTGGCTTGCTGACCCTTCTGATGCGAAGGCGATGCGCCCCGTTGCCCTTCTGCAGGCCTTCGAAGCGCATCGAATGGAGGCATTTTTTGCGCCGCCGCACGGCCCTGCCACGACGCGAATTATCCCCCGGTTAGCGGCTCGCTGTCCGGGCGGGGCCGAAGTACCTTTCCACCGCGTGCAAAAACCCGTCGGCAGGCGCGGGCGCGGAAACACTGCCGTGCAGGACCGAATCGAAATGCTCTGCGCGGCCATAAAAGGTATCTGTATCGTCGGTATTCTGGCTCACCGTTACTCCGTTCAGATCGATTCCGGCGAAGATCCCCCGGCTGCGCGACCAGGTGAGCAGCTCGGCACGCATGCTCACGTCGGTCGAGGCCTGGGCGTCGCGGCCCACCGGCCCTGCCGCTGCGGCAGCGTCGCCACCAATCTTGAATTTGTCCTGCAGCAGGTCCTGGAAGCCCTTCGGGTCGACCGCAACCAGCACCAGGTCCGTTCCCTGGCCGCCGATCTGAAAGCCGAACGACCCCCCGGCCATGCGAATGAAGACCGGGGCGCTCCAGCCGTTGGCTGTCCTGCATGTGACTACGCCCTGCCCGTATTCCGCGCCGAAGATGAATGCGCCTTTCACCATTCCCGGCACCACGCCCACGCAGTACGCTTTGCGCGCAATGCTTTCGGGCACGGATTTGTCGGGTACCGACTCAATCTGATCGATCACATTGCGCGCGGCGTCGAGCCGCGAATCCAGTTTCTGCTGGTCGTCGGCGGCCAGCGCAGGCAGCGCCAATGCCCCGATGAAGACCAGGGCCAATATCTTTTTCATCGACAATCTCCTTCACCATGGGCCGGCGCGTTTGTGCCTATCGCGCCGACCGGTTCTCAGGCTTGGATGCGGGGAAAGCGCGTTTTGGAAACCCGGCTGCCAGGATTCGCAAACTGAAAAGAGGGATTTTGCCGCAGCCGATGCTACTTTTGCCGCGCATCCGGGTTGCCTTCGCTACGATCATGGTCCCGGTGGCCGCGATCGAGGCCAATGTGCGGATGGGAGCGCGTTCCGGTGATCCGGACGGGAATCAGGGTCTGGCCATGTCTGGAGAAGAACGGGTCTACCGGCTTGAGAAGCAATGACTTCCAGCCTGTAACCATCTGCGAGATCTTGGCGTCCAACTGCGCCGACCCTTCAAAGTCGTAGTCCTCTTCCTTCAGCGCATAAACTCCCCTGAGTTCGATGTCGGCTCCGGGCACGCGATACTCGAGATTGCTGAACGCGACTTTCCCGTCGCCGAAAATGAAATCCCCGCGCACCGTCGAGGCCACGTTGGATTGGGTTCCGCCGTCTGCGTCTCCCTGCTTGATGGCTTTACCCTCCTTCTTTGCTTCTTTGGCCTCTCCCTGCCCGCGCAGGCTGAGCTGATCCACTTTCGACTGGAACTGATCGTTGGTGAAATGCGCATTCATCAATGCGAACGAACCGGCCAGTTGAAGCCGGTCGATTACCGCCTCGTGGCCCGGCGGCAGATGAAAGCTGGTGTGCATCTGCATGTCGCCGGTCATCAGCGGTGTCTGCTGCTTCGCTCCCAGTTCCAGCAGGTCCTGGATACGCGCGGGTCCGACGGTGACGTCGAGATGAATGTCGTGACCCGGCCGGTCGAGCGCGCGCACCACGTCGCCGCCGGCGACGATGTGGGAACCGAGCAGCCGCGCATCGACCGGCTGCAGGTGGGTGTCTCCGTTCACGCCGTCGACAATGGCGTGAAACTTCGTATTGAGCGGAACAGGATGGCTTGCCAGATCGAGCCGGAAGTCGGGCGTGGTGGTTTCTCCGTCGACGACGATGCGATCGAGAACTCCCTGATAGCCGCCGTTCGACGACAGCGTGCCGCCGATGCCTTTCAGCGTTCCGAGATCGGCATTGTAGAAAGCATACTGTCCGCTTACGGGCGTATCGCCGGGGCTTTCTGCGTCGAACGGTCCGAAATCGCCATGCGTATCGATATTTCCCACCGGCTTGGGGTTGGTCAGCACGGCGAAGAATTTCATCGGCATGCCCGCGCCAACCGATGTGAGATGCAACTGGCTTATATCGAATTCGAGCGGCAACTTCCCCGGCTTGTCGGTTCCGATCACCAGCGCGGCGTCGTCGCAGAGCAACTCGCCGATGACGATTTTGACCTGGCCTCCTCCGCCTTCGGATCCCGGATGCGGCAAATTGGCCCGTTCGTTCTTTGGCGGCAGATGGATTCGAAGGCCGCTGACGCGAACCCGGCCGATGCGCATCGGAGTCTCGAAGAGCTGCTTCCATGTGGTGTGGAACGAGAACTGCTTCACCGCGAAAAGCGGATCCGGGGCGGGAATGCGTCGCGGATAGAGGCGAAGGCCAGCGCCGGAAACGCTCAGGCCATCGACGAGCGAAACGCCAAACCGGTCGAGCTCCACGCGGCTGTCGAATCGTGTGGCGAGAGTTTCGACGACCTTCGCCTTCAACATCGGCTCGGAATGACGCAGAACGATTTCGCCCGCGATGGCCGCGCCGGCCAGCAGAACAAGGAGGATCGATCCTGCCCACAGGAGCACGCGCCGAAGGGTTCGGCGAGGGCGAGCAGGTTTTTCGTTATTGAGATCCGCCACGCCTCCGCCCTTCCACCGCTGAACGCCAGCTCCCGCTGGCCGCACACAATCCCCGGGAACCTGGCGAGCCAGGTCCATCCGTTCGATGCGGGGAATGGCGTAGCCGTTGGGTGGATTGGAAAAGCGGAGTGCGGGAAATCCCAAAGGCGCGTCCTGAACAGGCCCGGCTTCAGCCGGGTGGAAAACGCCGCCCCATGCGGGCGGCCTTAGCCTCCGGGTGCAGTTCTTGCCTGCCGCGGCTCGATGATGCGGAAGTTTCCGCTGCAATGCATCAGGCTCATCAGGTACAGCATTCCGTCGTAGTAGCGCTGCTCACCCGATGGGACCGGCATGTTCCAGAGCGCCTCGACAAACGCTTTCGCAACAGGACCATCGGTTGCGGCCAGACTGCCTGCGGCCGTCGTCGCCAGCATGCCCACCGAGTGGCGATCGGAAAGCGGCTTGCCTTCGAGTGTATAGCGGTCGTCGAATTTGTCGATTCCCTGATCGTACAGGAACTTTTGAATGCGGTCGCTCAAGGCCGTCTCGCGTGCGTCCTTGTGCCACCAGGAGGAATCGACCGACCAGTTGCTTGCGCTGCGCCAGGAATCGTAACTGAACGGTACGGAGCTGCCGTTGGCGAGCTGAATCGGCGTTTCGTCGAAGTTGCACCGGTCCGGCGTCAGTCCCGTCTCCGGTCCGGTGATCCTGGTGAACAGATCGCGGCTCACGTCCGCCGCCCTGGCCCAGAATTCGCGGTCCTCCACCGGTCCCCAGCGCGCCCATAGTTCGTAAAACGCCGGCAGATGGTAGGACGGGTCCGTTACGCCGCCTTCCACGTTGGGCACAAAGCGAATCATGAAATGGGATTCTTCCACCATGGGGCCGATCGATTCGGTGCGCGGCCCGCGCGGAAAATGAAATGTCGCCGGGAGCGCGCCGGAGCGCTCGAGCGCGCGGTTGTTGGGGCTCGGCCAGGGATGATCCGGCGGTATGAAGGGCGGATCATCCGGGTGAATGCGGAAGGGACTCGCGCCCGTCAGCGCCGGATGATGGCGCATGCCGCGCAGGATTCTGTCGGCCTGTTCCTGATAGTTATAGATGCCCTTGCCGTTGCCCCACCGGTGCGCGGCGAAATAAAGCGACATCACGAAATACTCTTCGCCGTCGGGCGCGGCGCCGGTGGAGCGCGGCGTGCCGTCGGTGTTCATCGACCACGCGAAGTATCCAACGGACGGATTTTTCGGGTCGGTGATGAGCATATAGGTGTTGGCCCAGTTCCACAGCGCGTCGAACTCGCGTTTCCTGTCGAGCTCGACGGCGATCATCATCCCGTAACTCATGCCCTCGGTTCGCGCGTCGTTGTTCGCCCAATCGGTGATGTACGCCAGGGGCCCGTTCTGGTTGGCGCCGGTCTCAAAATAGAGCCGCTCTTCCTGCCCGTCACCGTGGAAAAGCTGCTGAAAGGCCTTCTCGATCCTGGCGCGGCTCTCGGCCGCAGTGTGGCCCTGCTCCGCAAACAGATCGCGATACCGGTGCGTCTTGTAGGCGCCTTCGCCGTCGCCCGGAAAGCGCGGAATTTCGCCCAGCGGAGCATTCACGTGCGGCACAGGCGGCGAAAAGCCGAACGGAACCGGCGCCGGCGGCACGGGCTTTGCAGCCGGTGCGGGAGCCTGCGCTGTGCCCATGGAGAGCAACGGAACCAGAACCGCGACGGAAAGAATGTGACGAAGATGGGCGGACAAAAGCGTTTCTCCTTCGCGGTCCGGCGCACGAATATCGTCGGCCCCGCCAACGCATCCATTCCAATATAAGCGGCATCGCGCAGGCAGAAACGCACGGCGAACGCCATCGCCCCCGACGCGGCGGCCGCGAGACGATCGGCCTCGTTGAACATTTCCCCGGCGCCTTGACACGTCCGCGCACCTGCCGATAACTTCCATACGAACCTTGTTCCTCTCCGGATCATGCAGGTTTCCGCGTCGTGGCGCCGGTCGTGCATGGCGAGGATTTGAACGGCCGCGCTTGGCGGCGGAGACGATCCATGCGACGACGCGACGTTCTCAAGCTGACTGCAACGGGCGCCGGTGCGCTTGCCTTGCGCCGCGGCGCTGCCGCATCGCCTGCCGCGATTCCCATCATCGATGCGCACATCCATCTCTTCGACACCACGCGTCCCGGCGGCGTTCCCTGGCCCGAAAAGAGCGACACCGCCCTCTACAAGCCGGCTACGCCGGAGCGCTACATGGCATTGGCCGCGCCACTTGGCGTCGTAGGCGCGATCGCCATCGAGGCCAGTCCGCTGGCGGCTGACAATGACTGGCTCCTCGACGTTGCTTCGCGGCATCCGGTGATGGTGGGCATTGTCGGAGATCTCGTCCCTGGAGATCCGGATTTTCTGCGCCAATTGGAGAGGCTGCATCGCAATCCGCTGTTTCTCGGAATCCGCTACGGCAATCTCTGGGGACGCGACCTGTCCCTCGATCTGGCCAGGCCCGGTTTCGTCGATGGGTTGAAAGCCCTGGCGCAGGCGGGACTCGTCCTCGACAGCGCGAACCCCGACCCGAAACTGATCCGCGCGATTCTCAACGTGTCGGAGCAGGTTGCCGGGCTGGGAATTGTCATCGACCACTTGCCCCACTCGCCCATTCCTGCCGATCCGGCCGCGCGGCGCGAATATGAGTCGGACCTGGGAAAGCTGGCGCAAAACCGGAACGTCTTCGTGAAATTATCGGAGATCCCGGCCCTGGTGAACGGCAGGCTGGCTACTGACCCGGCCTACTACAAGGCGCCGCTCGACGCCATCTGGGATCGCTTCGGCGAGGATCGCGTCCTCTTCGGCAGCGACTGGCCGAACAGCGATCATGTCGCGCCCTTCGCCCGGACGATGGCGATTGTTCGCGGATATATCTCGACCAAGGGGACGGCGGCGCAGGAGAAGTACTATTGGAAGAATTCGCTTGCGGCTTACCGGTGGCATCGCAGAAAGCCGGATCAGCCGGAGCTTTGAGACGCCGCAGTTCCGATGCCGCCAGCCTGATTTGCTATGAGCGGCATTTCTTTCGTCCAGGACATTGCCGGATGCGCGAAAGTCTTCCAACCCGGGCTGACTCCGGATCCCTGACGCTCCGCGGCCGGAGCGATGCTCCACGCATCGCGGAACCGGACGCCGCGGCGCATCCCGCAAATCAGGATCCTGAGCGCGCCATTGCGCGAGCCCGGCGCCGGCTGGTGAGCTTTCTGCTTCTGCTGTACGTGATCTCGTTTCTCGATCGCGCCAACATCGGATTCGCCAAACAGGCGCTGCAGACCTATGTGGGGATCTCACCCGAAGCCTACGCGCTGGCAGCAGGACTGTTCTTCATCAGTTATTCGCTCTCCGGATTCCCGAGTAACCTCATCCTGCACCGCATCGGCGCCAGGATCTGGATGTCGGTCATCATGGTTGCGTGGGGAGCGGTGTCGATGTCCACGATGTTCGTCAAGGGCGGCGCATCGCTCTATACATTGAGACTGTTGCTGGGCGTGGCCGAGGCCGGATTCTTCCCTGGCGTCATCCTCTATCTCACTTATTGGTTTCCCAATCGCGTGCGCGGGCAGATGATGGGCCTGTTCTATCTCGGCGTTCCATTTTCGCTCGTGCTGGGCAGCCCGCTCTCGGGATTTCTGCTCGGCATGCATCCGGTGCGCCCATTCCAGAATTGGCAATGGATGTTTCTCATCGAAGGATTCATGGCGGTCGTTGCCGGGTTCGTTTCCTGGTGGTATCTCGATAACAGGCCCGTGGATGCCGCGTGGCTGCCGCCGGCCGAGAAGCAGGCGCTGATCGCCACGCTGACCCGCGAGGAGAACGAGCGACGCGCTTCCGGGCCGGCCGGCCTTTGGCCCATGCTGCGCAATCTTCGCGTGCTGCAATTCCTGCTCATCTATACGCTCATTCAGATCAGCGTCTACGGAGCGGTATTCTATCTTCCCACTGAAGTATCGGATCTGTTGCACAAGCCTGCGGGGCTCGAAACCGGCGTGGTATCGGCGATTCCCTGGGTCTGCGCATCCCTGGCCGTCTGGTGGCTGCCGCGCATCGCCGACAGGCGGAATCTGCATCGACCGATCGCTTCCGCAACCATGCTGATCTCGGGAGTCGCGAGCTTCGTCTTTCCCGCATCCGGCCCGCTCGTGGGCCTGATTGCGCTCTCCGTCGTGGTCTCCGGAATCATTGCCGCGCAGCCCATCTTCTGGACGTTCCCGACGGGGTATCTCGCGGATCGCGCGGCCGCCGGCGGAATCGCCGTGGTCACGCTGGGCAATCTCGGCGGGTTCTTTGGTCCGAACATGAAGGTCTGGGCCGACGACACATTTCATTCGCCGAATGCGGGCCTCTATCTTCTTGCGGCGCTTACCGTGCTGAACGCCGGACTGATTTCCCTGGTGAAAACGCGCCGGTACCCGGAGCAGCCCTGAATGCAAACCATGGGCGGAAAGGCAGGGCGGCGATGACCGGAACGAAGATTCGCGATGTTCGGGCGTATTTCGTCCGCGGCGGCGGCGCGGACTATCACGACCAGGCCCGCGATCACTGGATCGACGATCATATCGCCACGCCGATGGCGAAGTATCCGGCGTACCGCGCCAGCCGCCAGTCTTTCGGATTGAATGTGCTGGGTACTCTCGTCGTGGAGGTGGAAGCCGAAAACGGAGTCACAGGCTTTGCGGTGAGCACCGGCGGCGAGCCGGCCGCATGGATCGTCGAACATCATTTGTCCCGGTTTCTCGTCGGCGCGGACCCGGCCAACATGGAACAAATCTGGGACCAGATGTATCTTGCCACGCTGTTTTATGGCCGCAAGGGCCTGGTGCTCAATGCCATCAGTTGCGTCGACCTGGCCTTGTGGGATCTTCTGGGTAAATTGCGCGGGGAGCCTGTCTATCATCTGATTGGCGGGCCGGTTCGCGACGAGTTGGTCTTTTATGCCACCGGCGCCCGTCCCGACCTTGCAAAGGAAATGGGATTCATCGGCGGCAAGTTACCGCTTCATCATGGTCCGGCGGAAGGAGAGGACGGATTCCGGAAGAACCTGGAGCTGCTGGCCCGGATGCGGGAGCTCACCGGCGGCGGTTTCTGGCTGATGTACGACTGCTGGATGAGTCTCGATCTGAATTATGCCCTCCGCCTCGCGCATGCTGCGTCGGAATTCAATCTGAAATGGATTGAGGAAGCGCTGCTGCCCGATGACTACTGGGGTTATGCCGAGCTGCGCAGAAAAGCGCCGGCGGGCATGATGGTGACGACCGGCGAGCACGAAGCCACGCGCTGGGGCTTTCGCATGTTACTCGACATGGGATGCGCCGACATTCTCCAGCCCGATGTGGGCTGGTGCGGCGGAATCACCGAGTTACTCAGGATATCTGCTCTCGCCGACGCCCACGGCGCGCTGGTTGTGCCGCATGGGTCGAGCGTCTATAGTTATCACTTCACGATAACCCGGCATAACAGCCCGTTCGCCGAGTTTCTGATGATGGCGCCCAGGGCCGACGCGGTGGTTCCCATGTTCACGCCGCTTCTGCTCGATGAGCCGGTCCCGCGGAACGGCCGCCTGAAGCTCGGCGACGCGCCGGGATTTGGCGTACGGCTCAATCCGGAGTGCAAGTTGCATCGGCCGGGAGAGAGCAACTCACTCTGACCGTCTGCCCCACCCACCGCCGCCGGGTGTCTCGATACGCAATCGATCTCCTTTGCCAAGACGCAAGCTTGTCTTCCCCGGTAACTCCGATTCGTTGCCGGTTTCGCGACGAGTCACCACCGCCCGGCCGGCTGCACCGTCTTCTCCGTCTTGCAATCCATAGGGCCGGAATTTCCTTCGATCGGCGAGCAGCGTCACCTGGGCATCGGCGAGCAGCTCCAGCTCCCGTATCAGTCCGCTGCCTCCGCGAAACTGACCCGCGCCGCCTGACCCGTCGCGATATTGGTAGCGGATCATGCGGAACGGGTAGGCATATTCGAGCGCTTCGATCGGCGTGTTGAGCGAGTTGGTCATGTGCGTGTGAACGCCGGAGATTCCGTCCAGTCCCGGGCGAGCGCCCATGCCGCCGGCGGTGGTTTCGTAGTAGGTGAATGCTTCGCCGGTGCGCGGATCGATGCCGCCGATGGTGAGATTGCTCATGGTGCCCGCGCTGGCCGCGGGCACCCGCTCCGGCACCGCCTGCGCGAGCGCGCGCAGCAGCACGTCCACGATGCGCTGCGAAGTTTCCACGTTGCCGCCGGCCACCGGCGCAGGAGGGCGCGCGTCGACGATGCTTCCGGGCACGGTAGTCAGCGTGAATGGCCGCAGGATTCCTGCTGTCGCCGGCGCATCCTGCGCGAGCAGACAGCGCAACGCATAAAAACACGCCGAAAGCGTGATGGCGCGAACCGCGTTCACGCTCCCCTCGACCTGCGCGGACGATCCCGAAAAATCGGCGCGCAATTCGCCGGCGTCCGGGTTGAATCGCAGGCGCACCGCAATCTTTCGCGGTTCATCGGTTACGCCATCGTCGTCGAGCCAGTCTTCGGCGCAGAATTCGCCCGCAGGCATCTCGCGCAGTCGGGCTCGAACCAGCCGTTCCGAGTAATCCAGCAGCTCCCCGATCCAGTCTTCGATTCTTTCCAATCCATATTTCCCAACCAATTCGTGTACACGCCGCTCGCCCACACGGCAGGCTCCGATCTGCGAGTCGAGATCGCCTTCGCGTTCCTGCGGCGTGCGGACGTTCAGAAGGATCAGGGACAGGACATCGCGATCGATTTCGCCGCCGCGCACAATGCGCACCGGCGGAATGCGGATGCCCTCCTGAAAGATCTCGCGCGCCGGGCCCATCGAGCCGGCATGCGCGCCGCCCACATCGGCATGATGCGCGCGGTTGCAAACGTAAAACGCCGGCTGTTCGCGCCCTGCCACATAGACCGGCAGCACCATCGTGATGTCCGGCAGATGCGTTCCGCCCGCGTAGGGGTCATTGAGGATGGCGATGTCGCCCGGCGCGAACCCGATCGCGTCGACCGCGGCCTGCACCGACATGGGCATGGAGCCGAGATGCACCGGCATGTGGTCGCCCATGGCGATCACGCGCCCCTGGCTGTCGAAGACCGCGCAGGAGTAATCGCGCCGCTCCTTGATGTTGGGCGAGAGCGCCGTTCGCCGCAGCGCCGCGCCCATCTCCTCGGCGATGGAATGCACTGCGCTCTGAAAGATGGCCAGTTCGACCGGGTCCACATTTGCGCGCTTCATTCGCTCACCCCGCCGCCGACGGCAATGACCAGGTTGCCGAATCCGTCCACCCCCGCGCTACAGTCCGGCGGCAACAGAGTGGCCGAAGTGTATTCGGTGATCAAGGCAGGTCCTTCGATCGCGTCGCCGGAAACGAGCGCATCGCGGCGATAGATGCGCGACGCCCGGAAATTGCCGTCGAAACAGATTTCCCGCGTCGTTGCCAGCGCGGCCCGGCCGTCGCCGCGGACAAGCGCCCGCTTTCCCGGTGCGTAACCTTCGCCCGCGGCAATCATGCGCAGCCTTGCGTTGACGATCTCCACCGGCCGGCTCTCCTGCGCGAATCCGTAGCGCCGGCGGTGCAGCGCATGAAATGTTTCAAGAGAACGAAGCGGAGATAGCGCATGGTACTCCACATTCAGTTCATATCCCTGTCCGCGATAGCGGATATCGAGCGAGCGGCAGGCTGTGCCGACGAGGCCTTCGGCCGCAAACTCTTCGGCGGCGCGATCTTCGAGTTCGGCGAAAATCGCACTCAGGTTTTCGATCCCTTCGTCCGGCAGCATCACGGTGCGGGAGTAATCGCGTACGGTATCGGCCAGCAGAATGCCTACCGCCGAAAGCGCTCCCGGCAGCGCGGGAACCAGGACCGCGGGGATGCGAAGCGAACGCGCCAGCGAGCAGGCGTGCAGAGGGCCGCAGCCGCCAAAGGCCACCAGCGTGAAATCTCTCGGGTCGTAACCGCGCCCGACGGAGATCACGCGAACAGCTTTTTCCATCTGCGTCTCCACCACGCGCACAATGCCTGTGGCAAAGTCCACCGCTGTTGCAAGCGGGCCTTTGCACTCGCGCATCAATTGTTCCGTGCGCTCCCGGTGCAGTTGCACGCCGCCGCCGAGGAAGGTTTCGGGGTCGAGGCGGCCGAGCAGAAAGTCGGCGTCGGTCACCGTAGGCAGCGCTCCACGCCCGAAGCAGATCGGCCCCGGCTCCGCGCCGGCCGACTCAGGGCCCACGCGCAGCATGCCGCCCGCATCGAAGCGCGCCATGGAGCCGCCTCCCGCTCCGGCCGTGTGAATGTCGAGCATGGGCACTCCGATGGGAATTCCCGCCACTACCGATTCGCGAGTAAGCTGCGCTTCCCCCGCCGTCATGTCGGCGAGGAACACGTCGGTCGACGTGCCGCCCATATCGAATCCGATGATGCGGTCGAATCCCGCCCGGCAGGCGACGCGGCAAGCGCCGATGACGCCGCCCGCAGGCCCTGAGACCACCGTCCGCACAGCTTCCTGCGCGCCGAATCGAACCGGAATAATCCCGCCCGATGACTGCATCACATCGACACGCGCCGGGCCGTGTTGCGCAACCGCTCTCTCCTCAAGCTGGAGCAGGTAGCTCTCCATGCGCGGCGCGAGATACGCATTCACTACCGTGGTCGAAGCGCGCTCGTATTCGCGAAACTCGGGCAGAATCCGGTGCGAGGCGGAGACGGGAATGCCGAGACCACGCAGGGCTGCTTCCACCCGGCGCTCGTTTCCGGGATTCGCGAAGGAGAAGAGCAGAGAGATAGCGACTGACTCTGCACCGCCGGTGCGCACGCGCCCGACCAACTCCGCGAGCTCGTCGTCCGTTGGAGAGCGCAGGATATTTCCCTCGGCGCCCACGCGTTCCGGCACGCCGAAGCGCAACTCGGGCGGCACAAGGCACACCGGCGCGGGCGCGAACCAGTCGTACAGGCTTGCGCGCGCCTGCCGGCCAATCGCAATGGTGTCCTCGAATCCCGCCGTGGTCACAAAGGCGACGCGCGCGCCGGTGCGTTCGAGCATGGTGTTGGTGCCTACCGTGGTGCCGTGGCGAAGTTCCAGCGACGCCCCCACGCCGATCCGCTCCAGGCCGTCCATCACTGCCAGCGATGGATCGGAGGGAGTCGAAAACACCTTCACCGCCTGCAGTTGGCCATCGGCGAGGTAGACGCAGTCGGTGAAGGTGCCGCCGGTGTCGATGGCTACGCGCAAGCCGATGCTCCGTTCCAGTCAGATTGCCGGCCTTGTCGCATCCGGCAGCCGTATGCTTGAACTCTACGATAAAGGAGCGCGATTGAAGGCTGTCTACGGTTGGCTGGCCGAAGCTTCGACGGAGCAAAAACGCACGCTCGTCGCCGCCTCGCTGGGCTGGATGCTCGACAGCATGGACGTGATGCTTTACGCGTTCGTGCTGGGCGAAGTGCAGCGCGGGATGCATTTGTCCGCGGCGGCGAGCGGCGCCATGATGTCGGCGACCCTGATCGCAGCGGCCGCCGGCGGCATCGGCTTCGGCTGGATTGCCGACCGGTTCGGCCGCGTGCGCGCGCTCACCTTGAGTGTTCTCATTTATTCGCTGGCTACGGCGCTCTGCGGGCTGACGCAAACCGCTCTCCAGCTCGTGACTTGCCGCCTGGTGCTGGGCCTCGGCATGGGCGGAGAATGGGCTTCCGGTGCGGCGCTCGTGGCCGAAACCTGGCCCGCCCGGCATCGCGGCAAGGCTCTCGCCGTGGTGCAAAGCTCGTGGGCCGTCGGCTATGCGCTGGGAGCGGCGGTTGCGGCGCTGGTCATGCCGCGCTTCGGCTGGCGCGTCGTCTTTTTTGCAGGCATCGCGCCGGCGCTGATTGCGTTCCTGGTGCTGCGCGGGATCCGCGAGCCCGAGGAGTGGCAGCGCCAGCGCGCGCCCCGGCCTCCCGTCGCGCTGTTGTTCCGCGGCCAGCTCGGGCGCAGCATGGCCACCTGCGCCACCATGAACGCGGCCACGCTCTTCGCATGGTGGGGGCTGTTCACCTGGGTGCCTCCTTTCCTGTCGTTGTCCAGTTCTGAAGGCGGCCGCGGCTTGTCTATCGTGGACACCTCCTTGTGGACCATCGTCATGCAGGCGGGCACCTTTCTCGGCTACGTGATCTTCGGGTACATTGCCGACCGCTTCAGCCGCAAATTCACCTACATCGGATATCTTGTGGCCGCGGCCGTTATGGTTCCGCTGTTTGCCTTCGTGCGCAGTGCGAATGCCCTGCTGATCCTCGGCCCGCTGGTCGGTTTCTTCGGTACCGGGTACTTCAGCGGGTTCAGCGTGATTTCCAGCGAGTTGTTTCCCACCGATCTGCGCGGCTCCGCCATGGGCTTTGCCTACAATATCGGGCGCGTGGCGAGCGCCGCCGCGCCATACGTGGTGGGCAAGGTATCGGAAAGCGCCGGACTCAGCTTCGCGCTTTCGATCACATCGGCCGCATTCCTGCTGGCTGCACTTATCGCCATGGGATTGCCGTCGCCGGCGATGGAAACGACGGACGAATGCCGTACGGCATGATGCGGAACGGGCTTCAGCCGGCGCCGGCACGAAGGGGTGCGCAAGAGATGGTCGAGTCCATTCGCAAGATGCTGGCCGGCGGAGATCGCCGGTCGATCGGCAGAGCGGATGAAGTCGCCGAGCTGGTGCGGCGTCAACCGAAGAAGGCCTCTGCGCTCGTCGAGTGCCTTTGGGATTCAGACGGAGCCGTGGTCGCGCGCGCGGCCAACGCGCTGGAGAAAGCCTCGCGCGAACTGCCTGCAATCCTCGCTCCCTACACGCAGGCTTTGCTCGGCCTGATGCTCGAAGCCGAACGGAAAGAGCTGCGCTGGCAGCTTGCCTTGATGGTGCCGCGCCTGCAGCTCACGGCGGGCGAGTGCGCGCGGTCCGCTCAGGTTCTCGAGGGGTGGCTCGAAGACACAAGCTCCATTGTGAAGACCTTCGCCATGCAGGGGCTCGCCGATCTGGCGCGGCAGGACGCCTCGCTGCGGCCGAGAGTCCTCGACATGCTTCGCACACTGAGTCGCAGCGGCACTCCCGCGATGCGGGCGCGCGGCCGCATCCTGCTCGCGAAGCTCGAACGCGGCCGTGGAGGTTTAAGATGACGAGTGCGTTTGCAGTTGACTCGAGGAGGCGTCGCAAATGACGCGGTACGGCTTTTCCCATTCTTTCGGATTCACGCTCGGATTTGGTGTCCTCCTTTGTTTCACGGGGCCGAGCACGGCTCTTGCGCAGGAATCCGCCACGAGCCGGTCGATGCCTTCCGCGGCCATGCCGGACCTGCACTGGCGTCTCGTCGGTCCCTTTCGCGGCGGGCGAACGCGCGCGGCGACGGGTGTAGCCAACGAGCCCAACGTCTTTTACGTGGGCCAGGTCGATGGCGGCGTCTGGAAATCGACCGACTACGGCCGCACCTGGAATCCGATCTTCGACGCGGAGCCGACGCAATCCATTGGCGCCATCGCCGTTGCGCCATCCGACAGCAACATCCTCTACGTGGCCAGCGGCGAAGGGCTGCATCGGCCCGATCTCTCCGTGGGGGATGGAATCTACAAGTCGACGGACGCGGGAAAAACGTGGACGCAGCTCGGTCTGCGCGACACCGAGCAGATTCCGTCGATCGTCGTCGATCCACGCGACCCAGACCGCGTCTTCGCCGCAGTGCTCGGCCATCCCTACGGGCCGAACGAGGAGCGCGGCGTCTATCGCTCTACCGACGGCGGGCAGACCTGGAAGAAGGTGCTCTACAAGGATGCGAACACGGGCGCCAGCGATGTGGAGATCGATCCCGCGCATCCCGACACGGTCTATGCCGCGTTGTGGGAATCGCGTCTGGGCCCCTGGGAGGACGGCAATCAGTATGACGGCACGCATGGCGGCCTCTTCAAATCCACCGACGGCGGCGACACGTGGAAGCAACTCACCAAGGGACTTCCCGATAACCTGGTGCAGATTCAGGTCGCCATCGCGCGCAGCAATCCCGATCGCCTCTACGCCACCACTTCCACGACGCGTGAAGGCGAGTATGCCTCGGGCGCGGGCCTCGGCGTGTATCGTTCCGACGATGCGGGCGAAAGCTGGACCAGAATCACCGACGATCCGCGCCCCGCGATGAAGATCGGCGGGGGCGATCTGCCCATTCCGGCGGTCGATCCGAAGAATCCCGACGTGGTCTACAGCGCGAGCATCGTGACCATGCGCTCGACCGATGGCGGCCACACCTGGAGCGGCCTGCGCGGCGCGCCAGGCGGCGACGACTATCAGAACCTGTGGATCAATCCCGGGAACCCCGACATCATTCTTCTCGTCAGCGATCAGGGCGCGCTGGTGAGCGTGAACCGCGGCGAAAGCTGGAGCTCGTGGTACAACCAGCCGACCGCGCAGCTCTATCACGTCGCCGTCGCCAACACGTTTCCGTACAGACTCTGCGCCGGCCAGCAGGAAAGCGGATCGGTCTGCATCTCCAGCCGCGGCAACGACGGCGAGATCACCGATCGCGAGTGGCATCCCGTCGGCATCATCGAGTACGGCTACGCTGCGCCCGATCCGCTGCATCCGGAGATTGTCTACGGCGCGGGCCGCACCGAGGTTTCACGGTGGGACAGCGTGACCGGACAGGTGCAAAACGTTACGCCGGTGCCGGTGCGCGATCGCGACTATCGCGGTGACCGCACCGAGCCGATTTTATTTTCCCCCGTCGATTCGCACCTGATGTATTACGCGACCAATGTCCTGTGGAAGACCGCGGACTACGGCAAGAACTGGGAAAAGATCAGCCCCGATCTTTCGCGCGAACAGACCGGCCAGCCCGCGTCGCTGGCGCCGCTGCCGGAGAAGGACCAGCAGCGCCGGCGTGGAGCGATCTATTCGGTTGCCGCATCCTTCAGGAATGTGAATACGATCTGGGCCGGAACCGACGACGGCCTGGTGTGGATCACCGCCGACGGCGGCAAGAACTGGAAAGACATCACTCCGCCGAGCGTCGTCCCGTGGAGCAAGGTGACGCAGATCGACGCCTCGCGCTTCGACGACAACACGGCTTACGTTTCGATGAGCCGCTTCCGCATCGACGATTTGCATCCGTACATCTACCGCACGCATGACGGTGGCGCGACCTGGCAGCTCATTGTCAACGGACTGCCCGACTCGCCTGTGAATGTGGTGCGCGAAGATCCGGTGCGCAAGGGCCTGCTCTTCGCCGGATCCGAGACTTCGGTCTGGTTTTCGCTGGATGACGGCGACGATTGGGAGCCGCTCCAGTACAACCTGCCGCACACCTCGATGCGCGACCTGATGGTCTACGGCGACGATCTCATTGTGGCTACGCATGGCCGATCGTTCTGGATCCTCGATGACATCGCGCCGCTTCGGCAGCTTGCCGGACTGGCGCCGCCGGCAGATGCGGTCCTCTTCAAGCCCGGCGATGCCTTTCGCATCCGGCGCGACACCTACACCGACACGCCGCTTCCTCCGGATGAGCCGGCCGGAGAAAACCCTCCGGACGGCGCGGCGATCGATTATTCGCTTCCCTCGTCGGCCAACGGCCCCGTTACGCTGGAGATTCTCGACTCCGCCGGCAAGCTGGTCCGCCGCTATTCCAGCGCCGACCAGCCCGAACCCACTCGCGAGGAACTGGCCAGGCAGCTCATTCCGCTCTACTGGCTGCGTATGCCGCAAACTCTGCCCGCAAGCGCGGGGATGCATCGCTGGATATGGGACCTGCGCTATGCGCCTCCCACTGCAACAAACTATGAGTACCCCATCTCCGCTGTGCCGCATGATACTCCGCGCACGCCGCAAGGACCCCTGGTTATGCCCGGCGTCTATACGGTGCGGCTCTCGGTCGGGGGCAGGGAACTGACCGCTCCGCTCAGGGTGAAGATGGATCCGCGCGTCACGGCGTCGAGCGCGGACCTCGAGAGCCTCTTCAATGCGGAGTATGAGCTCTACGGGATGGTCTCGGGCAGCGCGAAAGCCGCGCTGGAAGCACATTCCGCCCGCGAGCAGATCGGGAAGGACGCGCAGAATGCCCCGGCCGAGGTGAAATCGGCGCTGGAAAAGCAAGACAAGCAGATTGTCGAATTGCTTCGCGGCAATGAAGGGCCCGGAGAAGGTGGAGGTGAGCCGGGCCTTGACGGTGTTGCCGGGGAAGCCTCGGCGCTTTACACGGAAATTGGCCAGGCCGACGCGGCCCCGACCGCCGCGCAGCAGAGCGCCGCGGCTCATCTTGGCGAAGAGTCGCACGAGGTGGTGCGCAAGTGGGAATCGCTGAAGTCGACAATCCCCGACCTCAATCGCAAGCTGGGCGCAGCGCATCTGCCGGCCATCGATCCCGGGTTGGCCCCGGCGTCCATGCCCGAAAGCGGCGACGAGGATTGAGCGGATCTCAGGCCGATGATCGTTGTCGAACCGGATGCCCCATCCTTGCGGCGCGTTTGTTTTTGCCGCAAGAGCGGGAAGGATGAATTCAGGAAAATTCAAGGATCTTGCGCGGTGCCATGTACGATGTCGCCTTAATCGAAGCCGCCCTGTCGGACACCGTCTTTGCGCGGGAGCTCCACTTCGCAGCGTCCACCGCTTCCACCAACGACGATGCGCTGCGGGCAGCACGCGCCGGCGCGCCCGATGGTTCCGTCTATGTTGCCGATGAGCAGACCGCCGGCCGCGGCCGCGGAAACAACGAATGGCATTCGGCCTCAGGCGAGGGTCTTTATGTGAGCGTGGTGATGCGGCCCTCCATCGCGGCGTCGCGCCTGTCCTTGTTGCCGCTTTCGGCGGGTCTTGCCGCGGCCAATGCCATCCAGGCGTCCATCGGACTCACGGTCGACCTGCGCTGGCCCAACGATCTGCTCATCGGCCCGCGCAAGACCGGCGGCATTCTCGTCGAGTCGCACCTTGAGGCGGGCGCGGTTGCCTTTGCTGTGGTCGGCATCGGCATCAATGTGCATCAGCGCGCCTTTGCCGCCCATATGGCGACACCGGCCACGTCACTCGACCTCGAAGCCGGTGGACACACCGGCCGCCAGCAGCTTCTCATCGCCCTGCTAAAATCGCTGGAGCGTGAAGTGCTCGCGCTGTGCGATCGCGAGGCCGGACAGGTGATACCACGCCGCGTCGAATCCTCCTCGACCTGGGTGCGCGGGCGTCGCGTCGAGGTGCATGGGCCGCAGGCCTGCGCAGGCGTGACCCAGGGCCTCGATGAGAACGGATTTCTGCGTGTCGCGACGAACGATGGCGTGGTGACGGTGCAAACCGGCGGTCTTCGCTCCGTCGATGATTGAGAGAACGATGCTGCTTGCGCTCGACGTCGGCAACACGAACATGAAGCTGGGGCTTTACCGGCTCGATGCGGCAAGCAGCGGGCAAGATGGCGCGCATCCGCGGCCGACGGGCCACGAGGACGCCGATGCATCGCACGCCGCGCTGGCGGCGCACTGGCGCCTGACCACGCATCGCGCGCAGACCGTCGACGAGTACGGCGCGCTCTTCATCAATCTCTTTGAGATGAGCGGCTTCTCCGCCGGCGACGTGACGCACATCATCGTCTCTTCGGTGGTGCCGCCCATCGACTCCACGCTGCGCCAGGTCTGCGAGATCTACTTTCACGTCGATCCGCTCTTTGTCGAGCCGGGCATCAAGACAGGCATGGCGGTGCTGGTCGACAACCCCACAGAGCTGGGCGCCGACCGGCTCGCCGATGCCATCGCCGCCTTTGAACGTTACGGTGGGCCTTGTATCGTGGTCAATTTTGGCACGGCGACAAAGTTCGAAGTGGTTTCCGAGCGCGGCGAATACCTCGGCGGCGCCATCGCGCCGGGCCTCGGCGTCAGCGCCGACGCGCTCTTTGCCCGCGCCGCCAAGCTGGGCCGCATCGATATCAAGCGTCCGGCGAAGGTCATCGGCACCAATACCGTCGCACACCTGCAGACCGGTTTGTATTACGGTTACATCGGCCTGGTCGACGGCATTCTGGAGCGCATCTTTGCCGAGCTGGGCACGCGGCCTCGCGTTATCGCCACCGGCGTGCAGGCGCAACTGGTCGCGGCGGACTCGCACTGCATCGACCAGATCGACGACATGCTCACGCTCGAAGGCCTGCGCATTCTCTTTGAGCGCAACCGCGTGCCGCGGGCGCGGGTCCGCGCGCACTAAGACAGGGGTCAGAGATCAGAGATCAGGGAACAGGGAAACAGGAATGGGAATCAGGGAACAAGGGACTGGGCGTTGAGATCGATGACCTGGAGCTGGGAACTACGAACTGTGAACTATGAACTATGAACTGAGCATCGACCACTGAGCTCTGATCTCTGTGATCGCCCGTGCGCAACTACTTCAACTACTTCACCGAGATCGAAGAGCGCTTCCAGCAGCGGCGCGGATCGATCCTGTTGCTTTCCACGCTCGACTGGGCGCTGATCGAAACCTGGCGCGAAGCGGGCATTCCGCTCGACGCGGTGCTGCGCGGCATCGACTCGGCCTTCGACAAATACGAGCAACGGCAAAAGAAGGGCCGGATGCGGCGCATCAACGGCCTTGCCTGGTGTGCGCAGGCGGTGATGGACGCCGCCGAAGAGCTGCGCGAGGCCTCAACCGGCACGGCGCCCTCGACGGCTGCAGCCTCCGGCTCCGGCTTTGAAGCGGGCCGCATTGCCATGCATCTTGAAGCTGCCGCACACGCGCTCGAGGTCTCTTCAGTTGCGGCTGAAGCCTGCCGCGAAACCGCGGCCCGCTTGCGCGAACTGGCCGCCGAAACGTGCAGGCGATCGGCTTCAGAGGCCGATGCTCGGGAGAGTACGCCGGACTCGAAATCCGCTGCCGATCTCGAATCTCTTGAATTCAGACTCAGCAGTCTCGAAGAAAAGCTTTTTGCCGCGCTTACCACCGCCGTGCCGCAAGAACAGTTCGATGCGTTCAAGGAACACGCGGCGCGCGAGCTCGCTCCATACCGCAGCCGCATGGGCGCCGTGCAACTGCGCCAGGTGGAGCATCAGTTCGTGCAGAAGCAGTTGCTCGCGCATTACAATTTGCCGCGCCTCAGCCTCTTTTATATGAGCCAGCAATGAAGCGATCGAAAAAGCAGAATGGCGGTCGCGCGGTGCAGCCGATACGGGCAAGAATTGCGCCGCCTCTTCTGGTCACCGTGGAGAAGCCCGTCTACGGCGGAGCCTTTCTGGCGCGCGCCGAAGGCAAGGCAATCTTCACGCCGCTCACATTGCCCACGGAGCAGGCGCGGGTGCGCATCGTCGACGATCGCCGCGGCTACGCTTTCGCGGAAGCGGAGGAGATTGTCGCCGCTGCGCCGGAGCGCGCGGTTCCGGCATGCCCTCACTTCGGTCCCTGCGGCGGATGCCACTACCAGCACGCCGGCTACGAGGCGCAACTCGCTTTCAAGCAGGCCATTTTGCGCGAGACCCTCGAGCGCGCTGGCATTTCGCCTCCTCAAGAAATCGCCGTGATTGCCGGCGAGCCGTGGAGGTACCGCAACCGTATCCGGCTGGCCTTTGACGCGGCGGGCAATCCCGGCTACCGCGGTCGGCGGTCCCATGACATCGTTCCCATTCGCGAGTGCCCCATCGCTGCGCCGCTGCTCGTCAAGGCCGCTCTTGCCGCAGCCGGGATCTTTCGACATGCTCCGCCCGCGCAGCATGGAGCGGAAATGTCGCTCTTCTGCAATGCCGGCGAATCCGCGCTGCTGATCGACGCGACAGTCGCCCATCCGGCCAGATCCCTCGTGGAAGACTTCGCCGGAGAGCTCGTCAAGAAGATCCCCGAGCTTCGCGGAGTCGAATTCTCGAGCGAAGGCCTGGCCGGGCGGCAACCACGCACCTTCGCGCGATGGGGAGCATCCTGGCTCACGTACCGGGCAGCGGATTTCGATTACAGAGTCGATTCGGGCGCCTTTTTCCAGGTCAATCGCTGGCTCATCGACGAGTTCGTCGACCACGTCGCAGGCGCGCATCGCGGCGGCACCGCGTGGGATCTCTACGCTGGCGTGGGTCTCTTTGCGCGGCGGCTCGCTGGAAACTTCGATCAGGTGATCGCCGTTGAATCCGCCCCGATGGCGATTCCGGCGCTCGAAGCCAACCTGTCAGGGACGGCGGCGACCGCCGTTCGCGAGACCACACTGGAGTTTTTTCGCCGCAGCCGCACCGGCGCGAGGCCCCACCTGATCGTCGTCGATCCGCCGCGCGCCGGCCTTGGCGCGGAGATCACCACGTTGCTGGCGGAAATCGGTGCGCCCGCCCTGGTCTACGTCTCCTGCGACCCGGCAACCCTGGCGCGGGACCTGCGCCCGCTGCTCCCGGCGGGGTACGCGATCCGGAATCTCACGCTGGCGGATCTCTTTCCGCAAACCTTCCATATCGAATCGGTGGTCGAATTGCGCCGCGCCTGATAGGCTTGATTGCCATAGACCCGATCCATCGCTTCGCATTGCGAGTGAGAGTCACTCGATTGCTGCGCAAGCGCCCGCCGGATGGCAAGAGTCCGATCCGGGCAAGCAAAAGGTGAAGGAGATTGGATCCGAAACGCTCTCTTCCCCGGCTCTGCGGTGAACGAATCTTCATTCGTCAGCCGCGATGCAAGCCGAAGACCCAACAACCGGACCGAACCGCGTAACCGCCGGCGCTCGCGCGTCCGCCATGCCGCTCTTCCATGCCGCGTGGCTCTTCGCCGCCGGCATTGCCGCATCGCATTGGCTCTCGCTGCGGCCCAGCTTCGAGCTGATCGCGCTGGCGTTCATCTTCGCGCTCTGCGTGCTGGCGGCGGTCCGCTCCCCGCGGATCGTGTGGCTTCCGCTGACTGCATTGTGGCTCCTTCTCGGTTTCTGGTGCGCGCAAATGGAGCCTCTCCCCGCTCCCGCTCCACGGCTCAACGCACTGTCAGACGGCTTGCTGCGCACTGTCGAAGGAACGGTCATCGACACCGGCCCGGTGCGCGCCGAGATGGAACAAAACGTCGACGAGCCTTCAGGAGCCGCGCCTGCACAACGGCTCGACATGCGCGTCTCCACGCTCGAGGCCGTGAGCGACGATGCTGACGTGCAAGAACATGTCGAGGGCCGCATACGGCTCACCGTTCGCTGGCCGAACGCGGCTGCCGGCGAAGGCACTTCCGGCCTGGAACCGTTTCGCTGCGGCGATCGGATTCGCGCCGTCGTACGCCTGCTCCCGCCGGAGACGTATCACGATCCGGGTGCGTGGAGCCGCGCCGACTACCTTCTCGACCAGGGCATTACCTCGACGGCGACCGTGAGCTTCGACCGCATCGAGCGCATGGGCGGCGATCGTGGCGCTTTCGCCGCTTGTCGCATCGGAGCGCTGCAGCACATTGCCTCGTCGCGCCTGCTGGCGCTGCCGGCCGCCATGCGCGGCCTGCCCGGCCCGCTTCGCTTGAGCCAGGACGATGCCATCATGCTGGCCGCCATGATCACCGGCGACCGCACCTGGCTCGACCGAGCGCTTCGCGTCGGCTTCGAGCGCACCGGCTCGTTCCACATGCTGGTGGTTTCCGGGCTGCATCTGGCCATTGTTGCCGGCTGCATTTTCTGGCTCGCCCGCCGGATCAGGCTGGCGCGCGCGCCGGCCACGCTTGTCACCATCGCGGCCTCATTCGGCTACGCACTGTTCACGGGCTTTGCCACGCCCGTGCAGCGTTCCCTGTGGATGGTCTCTCTCTATTTGCTGGGCCGCATCGTTTACCGCCGGCGCAGCGCCCTGAATGCGATCGGCTTTGCCGCACTTTGTCTTCTCGCACTCAGCCCGCGCAGTCTCTTCGACTCGAGCTTTCAGATGACCCTGCTTGCCGTGGTTTCCATCGCCGGCATCGCCGCGCCGTTGCTCGAAAACTCATTGCATCCGTATCCCGCCGCCACGCGGGAGCTTCGCCTTGTCGCCATCGATCCCGGCGTCGATCCCAAGGTCGCACAATTCCGCTGCTCGCTGCGTCTCGCGGCAGAAGCCGTCGACCTTCGCTTTGAAGGCCAGCCTGTCAGCGCGTGGCGTGCGCGTATCGCCTGGCAGGTGCTTCCGTGGGGCATTCGCACCTGCATTCGCATCGCCGAGCTGGTTGTCGTGTCCATTGTGGTCGAGCTCGCCATGACGCTGCCCATGGCCATTTACTTCCATCGCATCACGATCTTCGCCCTGCCGGTGAATTTCTTCGTGCTTCCGATGCTCGCGATTCTCGTGCCGGCCGCGCTTCTCACCTTGCTGGTCGCGCTCCTTTGGCCGGCAGCGGCAACTCTTCCGGCCATCCTGACTGCGATCCCGCTGCATTTCGCCGTCTGGCTGGTGCGCGTCTTTGGCTCGCTGAGGATGGGCGATCTCCGCACTTCCCCGCCGCAGCTCTGGCAGTCTTTTGTGTTCGTCGCGCTCCTCGCCGCCGCCATGCTTCTCGCGCGCTCGGGCCGCTGGCAGCGCCGCGCTGCGTGGGCCGCGCTGGTTCTTGCCGCTTTCCTGGCGGTTGTGCCTCGGCCCGTCGACCGCCCGCGAGATGCGCTGCTGATGGAGGCCATCGATGTGGGCCAGGGCGATTCGCTGCTCGTGATCACGCCGGATGGAAAATCGCTGCTGATCGATGGCGGCGGATTCGGCGGCGGGCCGCGCCAGGCTCCGCAGGATTTCGACATCGGCGAGGAAGTCGTGTCGCCGGCGCTGTGGGCGCGCGGAATTCGCCGGCTGGATGCAGTCGCGCTCAGCCATGCACATTCCGATCACATGGGCGGGCTCCCCGCCGTGCTGCGCAATTTTCGTCCCGCCGAGCTGTGGGTTGGCAGCAATCCCAACGTTGCTTCGTACCGCGCGCTGCTTGCCGAAGCCGCCGGCCTGCGCGTTGGCGTGCGCTCATTCCGCGCGGGCGATGCTTTCCCGTTTGGCGCAACGCAGATCTCGGTCCTCGCGCCGTTTGAGAGTTATCGGCCCGGTCCAGAGCCCGCCAACAACGATTCGCTCGTGCTTCACGTGACCTATGGCGCAACGTCGGTCCTGCTGGAGGGAGATGCCGAAGCGCCGATCGAGCAGGCCATGCTTGCCGAGCCGGGCCTCGCCAGCACGCTGCTGAAAGTCGGCCATCACGGCAGCATCACATCCACGCGTCCCGGGTTTTTTGCGCGCGTGTCGCCGCAATGGGCCGTCGTCTCCTGCGGGCTGCACAACCGCTACGGCCATCCTCGCGGCGAGGTGCTTGCGGAGTTGCAAGCGGCGCATGTGCGCACCTTCCGCACCGATCTGAACGGCGCTTCGTGTTTCGTGCTCGACGGGAAGACGGCCGCAGCCGATCCGCTTTGCGGTGGTCGGTTTCCGTGAGTCTGCCCTGAGCTGCATTCGGCAGCGTAATCCGCAGAAGGCGAGTCGGGCGCAATCGGCAGCCGCTTCTTGCTGAGGGCTGAAAGCTGAGAGCCTTGGCTCTGTGAACCAGGTACTGTGAACTGCGAACTGGGCCGTTTCGAGCGCTGGGCACTGACCAGACTGACCATTGCCGGCCGTAAGTCAATATCGCAGTCCCAGCCTCATCGGGAACTCCTCTTCGTCGTCTTCAAGAGCCCGCGAATCGCTGTGCTCCTGTGTCAGGTGCCGATGGAGCTCGCGCAGGAAAAAGTGCGCTCCCGCGAATCCGGCTGCGGCGAGGATGAAGTTCCATCGGCTTTGCCCGATCCACGGCTCCGTCGCGACCGGGAAGCCGGAAACGACAGGAATGACGAGGATATACTTCCACACCGTGAACGCGAAGTTCGATTCACCCGGCGGGCGCTCGCCGGTGAAGGCGATCTGACGCACCTTGAGGAAGAAGATGTCGTTCAGCAGCATACACATTCCCGCCGCAACAAGGCATTGCGCCGCCACGGCCGGCCGGGTCAGGAGTTCCGGCGGGGAGATGGAGTGAAAAACGGCGAGCGACAGGAAGGTGACAGCCATGGCGGCGAGCAGAACCCATACCTTCGCGGCCAGCAACTGCTCGATGGCCGCGTGAAATGGCGCAGGCTTGCCGTGCACGAAGCGGAAGATCCAGTTGCCGAGCCGGTTGCCGGGCGATACAAACGAAATGCGCAGGCCAGCGATGGTCCAGAAGGCCAAAATCCCCACCGCCGCGCGAATGCCGTCTCCGGAGACGGCCATGTGCACCTGGCCGTGCACGCTGGTGAAGCGAAGCACGGTGGCCACGACCACCGAGAGCCCCACGCCGCCGTAGAGAACGAGATGAATGCGATAGCGCGGAACACGCAGAATGGTCTGACCAATAAAGTGAAAGACCGCGCGACGCACCGGCGGCCGTACGCAGGTTGCGTGGAGCAGCCAATTGAAGGGCAATCCGACGTGCCTGCGCGTGGATTTCGCGCCCGTTCCCTCGATCAACTGGCGCACCTGGCGCATGTACGCGAACGGATAGGCCAGGACAACCAATAGCGTCGCAATCAGTGTCGCCGCGCATCCGATCCCGGCAAGATGCGTATACACCGGCAACGCCGAAGCTCCCTCGTAAAGCCGCTGGTAGATCCCCAGAAACCAGAAGGGAGGAATCGCATATGCGTAGATACTGCCGTTTTGAAGCAGAGCCGGCACCACACCGGAGTACACGGGAAACAGCAGCAGCAGAACGAGCAGCGCGGCGATCAGGGTTCCCTGCGCGGCGAGAGAGAACCTGCGAAAGAGCCGTTCGCCGAGCGTGGCGAGCAACACGCTCTGCAGGGCCAGGATGAACGCCGCAGCGAAAAAAGCGCTGCCGAATACAGCCAGCACGTGTCCGGCCAGGAAGCGCAGCAGATTCGGCGGATCGATGGCGGAGGGCAGCACCAGCGGCGGCAGAAAGTTCGCATCGAAGAGAAATCCGCCGACGAAAACAGCGATCGCGGCGACCCGCGCCCGAAAAATGCGCCCATCCGCAACCGGCAGCGGCCCGAGCACAAAGAGATCGAGCAGATCGGGAAAGAACAGGTCCCACTCGAAAACCGTGGCGATGCCCATGGCGACGAAGGCATAGACGACAAAGAAGAAATGATGATTCACCTGCAGCCAGTACGTGGGCCGGCCGGCATGCGGCGGCCATAAGGGGTGGTAGACCGGCCACAGCCAGAGCGACACCACGAATGGCGGCAGGCCGGCGGCGCAGGCGATCAGGACAAGGCGGCTTTTCGCGTCGCCTTCGGGCGAAGCGGTCTCGTGATGGAAGAATCGCTCCAGAAAATGCACGAGCAGGTGAGCGAACTGGCTGCGCTCGGGCGCGCGCACCTCGCCGCGGGCGGCCTGCGCGTTCAACGGCAGGATTTCCGGCTCGGACATCATAAAGAGTCGCTGGAAGGAGTCACCCATGGCCGGTCTGCATCACCTCCACGATTTCGCGCGCCGCCGATCGTGTGTCGGGTTGCTGCACGAGTTGGGCGAATGCGCTCTCCAGGCTGTGCAGGCTCATCACGCGCTTGAGTTCCGTCGGCGGCGCGTCGGCCAGAATGCGGCCTTTGGCGATGACCACGACGCGGCTGCATACCTGCTCCACCGTTTCGAGCACGTGCGAGATGTACAGCACCGCCTTGCCTTGCGCCGCCAGCAACTCCATCAGGTCCTTGAAGAGCCGCGAGGAAACCACATCGAGCCCGGAGAGCGGCTCGTCGAAGATGAGCAGCCTGGGGTCGTGCAGCAGCGCCGCGGCGATAAGCACGCGCTGGCGCATGCCCTTCGAGTACACCGAAATCGGCGAGTGTTGCCAGGACTCAAGTTGCAGAAGCCCGAGCAGGCCCGTCGCCTTGGCTTCAAGGAGCGCTTCGCCCATGCCCCGCAGACGGCCGACGAGCTGCAGATATTCGAGCCCGGAAAGATAGGTGTAAAGATGCGCATCCTCGGGCACGTAGCCGATCTGCGCGCGAAAGCCGATCAGGTCGTGGCGGATGTCGCGTCCGTCGAAGAGCACGCGCCCGTCGTTGGGACGCAGCATGCCGGTGATGATCTTGACCGTCGTCGATTTGCCCGCGCCGTTGGGGCCGAGGAAGCCGACGATCTCGCCGGGCGCCACCCTGAAGCTGACGTCCTCGATGGCGGGAATGCCGCGATAGCTGCGGTAAAGATGTTCGAGCTCGAGCATCGGAAGACCCCGCGCACGGGCCGGGTCCCGGCGCGCAATATTACCCTATGTAGCATTCGGCATAAACACTTGTCAAGCAGGATGCTACATAGGGTACAATGCGCCATGGCCTCGGAGGCGAAACTTTCGCACACGGCGGCGATGATCCTGCAGGCGATCCACGCCGGCTATGTCTACGGGTTCGGGATCATGGAGATGACCGGCCTGCCCAGCGGCACGGTCTACCCGGCCATGCGCCGCCTGGAGCGCGATGCGCTCATCCGCTCGCAGTGGGAGCGCCAGTCGATCGCCGACGCCGAACAGCGTCCGCCGCGAAAGTACTACCGGCTCACCGCGGCGGGCCGGGTCACGCTCGAGTCGACGCGCAAGCGTTATCCGCTCCTCGAGCGGTTGATTCCATCGGAGGAGGCGAAACCGGTATGACGCCTCGATCCGGATCCGTCTTCCACGCAGTGCACCTGGGGCTTTTGCGCGCGGCGTCCTTGCTCGCGCCGGCAAACCAGCGCGCCGAGTGGCTGCAGGAGTGGCGCGCGGAGCTGTGGCACGTTCGCCGTGAGCGGGCGCCGCAACGCGTCGTCTCGTGGCGCGCCGAACGCGAGGTCACGCTCTTTTGCCTGGGCGCTTTTCGCGACGCGCTTTGCCTCAGGCCCCACGCGGCGATTCGCGAAAGGCGAACCGATCTCAGGTCGACTTCACCGGCGCAGTGCATTCTTTGGCTGGCCCTGATGCTCGTCGCGAGCTATGCGCTGTCGCTGCTCTTGCCCGGCGTGCGCGACGCCAGCGGGGCATCTCGCGGCCAGATCGATCCCGGCCTGATCCTCATCGGGCATCCAACCTCGAGCCCGGCTTCGGCCGCCACCGTCTCTGCCGCAGAGTTTGCCAACTGGCATGCGCGGCCCCAGCGCTACTTCGATCGCTTCGCGTTCTATAGCGTGGCTCGCGAGAGCGTAACGACCGCGGATGGCAACTCGCAATGGACGGTCGCTCATGCGACCGCAAATCTCTTTTCGCTGCTCGGCGCTCGGCTGCGTTTTTCCGCGCCGGCAGCCGGAACCGACGACTCTTCGGCCGGCGCAATCCTGGGCTGCGAAACGTTCGAGCGCGAATTCGATGCCAATCCGCGCATTCCTGGCAGCGTGGTGCGGGTGGGCAAGCAACTGGTGCGCATCGCCGGCGTAGCGCCATGTGGCGCATGGCTGCCGGGCAAGGTCGATCTTTGGTTCCTCGAACCGGAGTCCGCGGTAGCTCCGGCGTCGATCGGATATGTCGTGGCCCATCTGACCGCCCTCGGCCGGGAAGAGATGTTCGGACCAACCGTATCCATCACGGCCTATGGCGCAAACGATTCCGCTGTCGATCTTTTCGGAACTGCGCTCGAGGGCCACACACGCCTGCCCTTCGATGTCTATCGCTTTGCGCTCCTGCTCGCGTTGCTTTGCCTTCCCGGCGTCACCTCGGTCTCGATGGGGGATTACAGCTTCAATTCGCACAGGCCGTCGTGGCCGCGCCGGATCTGCCGCTGGAGTTTCCTCTGCGCCAAGGTCGCGCTGCTGCTGCCCATCGTCTACTACGCGCCGCTCGATCTGGCGTGGTGGCACATTTCGACAGCGTCCTTCGCTTCGGAATATGTGCAGTGGATCGCGACGTTCCTGCTATGTCTCTTCGGCATGCGCTGGGTGCTGCTCGACCAGCGGCAGCGCTGCCCGGTTTGCCTGCGGCGCGTCACGCATCCCGCGCAGGTCGGCCACGCATCCAGGACATTCCTCTCCTGGAACGGCACGGAGCTGATCTGCATGGGCGGTCACACGCTGCTCCATGTGCCGGGTCTGCCGACAAGCTGGTTCAGCGCGCAGCGCTGGCTCTATCTCGACTCCTCCTGGGACTTCCTGTTCGCGGGGTCCAGCCACACCGGACGCCCCTGATCCCTTCGGCAACGACTCGTCAGAACCTCATCCTCAGCCCAAGCTGGATCTGCCGCTCGCGATAGAAGTTGGTCGCATTGATGTTCAGCGGCTGGCCGAATGCCGTGGTATTGGGCTCGAGGCCGGTAAGGAAGTTGAGCGTGGGCAGACCTCCGGAGGGTGACCCGGACTGGGTGTAATAGCCGGTGGTTTCGAGTTCGGTGACATTCTGGTGGTTGAAGAGGTTGAAGCTTTCGGCCAGCAGCTCGAGTTTTCGCATCGAACCCAGGTCGAAAGATTTGGCGAGGCGGAGGTCGGCTTTCCACGCGGGCGGATAGCGGAAGGTGTTGCGCCCCACGCCGTAGACGCGGTTGTCTCCGCCCGAGCCGTTCATGCCCGGCCCCAGGCCGACGATCGCGGCGCCGGTAAGCTGGGCAAACTCCTCGGGGATAGAGCCGGCGGTGCGCATGGTGTAGGGAAGGCCGCTGCGATAGTTGCCGATGCCCGAGAGCATCCAGCCATTGGCGAGCTGTGCGGCCCAGTCGCCCGCACCGCGAGTTGCCCGCAGCTTCCACGGCGATTCGAGAACGGCCATGAGCGCGGCGGAGTGGCGAACGTCGAGATCGCTCGTGCCGTATTCGAGGGCGAAGTCGGCCGGATCGAAGACGGTGCTGCCGGCGACGAGCGCCGATTCGTTGGGGTTCCAGTCCATGGCGTGAGCGTAGGTGTAGTGGGCGTGGAGCGAGAGCCCGCGGCCGTGGCGCTCGATACGAAAGATGGCGGCCTCATAGGTCGAGTTGGCGCGGTCGACGATCTGCGTGATCTGCTGGTAGTTGGGGTTGAGACGGCCGGCGAATCCCATGGGCGAGGTTGCCGAGGGCCACGAGGCGTAAAAGGGGACGGTAATCTGTGGAGTCTTGATCGGCCCGGAGCCGGTGAAGCCGCATGCTGCGCTGGTCAGTGTGGGAGCGAGCTCATCGCACACCGCGTAGGTGATGGTGCCGGGGTTCACCGTGGGGTCGATGTTGGTGTCGATGGAGATGGGCAAAAGGCGCGCGAGGCTGGCCATCGCGCCCGCGGTGACGCTGATGTGTCCGGGGAGGGTTTCTTCCAGGGCCGTGACCGCCTGGTGAACCTGCGGATTGCGGAAATCCGGCGCGAATTCGACCGCGCCGGGCTTGACCACGCCCAGCGGCTCTCCCTGAAGCACGTAGGGAAAGGGCGGCGCGCCGCCGGAGTAGTTGGGCAGATCGTCGGTGGGCCGCATGAAGAAGTTGAGGTCGCCGTTGGGCGATCCGGTCTGGGTGAGCGCGGTGAGCGCGGTGGCGTTTTCGACGCGAGGGAAATACATCCCGTATCCCAATCGAAGAACAGGCCAGTGACCCTCCGAACCTCCCACGGCGAGACTGGCGCGCGGTCCCCAGTTGTTGCCCAGCGCTGGAAGCTTGCCGGCGAGCGGGAGTTGCGGATTGACAAGAGTGGAAATCGGCGGCGGAAGCTGCTGGCGCTCCCAGCGCAGGCCCAGCGAGAGCACGAAGAGGTGGCCTGGCTGCCATTGCGTGGAGGCGAAGCCGGCCCAGTCGTTGGTGCTCAACTGCCATGCATTGGGACCCATGGTCTGGGAATAGGACGAGTAGCAGGGCAGGTCGCCCAGGCCGCGCAGTTGCCCTGAGGGATCGCGCCAAACCTTCCCCGTCTGGTCGCAGTTGTGCTGGTTGACCGGATTCAGCGCTCCGCTGAGGCCGAAGGCGGCAAACGTAAGCGCGTCGGAAGCGAAATTCTCAAGTGTGGAGTAATTGTAGGTGCCGGTCTGGTTGCGCAGAAGACTGGTCACGTCGCGATTGTGCCGGAGTGAGAATCCCGCCTTGAGCAGAAAACCGCCGTGGACGAAGTCGAGCGATTCCTGGCCCTCGAGAAGCCGCTCGTCAGGATAGCTGCCCGGTCCAAAACGGGCCGGATTGCCGATGGTGAACCCATAGCGCGAATCGACGGCGATCTGGGGCAACTGTCCCCAGACGTTGGCGCTGAGAAATGCCTGCTCGAAGGACGAAGGCTGCTGAGGCCGCGTGGACAGCACGTCGCGCCCCCAGGAGCCTTGCGTGGTGGCCAGCAGGTTCGGGGTCAGAAACGCTTGCCAGCGCGCGAGCGCCCACAGCTCGTTGGCGTGGCCGGCACCGAAGCTGTGATTTCCGTAGCTTTCCGAGAGCCGGGAGAGGCCCCCGCCGGGCGAGTTCCACAGCGCGCCGATGCCCTCGAA
>JASHQQ010000392.1 GCA_030039035.1 Acidobacteriaceae bacterium | reverse complement strand
GTGCCCAACCCCAGCTACCCCATCCATATTTATGGTCCCGTCATCGCCGGCGCGCATATTGTGAGCGTGCCCGCGCATGATGGCGACCAGTTCCTGGCCCAGATTGAGGAACTCATCCCGCGCATGACCCCGCGCCCCAGGGCGCTCATCGTCAACTTCCCCTCGAATCCCACCACGCAGTGCGTCGAGCTGCCGTTTCTTACGCGCCTCGTCGAGCTTGCCCGCGAATACGGCTTTCACCTCATCCACGACCTCGCCTACGCCGACATCGCCTTTGACGGCTACAAGCCGCCCTCGGTTCTCGAAGTTCCCGGCGCCAAAGAGGTCGCCGTCGAGTTCTTTACTTTATCGAAGAGTTACAACATGCCCGGCTGGCGCGTTGGATTCATGGTCGGCAATCCCAGTTTAGTCGCCGCGCTGGCCAAGTTGAAGAGTTACTTCGACTATGGAACCTTCACGCCCATCCAGGTCGCGTCCATTGCCGCGCTCGAAGGCCCGCAGGAGTGCGTACGCGAAATCTGCGAGACTTACCGCCGCCGCCGCGACGTGTTAGTCGAAGGATTGAACCGCGCCGGCTGGAACGTCGCGTCGCCGAAGGCAACCATGTTTGTCTGGGCCAGAATTCCGGAAGCCTTTCAGGCCTTCAACTCTCTTGAGTTCTCAAAGCTGTTGCTCACCGACGCCAAAGTCGCCGTAAGTCCCGGCATCGGCTTCGGCGAGCACGGCGACCGCCACGTCCGTTTTGCCCTGATCGAAAACGAAGAACGCACCCGCCAGGCGCTGCGCGGGATCAAGCAAATGCTGGCCAAAGGCCTGGTGCTGAGCTAAGATCTGGCTGGAGAGAACTTATGAAAAATCCAAACATCGGCTACAGGGTGGTCTTGGCAGCCTTCAGTATTGCGCTGATCCTGTCAAGCCCCGATCTCCCGGACCGCATGTTAGGAGTAAGCGCCCAAGGATCGGATTGCGAGGTCACGATCTTCAGACCGTCGAACGGAGATACGGTGGAGGCAACAGGAACCGTAACGGGAAGCGCTACTGTTCGGGTTAACACTCACCTATGGCTGCTTGTCCGTCCAGCGCAGTTGGAGCATTGGAGGCCCCAAGGAGGTGGAGAGGCACAAGTCGCAAATGGACAGTGGAGCGTCCAAGCCCAATACGGAGCGAATGGGGAGCAAAGAGAGTTCGAGGTTCGCGCCATTTTTGTGAATGATGACGTGAATAGTCAGCTAAACGCTTGGGTGGCCACTTCTGAGTCTCAAGGCGAGTATAGTTCGATCGATCTGCCGCCAACGGTAGACGGGTGTGGAACGAGCACCGCTCACGTCTCAGTCGGTATCCCCTGATCCAATACAATCCAAGAAGGCCCCCGATCACATCTGGAGAAAAACATGTGCGCTGAAGAGAATTGCACGCTCCAACCTGACCCAAAAGCTGAAGAGTTGAGCGGTGGAAACATAGAGGGGAGGAGGTCCGGCTTTGTCGAAAGTTCCAAGGCACCAGAAGCGGCGCGAATCCGGAAGGATCGGGACTGGGTCGACTTCTTCGAGATTGTGTCGCGGTTTATCCTTACGTTGGCGGCAACAATAATTGCAGTCTCAACGTTTCTTCACGCCAATAACGAGCAGAAGAGCGGTGAGGTAGACCAAATACGTTCGAAATTTGCGAGCGCCGAATTCTCCCGTCGTGCTTTGGAAGCTCAAGTATCGAATGAACTCGCCGCGCTCGCAATTCACGGATCTGGCGTTGAGCGTCGGAGCGCGTTAATAGCCCTAATGAACGTTGCACCCTCCACTGCCAAGGGAGTTGCATCCGCTTTGCTTCAAAATGAGAATAATTCTGGCGATAAGGACTTTTTGCGCAAGATCCTTTTGCAGTCGTCCTTATTTGAGAGCAACACCACCTTCTTAAGCGAACTCGCCATGGCGCGCGAGTTCCTCCGCAGACAACATCCTACCGAAGCATGTGGGGAGTTCTTGAGGGCGCGGGATCAACTGACAACAAATTTTAGCAATCGCGTCGACTCGCCTAGCGAAAAGGCTGGACAATTGGCGTGCATGGGCGGCGTGGCAGGGCACCCCGAGGAAGGCGCAAAAGCGATGCAGGAAGCGTTCAAGAAGATCCAATCGGAGTAGGCTGACAACGCCGACACGGTTATAGAGGGTGGCCCACGTCCCAATGCTTCGTTCCCCACAAAATTGGGTGCTCCGAGCCGGGGTCCGCAGCGACTGTCTTTGTCGCTGGGGTGGAGATGCGTGTGTTCGGACCTGGGATGGGGAACGTCAACCTACCCGTTCATCAAATCCGAATCCAACCGACAACTTCCCACCCCTTCGCGCACTCCTCCAATCCGACTCGATCTCCATGGTCCCCTCCACGCCCGTCGCGTAATGACGAAAGCTCGACCATTTCCAGTCTTCAGGCTTCTCGACCAAGCCGCGACTCACCGGCGTTCCGGAATATGGATCGCTTCTCGCCTTGCTTTCCTCTTGAGAAAAAATAATTCGTGCAATGAGCCGATTCTCCTGCGTTCTGCGGTTAGCAAAGTAAGAGCAAAGGGTTGACGTCCAATCAACGCTCCCCCCTAGGTTCCCAAAAAAACTTTATGCGCCCGCCTCGGGGCTTTCCCCGAGGCTGGCAGGATCAACGATCCAGGAGGAAGGCTATGAGTACAGCAACCGTGCAAACCGCAGCGCCGAGGCTAGCTATCAGCGGCCCCCCCACAATTCCGATCATGCAACCAATACCCATCGTCCCCCAACCGCAGCCCACAAGCTTCGCGGACGGGTCATTGCTAAAGGGCAGCGGCCCGCAAATATACATGATGGAGAATCATCAGCTCCGTCTGATCCCCGATATGCAGACGTTCAACTACATGGGCCTGAATGCGAATGCCGTTCAGACAGTTACGTCGGCAGTATTGAGCTCGATTCCAACCGGCCCGCCGTTCCCATCCCGGGCCGACGGCACTCTGCTCAAAGGCTCAGGCCCCGCCATCTACGTGATGCAGGGCGGAGACCGTCACTGGATTCCCGACCCAGCCACGTTCAACGCACTGGGCTATAGCTGGGGCAACGTGCAAACCGTCGCGGACGCCGACCTGAACGCCATTCCCCTTGGAACCCAGGTTCCGGAGGGAGGCAAGGTGATCGTTCCGCAATTCCCAATCACGGTGTCGCGCTTCGACAGCTTCTCAGGCTGCGGCGGTCACATGAACAGCACGGCGACCATCTATGCGACCGGGTTGCTCAATGTGGTCACACGCACATGGGAAGATACGGAACTGCGCGGATTCGCAGGCGCCGTTGCCGTATCGGTTCTGGATCAGAACCAGAATTCGCTGTGGGTATCGGCGACTCAAAAATATGGCGTCGACGGCACTTGGGTAGGTACTTCCGACCGCACCGACAATTGGAGCGACAGCGTTCCGGCGGAGATTCTCCCCAATGTGCGCTTTGTCGCCATCATCCAGCAGTGGGATCAAAACAACGTATTCGACGATATCGAAGCCTGGCTCTCCGGCACGGCAACCGCTGCTGGATATGTCAAGACGATCGCAACCGCAATAGGTACGATTGTCGAACTCTTCTGAACTTTCACCAGAAACCCTCCGAACGGCCCACGCGTTACGGCGTGGATCCCGCCCCAGGTCCGTCTGTTCGGACCTGGGTTGGGAAACGTCTGCCTTCTGGACCTGCCATTTGAAACCCAGCCGGCAGCTTCCCGCCTCTCCTTGCATTCGTCCGGAACGACTCGGTCTTCACGGTTCCCTCAATCCCTGTCGCGTAATGCCAAAAACCGACTCTGTCCGATTCGCCGGCTTGGCGGCCGACCGGGTTCCGTGCGAGTTATTGACTGATTCTCAGCCCCTTTCCTTGCACCTGGTTGTTGTTATTCCCCTTGCCCGGGTCCGGCCCCCTCTCCTTCGGCGCCCCCCTGAATTCCGGAACGCCGAACAGTTCCGCAGGCCGCGTCGCTCCCTGCAGCGTCAACTGCACCGAGAACTGCTTGCCCCCCGAACCGAAATCCGCCGACTCGACGTCGTAATGGGTCTGATAGCGGAACAGAACCTCGTTCTCGCCCAGATCCTTCGTACCGGTAAACTCCCTGAGCACAGCCCCGTCCTTGCCGTCGGTGTAGATCCGCATGAAGGCGCCGAAGTTGGGTCCACAAAAACTCATGGCCGCGGCGTTGCTTCTGCTGGTGGACATGAATTGCGGAGTCGTATAAACCCTGCCCTTTTCAAACCTGGCGGCGAAGTTGCCAACTTCCTCCACTGATTTGAATTCGAGCCCGCGATACACATAGCCCGTGTATTTGGGCGACTTGCCGAGGAGGCTTTGAAGAGCTTCGATTTCCGGGCTGGGGGTCTTCCCTTCGCGCAATGCCTTGTTCCATTCGCGGAACGTCGGGCCCGTGTACTTGTCCAGGACATCGGACTCGAATTCGGTGAGACCACGTTTCTGCCGGTTCCAGAGGTGCGGTTCCGAGATCGCCAGAACCTCGGGTTCGCCAACCGGAACGTTCTTTTCATTGGCATTAAGCTCGACGAGATAAACCACCTCGTGAGCCTGCTGGGAATCGTTAGCCACCTTTGTGATCTTGCAGATGCGGCCACTCCGCAGGGACACGATCTGCCCCGCCGCGAACTTCGCCATTCTCGACCTCGCAAGTTACTGGAATTCAGATTCTTCAGGGAAAAGGTAACGCGGACAAGTTACTCGCGTCGAAAGTCTTTGTCAAATGAATCGTTGCACGCTGAATCCGTACCGGTTCAAGACGAAGGCTCGCTTCGAGATTCCCTGGCACCCTGCTCCGCGCTCTCGGCAACGGCGTCCAAAACGACCGGCGCAGTGTGCGGAGCGGGGCTCCATCGCCGGAGCACCAGCACCAGCAGCAGGCAAGCGGCGATGCTGACGCCCGCGCCGGTGAGATATCTTCCTGTAACTCCGGCCAGGTTATAACCTCGACCGTCGAGGAAGGTCATGCACACGATGGGCAGATTGGTGGCCGGATGAGGCAGGCGCGAGTGCGTTGTTCTTCCTTTTACAGCAAGCCGGGGCGGGAGCGCCATCTGTTTTCGATCTTCGCGGCATGGCGATCGGCGGGGGTCCGGACGAACCCGCTGGACCCGCCGGCCCGGCAAGATTTTGCGCGCTGTGAGCCGAATCGCCCGCGCTTTCCGATTCACCCGATAGAAGCAGAACCGAGGCAGCGCGAAAAGCACGGCTGCGAGAGCACGTCCGGGACCGCTCATCGTCCCTGCGCGTGTCAGGGGAGGTCTCTATGGCATGGACGGGAAAACCGATGGCTCTTGGCGCGGGAATTCTGGGCGGCTTTCTGCTGCTGCCGGCCACGTCGCACGCACAACAGCCGACGAACGCACCCGGAGGCGCGATTCATTATCCGGTCGCGGGGCAGCCGCCGCTGACATTCGAGATGGCGCAAAAGGCCACCAACTTTTTCGAGTGGGTGCTCGATATCCGGTTTACCCCAGGGCAGCGGCAGGAATTTCAGAATTCCCTGGTGGAATCGTGGCTGGCCGGCCGGCGGGATGATATGCAGTCCGCGCTGCAGATCATCCAGTTCAGCGACCAGTTGACGGTCACCAAAAGCGTGAGCGAGCGCGAAATCGTTCGCCTGCAACTGCAGCCCGGTGTTGTTGCGCAACTGCGAGCCCAGTCCAGCAGCGATCTGGCGCGATGGGTGCTGGGCATCTACGACGCGGCGCACAAGCCCATCGCGCCCGGCAATCCGCCGCTGACGCAGCAGGTGGTGGACTCCTATGTTGCCTACGTGAGCTTCTTCATGTATCAGACGCTGGGGAATAACTGGAGGTATACGGGGCCCGGCTCGTTCCACGACGCCGTGGCGCAGCCCATCATAGCGAACTACCCCAGGATGACCGCGGAGCAGCAGGCGGCCATGGCGCAGATCCCGCTGCAATGGGCGCAGCTCAACGACGCTTGGCCCAGGGTTCCCCTGGCGCAGAAGCAGCAACTGTGCGCGCAGTTGCGGCCGGCCGTACAGCAGGTTCTCGACCAGCTCAACCAGGCCGCGGCTGCGGCGCAGGCCTCGGGCCAGCCCGATTCCGAGGACAAGCTCGCGAAGAAAGTAATGAACCAGATGACGGTCAACAGCTTCATGTCCAACTCCATGACGAGGATCACCAACATCATGATCAGCGGCAGGCCGTAATGGGGTTTTCATCTTATGGCGGGGAAACGGTTTGAGGTCCGATAGCCTGCCGGGACGGCCATGGCGTTCCGGGCTCCGCCGGTCACTTCGGCAGATTGCCGGACGCACCAACCGTGCGACAATGAATCACCGCCCGGCGTTTTGCGGCGCGGCGGGAGGTGAGGATGAGGTCCTTTCTCGACCAGACGATCCGCGCCCTGCGTGCCGTCGTTCTATCGTCCGCGTTCCACTTCGCCCTTCTTGTGTTCCTGCTTTGGCTTGCCATTCCGTCGCGGAGAAGGCCGGTTCGTCCCGATCACTTCGATACGGTAGCCCGAATCGACATCGCCGGCGGCAGCCGAGCGGTGAAGATCAAGCTGCCCCCGCTGCCGTATGCGGCGCATACGCGGCATCCCGACCCGGATGCCGACGCGACGAGGAAAACCGTGATCCCGCTGCCCGAGAACAACCCGTCGCAGCGGTCGGGCGGCGGCGCGCCGAAGAATCCGCACACCGGCGACAGCTTTGCCCAGGCTCTGCGCGGCAATGGCAGCGACAACGACGATGTGCGGCCGGCGTTTCCGGTGTTTTCGCCGCGGCCGCCGGTTACCGACCGCTCGCTGCTGCCATCGACCGAGGAGAAGATTGTTGTCGACGTGAACCTGAACGCGTCGGGCGATGTGGTGGGCGAGAGCCTGGTGAAGGGAATCGGCAACCGGCTCGACCAGATCGTGCTTGAGATCGTGAAGACCTGGCGCTTTCAGCCGGCGACCATCAACGGCAAGCCGGTGCCCACGCAGGCCGAGCTGATCTTCCCGTTCAATTCAAGCTATCCGATCTCCGATTCATAGCGATCCCAACGCAGCAGAGTTTGTTCGCGGGTGCCCGATCCCCGAGTTATCCGCGCCAGCGGATGACTCAAGGGCGGGATGGACCGCAGCCGGTCTTATTCTTTGCGAGGATGCGAAACGCAAACGCTGCTTCATCGGGCTGCGTGGCGGGAAGCCTGATGTTGAGGAAATCGTCCTCCTGAGTCCACTCAAGCCGGCTGTCTGACCCGAGCAGCGAGACCGAGCAGACCGGCCCGTCGAGGTACGGCGCGCCGCGATAAAGCGAGTGAATATGCAGCTCTCCGGTCGCGGGCCAACCCAGCGCAATGGCGTAAAGCGCGCCATGGTTCGTCGTGAAGCGAATGTCCTGCGGCGTGAACTGCTGGATGTCGGTGTCGAGCGCGGTGCTCGTTACTTTGGTCGGACCTTCGCCGAACACCAGCCACGGCCGCGAGCCGTAGATGGCATCGCCGTTTGTTTCGAGCCACGCACCGATCCCGAGCAGAATCGACCGGGCCTGTTCGGGAATTGTCCCGTCCGGCTTTGGACCCACGTTGAGCAGCAGGTTGCCGTTTTTGCTGACTACGTCGACCAGTTCGTCGATCAGCGACCTGGCGTCGCGATATGTGTCGTCCTGGGCGTAACCCCACGAGTGGATGCTCACCGACGTATCGGTCTGCCACGGCAGGAGCCGGATCGCCTCGAGCTTGCCGCGCTCGATGTCGAGCGTGGCGGCATTTCCGGGAAAGTCATTCATCTTATAGGTGAGCACGACGCGCTGTTTTCGCGCCGCAGCCTGGTTGTAATAGAAAGCCGCGAAGCGCCTGAGATACGGCTGAAACGCAGGCTGGCCGATCCACCAGTCGAAGTAGAAGAAGTCGGGATGGTATCTGTCGACGAGTTCGGCCGAGCGCGCCAGCCAGTCGTCCATGAACGCCTTGTCCGGCGCGAGCCACGTCTCCAGATGATCCGGATCGGGCTCGCGCCGCGCAGCCTCGCCGGGCGGCGTGCGCGGTTGCGCCGGTCCGTAGAGAAGCGCGAAGCGCGGGTCGCGCACGTCGGAGTCGAACTGCATTCCCCCGTCGTACCACCACCAGTGCTCGGCGCGATGCGAGCTCACGCCGAAGTGCAGGCCGCGTTTGCGCGCGGCGGATTCCAGCTCGCCCACGACATCGCGCTTCGGGCCCATCTTCGCCGCATTCCACGGATCGATCGCCGAGTTATACATCGCGAAACCATCGCAGTGCTCGGCAACGGGAACGACGTAGCGGGCGCCCGCATTCGCGAACAGATCGACCCAGGCCGCGGGATCGAAGTGTTCGGCGCGAAACGTGGGAATGAAATCCTTGTAGCCGAACTTCGATTGCGGACCGTAGGCGGCAATGTGATGCCTGAACTCGGCCGTGCCCTGGCGATACATGTTGCGCGGGTACCACTCGTTGCCGAATGCCGGCACCGAGTACACGCCCCAGTGAAGAAAGATGCCGAACTTTGCGTCGCGAAACCATTCAGGCACGCGATAGGCGCCCAGCGAGTCCCAGTTCGAAGCGAAGGGCCCGCTGCGGTCGCCCTCGGCCACACGCGCCAGTTGCTGCTGCACGGCGTTGTTCGCCGGAGCAGTCTGTGCTGCAGCACGCGCTGCGCTGAATGCGCATGCGGCCGCAAGCGCGAGCAGTCCCGAAGCGTGACGGATCCGGCGCATCGCAACAAAATAGCAGACGAAAGGCTGCCCTGGCGTGGGCATTTCGCGGGCTGAAGCCCGCAAAAGAGAAGAGACAAGGGGCTCGTTTTGGGACGACTGAAGTCGTGCCCCGTTACAAAGCCAGGCTGCGGAGAGTTGTTGCGCAGTTGTAAAGCCTGTACCCTCCAGGCCGACTGGTACCGGGTGAGATGGACCCACCGCCGGCCGACCCGGCGATGCGTGAATGGCCCGCTACGGCTTGTACACTACTCGACAGTTCCTGGAGTGGGGATGAATCGCATCGGACTTTTCGTCGCTGTTCTGCTGGCCGCGTCCGGCATGGCCGGCGCGCGGTCGCAGCAGCCGGCTGAGCGCTGGGTGGGAACGTGGGCGGCTTCGCCGATGGATGAGCCGGTCAACCCCGGCCAGCCGTCGCCGGCAGACTCGACCTATCGCAACATGGTTCGCATCAGCGCCGGCGGGGCTTCGCTTCGCGTGGTGCTGACCAACGAATTCGGACGCATCCCGCTGACAATCGGCGCGTCGCACGTCGCCTTGAGCAGCGGCAACGGGTCCATTCAGCCGGGCAGCGACCATGCATTGACCTTTTCCGGCAGCACGTCGGTCATCATTCCCGCCGGCGCCTTCGTCCTCAGCGATCCGGTGGCCATGCCGGTTCATCCGTTGGCCAGTCTGGCGATCAGCCTGTACCTTCCCCAGCAGCGCATCGACGACACGACCTGCCACGAGCTTGCCATGTCGACGAACTACATCGCGCCCGGCGACGAAACGGCCGCGGTTACGCCGAGCAACGCGCGAACGATCGAGTCGTGGTGCTTTGTGAAGGGCATCGAGGTCAGCGCGGATTCGGACGCGGCGGCGGCGATCGTGGCTTTTGGCGATTCGATTACCGACGGAGCGAAGTCGACGATGAATGCCAACCGGCGCTGGCCCGATGTGCTCGCCGAGCGCCTGCAGGCGGACAAGCAGTCCGCGCATCTGTCGGTCCTGAACGAAGGCATCAGCGGCAACCGCCTGTTGCATGATCGTGCGGGGCCGAATGCGCTTTCGCGCTTTGACCGCGATGTGCTGGGCCAGGCCGGCGTGAAATATCTCATCGTGCTCGAAGGGATCAACGACATCGGCGTCGCGGCGCAGCCGCGCGAGCGTTCGGATCTGATCTCACCCGCCGACATCCTCTTCGCGCTGACGCAGATTGTCACGAGGGCGCACGAGCACGGCATCAAGGTGTTTGGCGCGACGCTGACCCCTTATCAGGGCGCGGGCTACTACTCCGCAGCGGGCGAAAAGATGCGCGAGGATGTGAACCAGTGGATGAGGACCAGCGGCGCGTTCGATGGCGTGATCGATTTCGACCAGGTGACGCGCGATCCTGCCAGGCTTTCCTTCTTTTCCGCACAGGCGGACTCCGGCGACCATTTGCATCCGGGAGACGAGGGCTACAAGGCGATGGGAGCAGCGATCGACGTTTCGCTTTTTCGGTGAATCAGCGGTCGAAGAATGTTTTCAGGGCGGATCCTTCGCCATCGGCTCAGGATGAGATTCGATTCCCGGTAGCGAGCATCGGGTTCAGGGCGTCGCTGTTGCAGATTCCCCATTGGTCATCTCGACCGGACGGAGCGCGGCCATTATGCTGTTCGAGGGACAGGCGTTCATGGTCCGCGAATATTCCATGAATCGATGCCCGCACGGCCAGGAGGGATGCCATCGGAACGCGAATGCGACTGGGCGATCTGCTGATTCGGGCCAAGCTGATCACCGAAGAAGATGTAGCCAAAGCTCTGGAGCGGCTGGCCCAGCAGGGCGGGCGGCTCGGCGACAACCTGGTAGCGATCGGAGCGATCGAACAGCGGGTCCTCGACGGATTCATCCATCGCATTCCGGCCGAGCCCGCTGACCTTGCGGCCACCGGGATCGACGAAAACGACCTGATGGGGCTGCTGCTCAAGCTCATCTATACCGACCGGCTCAGCAGGGTCAGGCAGTACGTCGACGCCATCAAGCTTCCGCTGCAGATCGTGCTCGACCTGGTGCGCATGGCGGTGGATCGGCAACTGCTGCACACGCTGGGATCGCGGAACTCCGACAGCCTGCTCGACATGGCCTATACCTTCACCGAGGAGGGCCGCCGCTGGACAATCGATGCGCTGCAGCGGGTGAGCTACACAGGGCCGGCGCCGGTCACCATCGAGGAGTTCTGCGATCAGGTGAACCTGCAAAAGCTGACCAACGAGCTGGTCACGGTCGAACGCATCTGCAAGGCGATCGGCGATCTGGCCTTCGACGAGCGCATTCTCGAAAAGGCCGGGCCGGCGCTGAACTCGGGCCGTGCGATTCTTCTTTACGGGCCGCCGGGCAACGGCAAAACCTCAGTCGCCATGCGCTTCGCCAGCGTATTCCACGACGTGATCTATGTGCCTTATTCGGTCATCGTCGAGGGGCAGATCATCCGGGTGCACGATCCCAGCGTTCATATTCCGCTGAGCCCCACACAGGTGAGCGAAGACGACGGTCTCTCCTTCGTCCGGCGCGAGGTCTTCGACGCGCGCTGGGTGCCGTGCCATCGGCCCTTTGTGATCACCGGCGGCGAACTGACGCTGGAAATGCTCGACCTGCGCTACGATGCCGCGGGGCATTTCTACGAGGCGCCGTTGCACGTGAAGGCGCTGGGCGGCTGTTTCCTCATCGACGACTTCGGACGGCAACTGGTGAGCCCGACCAACCTGCTCAACCGCTGGATCGTGCCGCTGGAGAGCCGGGTCGATTTCCTCAAGCTGCACACCGGCAAGAGCTTCAGCATTCCCTTCGAGGAACTGGTGATCTTTTCGACGAATCTCGATCCCGAAGATCTGATGGACCCGGCCTTTCTGCGCCGCCTTCCCTACAAGATCGAGATCGGGTCGCCCACGCACGAGCTCTACAAACGCATTTTCGACAAGGAATGCGAGCGCCAGGGATTGCCGCTGGCCGATGGGGTCGTCGACTTCATTGTGCATCGATTGACAGTGGACAAAGGAGCCGATCTGGCCGCCTATCAGCCGCGCTTCATCGTCGATCAGGTGGTGGCGACCTGCAAGTTCCTGGGGCAGCCATCCCATTTCGAGCCGCGCTTCATCGATTACGCGCTGGACAATCTTCAGGTGCGGCGGAGCGCCTCAAGGCACAGCGCCAGGACGGCCGCACGCGTCGCGGAGAGCGGATGAGAAGCAGGCGGCCCGAGGAGGTTGGCGGATCGTTTGCAAATGGCGGCTCATCGTCTCCGCCGCTCGTCAATCCCGATCGATGTCGACTTCCATATTCAGCAGGACGAAGCTCAATCCCTTGCCGTGAGCGTCGAGATTCAACGATCGTGTGACGCTTTCGGTGGGTGCGCGATGCAGAACGAAGTTGAGCGCGCCGAGCGAGGGAACGCAGTAGCGCTCGACCGGCTGCATGATGAGCGGCTCGAAAAGCCCGCTGACTTTTTCGCCGGTGACCTTCTCGACGAGCAGGGGATAGTCCGTTTCATCGAAGGCAATGAGAGAGATGTTGACGATGCTTCCCTTGTCGCCGGCGCGGGCATGAGCGATCTGACGGAGTTTCATCAGGCCACCTCGAAGGAAATGGAAGGCGCGACGGAGCTTCGCGGCAGGAACGTCGCGTCCATGGCAATGTTCTCGCGCAGCGACGTGGACACGCCGCCGCCGCCGGCCGGCCCGTTGACGTAAAGACTCTCCACTTCTTGCACAACCTTGCGCGCTTGCGGTTCGCTCAAATGCCGTGCCGCTCCGCGCAGGCGCACTTCGTACGGTTCCGGGCCGGCCGTGGAGAGCGCCTCGCCGTGCATCGCGTTCACCCCGATGAAGCTGAGTTGCAGATCGGCGGCAGGAATCCATCGCAGGCGGCTTGCCAGAACGTCGCGCGCCAGGCGCGCGCGGCTCAAAGCTCCCGGGCCGGCATAGGAGATCTGCCCTTCGGCAACGAATCCTTCGTAGAAGCCGACGGAAACCTTCAGATCCCGCGGGCGGTCCGTGCCACGCGCGCCCCGGACGCGGATACGATCGGGAGCGATCTCGTGAAAGCGAATTCCCGTGAAATCCGCGGTGACATCGGGAGTCAGGTAGCGGGCGGGGTCCTGCACCTCGTAAAGAATCTGCTCCTTGCAGGTGCGGATCGTGAGAGCGCCGCCGCTGCTTTCGAGTTTTGTCAGCAAGGCTTCGCCGTTCTCGTCGACTTCGGCGAGCGGAAAGCCGAGCGTGTCCAGATTCGGCACGTCCTTGTATCCAGGGTCGGCAAAATAGCCGCCGGTGAGCTGTCCGGCGCATTCCAGCAGATGGCCGACGGCAGTCCCTTGCCCAAGCAGATTCCAGTCGTCGAGGGCCCAGCCGAACTCGAAGATCATGGGAGCGAGAAACAGGGACGGATCCGCAACACGACCGGTGAGGACGACATCGGCTCCTCCGCGCAGCGCGTCGAGCAGGGCATCGGCGCCAAGGTAGGCATTCGCCGAAACGAGCTGCTCTTGCGCAATGCCGCGGTTTTCGGGCCTGAGCTTCCGGCGCACCTTGCGAAGCACGTCATCTCCCCCGACAGCGGCGATACGCAGCCCATGCAGGCCAAGCTCGCGGGCGATGCGGGCTGTCTCCCTGGCCGCGGCGCGAGGATTGGCCGCTCCCATGTTGCTCACGATACGCGCGCCATTCTTCCGGCAAAGGGGCAGAACGGCTTCCATGCGTTCGCGCAGCAAGGGATCGAATCCCGGCGAGCGTTTTTGCCGCTTGCTCAACTGCGCCAGAGCGATCGTTCTCTCGGCCAGACATTCGAAGACCAGATAGTCAAGGTTGCCGTCGCGAGCCAGATCGACGGCCGGGTCGATCCGGTCGCCGGCGAACCCCGCTCCCGCTCCAATGCGCAGCGATTTCATCGAATTCCTCGTTTGTTTCCCGGCTAAAAGGAAAAAATGCCGAATGCGACTGCAGCCAAGGTCATCACAATGGAGGCGGCGAACAGAAAAGGCGCGGTGAAACGCTGGTGCTCTCCCAGTTCCACGCCTGTGAGTCCGGGAATCAGAAATGTGGCCGGCGTGAGCGGGCTGACCGGAAAACCGGTGGTGTGCACGCCGAGCAGCGCCGCCTGCGCGACCATGAGAGGCGCAACTCCGTACGCGCCCGCGGTTGCCGCCGCCACCGGCAACACGCCGAAATAGAACGAATCCGGATCGAGCAGAAGGCTCAAGGGCATGGAGACCAGGCCCAGCAGAAAAGGAATGTGATGACCGAGCCGCGCCGGCAGCAGATGCACGCATGCCGAAACCATCGCGGCCAGCATGCCTGTTCCTTTCAGGATTCCCGTGAAGGCGCCGGCCGCGCACAGGATTGCAGTCATGGTGATGGCGGCTTTGGCGTGTGCCTCAAGGCGCACACCCTGGCCGGACGCATGCGGAAAATTCACGATGAGCACGAGCACGGTTCCCGCCATGAAGCATGGAGCCGGCTCGGCCTTGCCGCTGAGCATCGTGCCGAGGACAGCCAGCGTGAGCAACACATTGATCCACAGCCGGACGCTTTTCAGCCCGGACGGCGCGCCAGGGCTCTCCTGCGGCCCCGATTCGGCTCTTTGCAGTCCGAGCCGTTTCTCCTCGCGAACTCCGAGCCAGATGGCCATGGCCATGGCGAAGCCCAGACCCACCAATTGCACGCGAATGAGCGGCAGAAACAGCGCCAGGGGAGAAACGTGAAGCGTGGCCGCGGCGCGGAGGGTAGGTCCGGTCCAGGGCAGGAAGTTGATGCCTGCCGCGAGCGATGTCGAGCAGGCGAGCACGCGAAGGTCAATTCCCACCTCCTGGTAAAGAGGAAGCAGCGCGGGAAGCGCGATCATGAAGACGACTGCACCGGAGCCGTCGAGATGCAGCAACAGGGCCAGCAGCAAGGTTCCCGGAACGATACGCGAGGGCCGCTTGCCGATGGCGCGCAGGAGCAGATGGATGAGAGGAGCGATCGTGCCCGCGTCCGTCAGGATGCCGAAGAAGAGGATGGCGAAAAGAAACATGGCGATGACGGGCGCGAGGTTTTGAATGCCGGCGACGATGAAGGCCGAAGTGCGCAGGCCGAATCCGCTGCCCAGCGAGGCGAGCACAGGAAAAAGCACCAGCGCAGCCAGCGGCGAGAACCGGCGGCTGAGGATTGCCGCCAGAACGCACAAAACGGTTGCCGCGCCCCAGATGGCCAATTCGACAGTCCCTCCAATTCTCGGCGAACAGGAACGTGCACGAGTACAGGGATTGGGGATCGAACTTTACGTCAGTTCGGATAGTGTATCTGGAGGAACGCGATTGACAGGGAGCCGGATGGAAATCGATGGTCGGTAATGTGCAGACGAGGAGCTGGGCGAAATCGTGGCAGAAATCCGCACGGATCCGGCGGGGAGGGTTATGAGGAATTCGATTTCATTTGCGCTGGCGGCGTGCATGAGCTTTTCCGCAAGCGCTCTCCTTGGAGCCAATGTGAGCGCGCGCACCGCATCCGGAATGGTGTCGGGGGTTCGAGACGCGCAATCCGGCGTGGTCAGCTTCAAAGGCATCCCGTTTGGCGCGCCGCCGGTCGGCGATTTGCGCTGGAAGCCGCCACGGCCGGTTCAGCCCTGGAAAGGCATACGGACCGCCGACAGCTTCGCGGCCAGTTGCATGCAGCACGAGCGGCAGGAGCTCCTCCCGTGGACCTCGGAGTTTCTGACGCACAACAAGGTCAGCGAGGATTGTCTCTACCTGAACGTCTGGACGCCGAATCCGGCCACAAGCGCCAGGCTGCCCGTCATCGTATTCATTCACGGGGGAGCATTTTCCGAGGGAGCCGGCGACATTGCCGTTTACGATGGCGAACGGCTGGCCGCCACCGGCCTTGTTGTGGTGACCATCAATTACCGGCTCGGCGTCTTCGGGTTTCTCGCGCATCCCGACCTCGCCGCCGAATCGGAGCACCGTGCTTCGGGGAACTACGGCTTGCTGGATCAGATTACCGCGCTCCAATGGGTGAGGGCCAACATCCAGTCTTTTGGCGGCGATCCGCGTCGCGTGACGATCTGGGGCCAATCGGCGGGCGCATTCAGCGTGGAGGCGCTGATCGCCTCGCCTCTGGCGGCTGGCTTGTTCGAGCGCGCCATGGCCGACAGCGGAATCGGGCTCGCCGGGTTGCCGATGGCGACGCTGAAGGCGGCGGAAGAAACGGGAACAAAGTTCGCCGCGGCGCATCATGCGGCTTCCATCAAGGAACTGCGCGCGATTCCGGCAGAGGATCTGTTGCCCGGGCCGCAGGACGGCCCGCTCCGATTCGCTCCCGATATCGACGGCTGGGTCCTTCCCGATTCGCCGCAGGCGCTGAGCGATCGCGCCGCGGACAATGATGTTCCCGTGATCACGGGTTATCAGGCCAACGACGGTTTGCTCTTTTCTCCGCGCGCGCAAACGCCGGAGCAATTCCATGAGATGGCGACGAGGCAATATGGCGAAATGGCCGCCGGATTCGAGCGGCTTTATGCGGCGAGGAATCCCGATGAGGTGAAGGCTGTGCTGGCGCAAAGCATCCAGGACCGCGATCGCGTCTCCATGTTCCTGTGGGCGAGCCGGCGGGGAAAAAATCATCGGCAACCGGTGTTCACCTACTACTTCGACCGGGCGATTCCCTGGCCGCAGCATCCGGAGTTCGGGGCATTCCACACCGGAGAAATCCCTTATTTCTTCCTGAATCTGAAAACCCTGGACCGGCCGTTTGAGCCGGTTGACTTCAGGATTGCGCAGGAGGCCGCGAGTTATCTGAGGGACTTCGCCGGGCAGGGAAATCCCGACGGCGGCGATTTGCCAAAATGGCCGCGGGTTGAAGCCACAGCTCCGGCGACGATGGAGATCGGTGTTCGCACCGGACCCATGCCGCTCGCGGATCCGGAGAAGCTCGATTTCTGGACGCGCTTCTTTGCTTCTCCCGCAGGGGCGCATGCGCCGCCTTTCTAACTACTGACTGCTTCATGGATAATGGACGGGTCCGCGCTTCTCCCGATCCATCCATGGCTCAATGGTCTTCACTCTCCGAGGCAATTGCCGCGCACGTACACGACGGCGATTTTGTCGCCCTGGAGGGGTTCACGCACCTGATTCCGTTCGCGGCCGGCCATGAAATCATCCGGCAGGGTCGGCGCGGGCTGGCGCTGGTGCGCATGACGCCGGACCTGATCCACGACCAGATGATCGGCGCGGGTTGCGCGGCAAAACTGACGTTCTCCTGGGGAGGCAATCCCGGCGTCGGATCGCTGCACAGATTTCGCGACGCGGTAGAAAATGGCTGGCCCGCGCCGCTCGCAATCGAAGAGCGCAGCCACAGCGATCTGGCCAACGCTTACGTTGCCGGGGCGGCCAATCTGCCCTTCGCCGTGCTGCGCGGATACGTCGGGTCGAGTTTCGAACCGATGTGCCCGCACGTCCGGTCCATCGTCTGTCCGTTCACCGGCGAACGGCTCGCCGCTACGCCGTCGATCCGGCCCGACGTTGCGATCGTTCACGCGCAGAAAGCCGACCACAAGGGCAACGTGCTGCTTTGGGGGATTCTGGGCGTGCAGAAAGAGGCCGTCCTCGCCGCGAAACGCTCCATTGTCACCGTGGAGGAGCGGGTGAAATCGCTGGACGCGCCGGCCAACGCATGCATTCTTCCGGGCTGGGTGGTCGATGCCGTGTGCCTCGTGCCTCGGGGAGCGGCGCCTTCCTATGCGCACGGCTACTATGACCGCGATAATGCTTTTTATCTCCGCTGGGACGCGATCTCGCGCGAACGGGAGAGTTTTCGCGCGTGGCTGAAGGAGCACGTTCTGGATACGGCGGATTTTGCGGAATATCTGCGCGTGCTTGCGGGGAAAAGCAGCCAGGAGGCGGTGCGCTGATGCCAGCCGGTTTCACGAGCGACGAGATCATGACCGTCTCCGCGGCGCGCATGTTGCGCAATGGAGCGATCTGTTTTGTCGGAATCGGCCTGCCGTCGACGGCCGCAAATCTGGCTCGGCTGCTTCATGCGCCCGATGCGGTGCTGATCTACGAGTCGGGGCCGATCGGCGCCAGGCCCGCGGTGCTTCCGCTCTCGATCGGAGACGGCAGCCTTGCCGAGACCGCAGACACGGTGGTTTCGACGCCGGAGATTTTTCGTTACTGGCTGCAGGGCGGGCGGGTAGACACAGGGTTCCTGGGCGCAGCGCAACTGGACCGGTTCGCCAACATCAACACCACCGTGATCGGCGATTACCACAAGCCGGATGTGAGACTCCCGGGCGCCGGCGGCGCGCCGGAGATCGGCATCTCGGCCAAAGAGGTGCTGGTGATCGTGAAGCAGTCGCGGCGGAGCTTCGTGGAGAAGCTCGATTTCATCACTTCGGCGGGTTTTCTCACCGGCGGCGACGCTCGCGAGCGCGCCGGAATTCGCGGCAAGGGGCCGATTGCCGTCATCACCGATCTCTGCATCCTGCGGCCCGACAGGGAGACACGCGAGCTGACTGTGAGCAGCATTCACCCGGGAATCACACGCGAGCAGATACGCGCGAACACCGGCTGGGAGGTCCGGTTCAGCGACGATTGCGGCACCACTGAACCACCGGGCGAAGAGGAACTGGCGACGTTGCGGGATCTGTTGGCGCGGACAGCGAAGGCGCACGGCGCGACGGGGGTCGCCGCATGAACGCTGCTTTTCTGTGCGATGCGGTGCGAACGCCCATCGGCCGCTATGGCGGCGCGCTGGCGACGGTACGCGCGGACGATCTGGCCGCGGCGCCCATCCGCGCGCTGATGGAACGCAACGCGAAGGCGGACTGGTCGCAACTGGACGACGTGATTCTCGGTTGCGCGAATCAGGCAGGCGAGGACAATCGCAACGTGGCGCGCATGGCGCTGCTTCTTGCCGGTTTGCCGGATTCTGTTTCCGGGATGACGGTGAACCGGCTGTGCGGCTCGGGCATGGAAGCCGTAGCTGCCGCGGCGCGCGCGATTGCGGCGGGAGAGATCGATTTTGCCATCGCCGGGGGAGTCGAGTCGATGTCGCGCGCGCCGTTCGTCATCGGCAAGGCGCAATCGGCCTTCCAGCGCAGCGCGGAGATGCACGATACCACCATCGGCTGGCGGTTTGTGAATGCGCGGATGAAGGCCCGCTACGGTGCCGATTCGATGCCGGAGACGGGCGACAATGTAGCGCGGGATTTCGGTGTCGCACGCAAGGATCAGGACGCGTTTGCGTTTCGCAGCCAGATGCGCACGGCCAAAGCGGCGGCGGAGGGATTCTTTGCCGAAGAGATTATTGCCGTGGAGGCGCGCTGCGGGAAAGACAGCGTGATGGTGGCTCGCGACGAGCACCCGAGGGCCGATACGACGATAGAAGGGCTTGCGAAGCTCAAACCGCTGCACGAAGGGGGAACGGTGACGGCGGGGAATGCCTCGGGAATCAACGACGGCGCGGCGGCGCTGATTGTGGCTTCGGAGAAGGCTATGAGGTCATATGGTCTGACACCTCGCGCACGCATTCTGGGAACGGCGACCGCGGGCGTTTCGCCGCGCATCATGGGCATGGGACCGGTGCCGGCGACGCAAAAGCTGCTTGCGAAGATTCAGCTCGGTCCTGGCGACTTCGACTGGATTGAACTCAACGAAGCCTTCGCCAGCCAGGCGCTTGCCTGCCTGCGCAAGCTCGGGCTGGCCGACGATGCCGAACACGTCAACGCCGCGGGCGGCGCGATCGCGCTCGGGCATCCGCTGGGGATGAGCGGCGCGCGGCTCGTGCTCACCGCGGCGCATCAACTGGAGCGATCCGGCGGCAGGCGCGCGCTGGCGACCATGTGCATCGGCGTGGGCCAGGGCATCGCGCTGGCCATGGAGCGCGTGTAGGATTCCCGACATGATGGAAACAGAGAATCGCGAAACTTCGCCGGCGGGTACGCAGCCCGACTATCATTATCCCGCTTATGTTTCGTCGGTGCTCCGCTCGCCCCGCTTGCCGCTGGTGGTGCTGCCGCAGGCCCTCCTGCATTGCGAGAGCCCGGTCTTCGGCCACAGCCTGATTGGCGCGCTCGACCACGATTTGACAGCGCAGCACGCAGGGGAGCCAATCGGCGAGCGGATCATCGTGCACGGCCGGGTGATGGAAGAGGACGGACGGCCGGTGCGCGACGCGCTGATCGAGGTATGGCAGGCGAATGCGGCCGGCCGCTACCGGCACAGGTCAGACCAATCCGGGATGCCGCTCGATGCGAATTTCTCCGGGGCCGGGCGCACGATGACGGATGGGGAAGGGCGCTACACGTTCAGGACGATCAAGCCGGGACCGTATCCGTGGAGAAACCACTACAACGCGTGGCGGCCGGCGCACATTCATTTCTCCTTGTTCGGCGCGGGCATTCTTTCGCGGCTGGTCACGCAGATGTATTTTCCCGGCGATCCGCTGCAGCCGTTCGATCCCATCTTCAACAGCATTGCCGATGAAAAGGCGCGCAACCGGCTGGTTTCGCGATTCGACATGGAGCGTTCCGAGCCGGATCGGGCGCTGGCGTTTTCGTTCGACATCGTTTTGCGCGGCGCGCTCGAGACGCACTTTGACACGCCCTTCGGGAGGCACACGCGGTGAGGCCGATTTCCAGCGGATCGCAGACCGTAGGGCCGTTTTTTCGCATCGGCCTCGAGCATTTGTGTGCGCAGGATGCCCCAGCGTGGGGCGAGGGTGCGCAAATTGTCCGGGTGCGCGGCCGGGTGCTCGACGGCGAAGGTGCTCCGGTGCCGGATGCGTTGCTGGAAGTCTGGCATGCCGACGCCGAGGGCCAGTACGGTGCGGGAGAGCCGATGCAGTCGGGCCGCAGCGCCTGCTTCACGCGGGCATCGACCGATGACGATGGAGGTTTTTGTTTCGCGCTCGCCCGGCCGGGCGCGATCGATTGCGGTACGGGAGAAAAGCAGGCTCCGCATGTCGCCGTTCTGGTCTTCGCACGCGGCTTGCTTCGCCATTTGATGACGCGGATGTACTTTCCCGGCGAGCCGTCCAATGCGGAAGATCCGGTTTTACGACTGGTTCCGGAAGATCGCCGGGGCACGCTCATTGCGCGTGAGGATCCGCAGCGGCGCGGCGAGCTGGAGTGGAATGTCGTGCTGCAGGGGAACGAAGAAACCGTCTTTTTCGCATGGTAGGGAGCGGCATCGAGTGTATGACGACCGCATCGACATCGCCGTTCTTCTCAACGCCGGAGATGGATCGCATCTTCTCGCTGCAGAGCCAGCTCAGCAGGATGACGCGGTTCGAATGGGCGCTGACGTGGGCGCTCGAATCCGCGGGTCTGGCCGGCGCGGGCGCAGCGGCTGCCATGGAGCCGCTCGTCGACGCCGATTTCATCGATGTTCCGTCGCTGTTGGACGAGGCCCGGCAGTCCGGCAACCTGGCGATTCCCTTTGTGCGCCAGCTTACGGCGAAGGTGCGAGAGCAGAATGAAGCCGCGGCAGCTTCGGTCCATTTGGGAGCCACCAGCCAGGACGCGCTGGACACGGCGCTCGTATTGCAGACGCGCGAGGCGCTGGCGCTGATTCTCTCAAGGGTTGAAGAGCTGGAACCCCTGCTCGTGGAACAGGCGCGCATGCATGCCGGAACGGTGATGGCTGGCCGCACCTGGCTGCAGAATGGGCCGCCGACGACCCTGGGATTGAAGATCGCGGGATGGATTGCAGCGTTGCGGCGGCACCGGCAGCGGCTTGGTGCGGCCGGCGAGCGGGCCGTCGTGCTGCAGTTCGGCGGAGCGGTGGGAACGCTGGCGGCGCTGGGCGAAAAAGGCGCAGAAGTTTCCACCTCTCTGGCCGGCAAGCTCGACCTGCGCGAACCGGACTTACCCTGGCATACGCACCGCGACAACCTGGTGGAAGTGGCAGCCGCACTGGGAATGCTGATCGGATCCTTGGGTAAAATGGCGCGCGACGTTGCTCTGCTGATGCAGAGCGAGGTCGGCGAAGTATCCGAGGCGGCCGGCGAAGGCCGCGGAGGGTCCTCGACGATGCCGCACAAAAGCAATCCCGTTGCGTGCGCAGCGATTGTTGCCGCCGCGACGCGCGCGCCGGGGCTCGTTGTCACGCTTCTCTCCGCCATGGTGCAGGAGCACGAACGCGGGCTCGGGAACTGGCAGGCCGAGTGGGAAACGTATCCGGAGATCTTTCGGCTGGCGGATGCAGCGCTAAAGCAGATGATCGGGATTGCGCGCGGCATGCGGGTCTTTCCGGAACGTATGGCCGCAAATCTTGAGGCAAACGGCGGCCTCGCCATGGCAGAGGCAGTGAGTGTGGCGCTGGCTGCACGGATCGGCCGCGAGCGGGCGCACGAACTGGTTCGCACTGCCTCGAAGCGCGCGCTCTCGGAGAACCGTCGCCTCGGGGAGATTCTGATCGCGACGCCTGAAGTCCGTGCGCATCTTTCGGAAGCGGAAATCGATGGTCTGCTCGATCCGCGCCTCTATCGTGGCGGCGCGCACCGGTTCATCGAGCGAGTGGTTGGGGGAGTGGATGCCGCACGCTGACCCGGGGGACCTTCGCCTGCACTACGAGATCGATGGACCATTGGAGGGTCCGTTGCTGGTTCTGTCCCATTCAATTGGTACGACCACCGGAATGTGGAGCCACGTGGGGCCGAAATTGGCGAAGCATTTCAGAGTGCTCGGCTACGACACGCGCGGGCATGGAGACAGCAGCGTGCCGGTCGGACCTTACACGATTGCAGACCTCGGGAACGACGTACTGGCGCTGCTCGATGCGCTCGATATCCGGCGATGCATCTTCTGCGGGCTTTCGCTGGGAGGAATGACGGGGATCTGGCTGGGGATTCATGCGCCTGAACGCCTGGAAAAGCTGATTCTGGCCAATACCGCGGCGCGCATCGGCACGCACGAGAGCTGGAATGCGCGCATCCGCGCGGTCGAGCGAGGAGGCATGGCATTGATTGCCGACGCGGTGCTGGAGCGCTGGTTCACGCGCGAGTTCCGGCAAGATTCGCCGGAGATCGTGGCGCCGGTGCGGAAGATGTTTCTCGATACCCCGCCCGACGGCTATGTTGCCTGCTGCGCGGCGATCCGGGACGCGGACTTCACCGAAGACGTGAAAGCCATTTCCATTCCGGCGCTGGTGATTGCCGGACGCGACGATCCGGCAACGCCGCCGGGCGACGGACGAGTTCTCGCGCGGAACATTTCCGGCGCCCGCTACATGGAGCTTGAAACGGCGCATCTGTCGGCGGTTGAAAATCCCGAAGGGTTCAGCGCGGCAGTGCATGAGTTCGCGTTGGACAAGGAGGCCTGAGCGTGGATGAAAGAGCACGATTCGACTCCGGCATGGCGGTGCGCAGGGAAGTTCTGGGCGCCGATTACGTCGGGAAAGCGCAGGCAGACACGAATGCGTTCAATGCCGAATTCCAGGATCTGATCACGCGCTATGCCTGGGGCGAAATCTGGACCAGGCCCGGATTATCGCGACATGCGCGCAGCCTGATCGTCATCGCCACGATGGTGGCTCTGAACCGCGGCGAGGAGCTTTGCCTCCATCTGCGCGCGGCGGCCAACAACGGCGTCACGCGCGATGAGATCAGGGAAGTGCTGCTGCAGTGCGCGATTTATTGCGGCGTTCCGGCGGCCAACAGCGCTTTTCGACTGGCGCAGGACGTTTTCGACGAGATGGATGGCAAGCAGTCGAGGTCGGCATAGCGTGGCGCCAAGCGAAACCCAGGTCGGAATCGTCGGTGCGGGGCCGGCCGGGCTGATGCTTTCGCATTGGCTGCACCTGCACGGCATTCATTCCATCGTTCTGGAGGCGAAGACGCGGCAGCACTGCGAGGAGCGCATTCGCGCCGGCGTGCTGGAACAGGGAAGCGTGGATATGCTGCGCAGCGCGGGGCTGGCATCGCGGCTGGATCGCGAGGGGATGCGGCATGAGGGCATCGAGATCGGTCTCAACCGGGAGCGATATCGCATTCCGCTTGCGGAGCTCACAGGCGGCAAGGCCATTACGGTGTACGGACAGCACGAGGTGATCAAGGATCTGATTGCCCGGCGCCTCGCCGATGGAGGCGACCTTCGCTTCGAGTGCGGAGAAGTCAGCGTCCACGGCATCGAAGGTCCGCGCCCGTCGATTCGCACCGTCGACAGCAGCAGCGAAGACGGATTCCTGTGCGACTTCATCGCGGGGTGCGACGGCTTCCACGGAATCTGCAGGCCGTCGATTCCGCAAGGCGCGCTTGCGGAATATGAATGCGCCTTTCCCTTTGCGTGGCTCGGCATTCTTGCCGAGGCCCCTCCATCCCGCGACGAGCTGCTCTACATGCATCACGAGCGCGGCTTCGCGCTGTACAGCATGCGATCTCCATCCCTCACGCGGCTCTATTTGCAGTGCAGACCGGAGGAAGATGCCGGTCTCTGGAGCGACGGGCAGATTTGGGATGAACTGCACACGCGGCTCGGATGCGCCGACGGCTGGCGACCCACGGAAGGCAGAATCCTGCAAAAGGGAATCACCGGGATGCGCGGCTTTGTGGTCGAGCCAATGCAGTTCGGCCGGCTCTTTCTGGCCGGCGATGCAGCGCACATTGTTCCGCCGACCGGCGCCAAAGGGATGAACCTGGCCCTGGCGGACGTGTACGTGCTGGCACAGGCCTTGCGCTCGTACTACCACGACAACTCAACCGCGCAGCTCGAGCAGTATTCGGCGATTTGCCTGCGGCGCGTGTGGAAGGCGCAGAGGTTTTCGACGTGGATGACGATGCTGCTGCACCGGCCGGAGGGTGCGAGCCCCTTCGACCGGCGCCGGCAACTCGCCGAACTGGATTACGTGACCAGTTCGCGCGCCGCGGCCGCATCGCTGGCGGAGAACTACGTAGGGCTGGCGATGGAGTTTTGAGGCGTCGCCGCCGTCGATGCGTCGCTCGTCACCATGAATGCGTCGAGAGCCTTCGCACCGGTCCCGTCGTCATAAACGACGATCGGGTTGAGATCGATCTCCTGAACCGATGGATTGGCGAGCATCATTTCGCCGAGCGCAAAGACGATTTGCGCAGCGGCGCGCACGTCGGCGGACTGTGAGCCGCGGAAACCTCGCAGCAAGGGCGCGCATTGCAGCTTGTGCAACCCGGCTTCAATCGCTTCGACGGACAGGCCCGGCACCAACAATCGCACGTCGTGGAGGGCCTCGGCGAGCACGCCGCCGAAGCCAACCAGCAGCACAGGGCCCCACTGCGGATCGTTGCGCGCGCCGGCAAAAAGCTCGATTCCCGGCCTGGCCATTTGCTCGACGAGCACGCCGTCGAGGATCAATCCGGGCCTGGCGCGCGCCAGATCGCGCCGCATTTGCTCCCAGCCAGCAGCGAGCGCGTCCGAACCGGAGACTCCGAGCACCACGCCGCCCACGTCGCTCTTGTGCGGCAAGGCGGGCGACTGCGCTTTCAGCACTACCGGGAAGCCGATGCGAGCGGCAATCGCGTTCGCTTCGTCCAGGGTTTGCGCCAACGCGCCTTGCGGAAAGGGAATGCCGCATTGCTCCAGCACCTGTTTGCATCGCCATTCGGGGACGTTGCCGCTGAAGGCCGGCAGAGCGATATGAAGCGGAAACTGCCCGACCGTGAGGATTCGCCGTGCGGCCGTCTGCGTCACGCGCGCCAATGCCCGAAGCGCGCGCTCGGGCGACGGGTAGAAAGGCACACCGAGCTCGCGCAACGCTTTAACGTACTGCGCCGGAGCGGGTGCACCTTCGTCGAGAGCGGCAAAGACCACCGGCCTGGTTGTGGACAGGCCGCGGAGCGCTTCGAGGATGGGCGGAAACTTCAGTTCGCAGGTGGCCGCGTCGGTGAGGATGATGACAAGAACGACGCTGCCGAATCGATCTTCGGCCAGAAAGATCGGCAGGGTTCTTCCGTAGAGTCCGGGATCGACCAGAGCTTGCGCGGTCAGATCCAGCGGATTGGTGGGTGCGATGAACCCGGGCAGGACTTTTTTCAGCGCGTCGGCCGCCGGCTCGGAGAGTTCAGGAAGATGGAGGCCGATGCGTTCGCACAGGTCGAGAGCCAGCCCTTTGAACGCGCCGGACTCGGTGAAGACCGCGGCGCCGCCCTGGGGAAGCTGCGGGCGGTGAATGAGCAATTGCGCAACATCCACCAGCTCTTCGAGTGTGTCGACAATGACCACTCCGGCATGCGTTACTTTGGCGCGCATGACCTGGTAGTCGCCGGTCATGGCTCCGGTATGCGTAACCGCAGATCTGCGCGCGGCGGCGCTGCTGCCCGGATGCAGCAGGACAAGGAACTTGCCCAGAGCCCGGGCGCGCGCGGCCAGATCGAGAAATCGCCGCGGCTGACGGATCTGCTCCACCACCAGAACGAACACCCGCGTGTGCTCGTCCTCCAGCAGGTAATCGAGGAAATCCTCAATGCCGCAGGCCGCTTCGTTGCCGGTCGAGATGGAATAGGAGATCTGCAGTCCGTGATGGCGCAGGTTCACTCCCAGAACCGCAGCGAGCGCACCGCTCTGCGATAACACGGCGGCGCCGGGGGCGCGAGACGGCTCACGGATCGGAGTACGAATAAACGTAAGAGGAAGCCGGTCGACGTAGTTCACCAGGCCGAGGCAATTCGGCCCTTCGATGGCGATCCCGTGCTCTCGCGCCATCGCGGCAAGACGATTCTCCGCCGCGCGCCCGGCCTCTCCGCTTTCGGCGAAGCCCGCGGAAAAGACGATGAGGCTGCCCGCATCGCGACGCGCGCACGCTTCGGCGGCATCGAGAACGCCGCTTTTCGGAATGGCGAGAATGGCGCAATCCACGCCGGTGGGGAGAGCCTCGACAGACGCAAGACATGTGCGTCCGCGAACCTGGGCGCGCTTCGGATTCACGAGGTACAGATCGCCGGCGAAACCCGCTTCGTCAAGGTTTGAAAGAACGCACTCGCCGAGCGATCCCGGAGCCTCGGACGCGCCGACCACCGCGATGGACCGCGGGCTGACGAGGCGCCGCAACGAAGGGCGCGGGCCGGTCGCTTCGTTGACGGAATCCGGATTCATGCGAAGGGCTGCCTCATTCATTCGCCGGAAGCACTCAGAACGGATAGTGGCGCGGAGCCGTCTGAACCGTGATCCAGCGGAGATCCGTGAACTCGGCGACGGCGGCCTTGCCACCGAAGCGTCCATAGCCGCTGTCCTTCACGCCGCCGAAGGGCATGTTCGCTTCGTCGTGCACGGTGGGTCCATTCACATGGCAGATTCCTGAGTCGATACGGCCGGCGATCTCCAGCGCGCGCGACGTGTCGCGGCTGAAGACCGAAGCGGCAAGACCGTATGGCGAGTCGTTCGCTATGCGGATCGCATCCTGGTCGCCGGTTGCGCGTATCACGGCGACGACGGGGCCGAACGATTCCTCGGAATAGAGACGCATATCGGCGGTCACGTTGTCGAGGATCGTGGGCTGCATCAAAGCGCCGTCGGGCCGGCCGCCAAGAACAAGGCGGGCGCCCTTGCCAACTGCATCCGCCACCAGCGATTGCACGCGGCCGGCGGCATCGGCGCTCACCAGCGAGCCGAGCACCGCGTCCTGCCGTCGCGGATCGACTGCATGCAACGCCTGTGCGCGCGCGGCCAGCTTGTCCACGAAATCGTTCGCGATCTTCCGGTCGGCGATGATCCGCTCCGTCGACATGCAGATTTGGCCCTGATTGGCGAATGCGCCGAAGTTCGCGGCGGCCGCGGCTGCGTCGAGGTCGGCATCGTCAAGCACCAGCAGCGGAGCCTTGCCTCCCAGCTCCAGTAAAGCCGGTTTGAGGTACTTGCCCGCAATCTGCGCTACTTTGCGGCCGACGGCGGTCGAACCGGTAAAGTTGACGCGGCGCACGGCGGGATGCGCGATCAGGCGCTCGACGATGACGGGCGCGTCGGCCGGCGCATTGGTCACCACATTGACAACGCCGTCGCCAAGGCCGGCACGCTGCATGGCGTCGCCGATCAGGCGATGCACACCGGGGCAGATCTCCGAAGCCTTGAGCACGACTGTGTTGCCGCAAGCCAGCGGCACGGCGATGGCGCGCACGCCGAGAATGACGGGCGCGTTCCAGGGCGCGATGCCCAGCACCACGCCGCAAGGGCGCCGCACCGCAAGCGCATAACTGCCCGGCACCTCGGACGGCAGAACCTCGCCGCCAATTTGCGTGGTCATGCCGGCGGCCTCGCGCAGCATGGATGCGGCGAGCATTACGTTGAATCCGAACCATCCCGCGGTGCCGCCGGTTTCGGCGATTCCGGCGGCGATGAATTCCGGCGCGAGCGCGGCCAACTCGTCGGCGGCCTTGTTCAGCCGGGCACGGCGCCCGGTCGCAGTCAGCGCGCTCCATGCAGGAAACGCGGCTTGGGCGGCGGCGGCCGCATCGTCCGCATCCTCAACGGCTGCGGCGGCGGCACGGGTGGCGATCTCGCCGGTGAAAGGATCGATGCGATCGAAGGTTGCGCCGCCTCGCGCAGCCACCGATCGACCGCCGATCAACAGCTCGACATTCTTCATCTCTCCTCCGCAAGGGTCCACCAACGCTTAACGCTCGTGGCCGCCCAATCCCGGCTTGAAGCTCTTTTCGTCGAGGAATTGGCTCAGTCCCTTGTCGCGGCTGTGTTCGGGGTCGCGCAACAGCGACTGGTCCAGCTTGGCATAGAGGTAATCTTCGCTCTGCTCCCAGCTCAGTTCGCGGCAGCGCTTGAATCCCTGCTTGGCCGCGCGCAGCACGACGGAGTTCCTGGCGAGAAGCTTGCGCGCGAGAGCGATGGTCTCGTCGCGCAGGTGCTCCAGGGGAACGGCCTTGTTGACCAGGCCCATCTCGGCCGCCTGTTTTCCCGTGAACGTATCGCCTGTCATGATGTATTCGAGCGCCTTGCGTTGTCCCATCGTGTCGGCCAGCGCCTTGCTCACAACATTGCCGGGCGGGATACCCCAATTGACCTCGGAGAGACCGAAGATCGCCGTTTCCGATGCAATGGCCAGGTCACAGGCTACGAGCGGGCAAAACGCTCCGCCAAAGCACCAGCCATTCACCATGGCGATGGTGGGCCTGGAGTACATTCGCAGAAGGCGCCAGCCGGCCATGGAGGCTTCGCGGCGGACTCTTTCGATGACGATCTCCGGCGCCTTGTCCACTTCGCGAAAGTACTCTTTCAGATCCATCCCCGCCGACCATGACTCGCCTGCGCCGGTGAGCACAACCACTTTCGCGGCCTCCTCCAGCTCCAGGACCTCGAAAACGTCGCGCAGTTCCGCGTTCATCGTGGGGTTCATGGCATTGCGTTTTTCCGGACGGTTGAAGACGACCCATCCGATGCCTTCCTGGATTTCGACGCGAAGGGTCTTCCAGCGGCCTTCGAGGCTCGACATGAAGTGCAGTCCCTTTCGGAGAGGATGTGCCGGCGGAGGCAGGCAAAAACAGTCTACGGCAATTCCCGAGTTGCTGTGGCCGCTCGGGGTCTGTACAGGGTCGCCGCTCCTTGAGGTCGACTTGAGCGCGGCGGCTTCGGGATACGGAAACCCGGGAATTGCGATAAGGCGTCAACCCCACACTTCGCGCGCGGTTTCCACCACCAGTTCGAGCTTTGCCCACTGGTCGGTTTCGGTCAGATTGTTGCCTTCCATCGTCGATGCGAATCCGCATTGGGGGCTGATCGCGAGCTGATCGAGAGGAATCACGGTGGATGCTTCATCGATGCGGCGCAGCAGGTCCTTTTTGCTTTCGAGCATCGCCCGCTTGGTGCTTACGAGCCCGAGCACGACAATCTTTCCCTTGGGAACGAACTTGAGAGGCGCAAAGCTGCCCGAGCGCACGTCGTCGTATTCGAGCAAAAACCGGTCGACGGCCAGTTCATGGAAAAGCCGCTCGGCGATGGCGTCGTATCCGCCCTGGGCGTACCAATGGCTGCGGTTGTTGCCCCGGCACAGATGAATCGCCAGCGTGACGCCGGGTTGGCGCGCAGCGGCAAAGCAGGCGTTATCGGCGCGCAGAGAGGCGGATAGCATTTCATCCACGTCCACGCGGAGCTCGGTTCGCATCCAGTCGCACCACCTGGGATCGAGAAAATAGCTGTAACGCGGCGCGTCGATCTGCAGATACGACACGCCGCTGCCGGCCAGCGTCTTCAGGTCGCCGGTCATGATCGCGGTGACCGCTTCAAGAAGCGCAAAAGGGTCCCGATATATGCGGTCGGTAACGCCGTATTTGAACGAGATGGCAGGGAACTGCGTGGCGCTGGGCATCGTCATCTTGATGGGACCCGGCGAGCGCTCGCGCAGAAAAGGAAGCTCCCGGCCCGTCAGAGGCTGGCGCTGTCGCAGTGGCGCCTTCACGATGCCGGCGATGCTGCTGACTGCGACCGGCTTCTTCGCAACGCTTTCCTTGTCCTCATCCCAGTCGCGAGGCACGGCGTCGCCGAAATCGAAGCCTTCCACCGCGTCGGTGAAGTCGCTCATGAAATTGCTGCGGCGCAATTCGCCGTCGGTGAACAGGCCCAGTCCGAGATCCTTTTGCCTGAGCAGCACGCGCGCGATGTGCAGGTCTTCGAGCGCGTGGAGCTGCCCGGCCGGCGCGTGGGACCGGCGGGCCTCAAGCAGTTCGGCCGGCCGAAGGAAACTGCCCACATGATCGGCGCGGTAGTTCGATGTCATCGATGTGGATCTCCGTTGGGCATCCCGGCCGCGACCGCCCGGAGGGATGCGCCGCGTGGGCAATCCGCAGCGCGTCGAATGTCACGATGCCGAAGCCGAACCCATTATGTCACGGCGCGACGGCGGAAAAATCTCAGAGGGTCCGGTCGGCGAGGGTCAGCGCGAGTTGCAGCAGGCGTTGCCTGTCTGCCGGCGCGAGGGGCTCATTGGCGGCGGATGCACTCTGCGGAGCCTGCTCCAGCACCTGTTCGATCCGGCCGATATCCAGGCCGCCGGCGTTGCTGTTCCTGAATCGATCCAGCACTTCTTTCGCCTTCGAGATTTGACCCGTTTCGAAGTAGAAGACGCCCAGGGTCGAATAGCTTCCCGGCCATTCCGGCAGCATATCGACGGCTCGCTCCAGCCGGGCGGCTGCCGCGGACGTGTTTCCCTGCAACGCCGAAACGAGTCCCAAACCCCACAGGATTTTCCCGGAAGCCGGTACGCGCGCTTGCCCCTGCAAAAGCACCTGATTCGCATCGGACAACCTGTTTTCGCGAAGATCCAGCAGCGCCAGCGACAGATAGTCCTGATCGTTATCGGGATTTCGAGTCAAGGCGCCGCGATAGATCTCTTCGGCCCGCGCAGCCTGGCCGAGGTGCGCGCAGATGTCGCCAAGCAGCGAAAGAAAGGCGTCGTCTGCCTGCCCTTTGGCTGAAACCTGCTGCGCCGCGTCGAGCGCCCGCGAATACAGGCCCTTGCGAAAACAGGCATCGGCAAGGTCGAATTCAATTTCGTCGTTCCCCGGGCTGATTCCGAGCGCCGCCTCGAAATGCTGAATGGCCGCGTCATAGAGGCGATACCGCGCCAATAGCACTCCCGTCCCTGCAAGTGTGCGGAAATCGCCCGATGCAATGGAGTCAAGCTGTTCAATTGTATTTCCGGCTTCTTCGCGGCGGCCGTTTTTCAAGTATGCCGCGGCAAGCAGATACAGGATCTCCGGCTGATCGGGATGTTTCCTGTTCTGGTCGATCAGGTCGTCCAGATCGAGCTGATTCCGTGCCGGGGCGGCAAGCCTGGACCGGTTATCGAGATACTCGAACAAATGCTGGTACATATACGAGCCGGATGGGCCGTTTTTCGAAAGAAGCTGAAACTCGGCGAGGTCCTTGTCGGCGGCATCCTTTTGTTGCAGGGATCTTTCGACCATGGCCAGCCTGTAGTATCCGGTTGCCGGGCTCTGGCTTACGCGGATGTATCGCCTGAGAAGCGTTTCGGCCTGGGAATACTCCCTGGCCTGAATGTAGAGATTCGATAACTCGAGAAGGGCATCGGGAAAATCGGGATCGGCGCGCAGTATTCTCTGGAAGATTGCCTGCGCTTCAGCGGAGTTTCCCCGCAACTCGGCGATGTATCCCAGATTGAAAAGACAATAGCTGCTATGCGGATCGAGTTTGAGCCCGTTTCCGAAATCCTGCCTCGCCTCATCGAAGCGCCCGAGAGAAATGTGGGATAGGCCAAGAAAGGAGTAGGCGCGGACGGATGGATCCGTCCTGATGACCTGGTTGAATTCGTCGATCGCCTTTTCGACCTTGTCGGATTTGAAGTAGCTTTCGCCGAGGGCCGATCGCAGATCGGTCCGTCGGGGAGCGATCTGCAATCCCTGTTCAAGCAAGGGTATTGCGTCCTCAAAGTATTTCTGCGACATGGCTAACTGCGCCATGAGCAGAATAATGTCGGTATTCTCCGGGGCCAGACGATGTGCGCGAGTGAGCACCTCCAAAGCGTCTACGGGCCGGGACTCGCCCTGGTACGTCTGGGCCAGCAGGTAAAGAGCATCGGGGGAATCGGGATTCTGTTTCAGCGCCTGATCCAGAGCGAGTTCCGCTTTCTGGAATTGCCCATCGCGGAAACAGGCCTGGCCCAGGTCGTAGAGAATCTGGAAGTTTCCGGGCTGCAGAACGTCGGCTTTCCCGAACTCAAGTTCAGCCGGTTTGTATTGGGCCGCCGACGCGAGAGCAACACCGAGCGTGAGATGAATCTGAATGTCGTCGGGTTTATCCCGCGACAGTTCGGCCGCCGCGCGCAACGCTTCCGCGGTTCGCCTGGCCTGAAGCAAGGCGCGAACCAGGTCAAGACGAAGCGCGGGGGTTTGCGGGCGCACCTGGAGAAGATATGGAATGGCTTCGGCAGCGCGGCTCTTCGCAAGCAGGAGACCACCGAGGTTGTAGTTTGCATCCGGATTTGCCGGGTCAATCCGAAGAGCGGACCGAAACTCCCCTTCGGCGAGATCGAACTTGTTCTCGGCCATATAGACGTTGCCGAGATTGTTGTGCGGCTCGGCGGAATGAGGCGCGATCCGCAACGACTTTTGCAGCGACAAGATCGCATCCGGGAAGTCTTTTTGCTGCGCTTCAATGACGCCGAGAAGGTTATAGCCGCCTGGATCGGAAGGATTTTTCCCAAGAAAATCGAGTGTCGCCGATTTTGCCTCGGCGAGCCGGCCTTGCCGGATCAGAACTTCGATCGGGCGGAGAGCCGGGTTGCCGGATGAAGAGGGTTCTGCCGCGAGGACGAGCCATGCGCCGAAGAGCGGAACACACAGGAAAAACGAAGCTCGTCGATTGCGAATCATGATGAAATCATGCCATGCCGAAGGCGCCGCTCCGCATCCGGGAAGACAGGATAAGCGGCTGCGCCGCCCACCCCTTTGTTCGTGCAGCCGGCTGCCGTCATTGCAGCACTTCCAGCGCGTGTTTGGCATTCGGATTCCCGGGCTGCAGGCGGAGCAGGTCCTGCAAAACCGCCCTGGCCCTCTCGCGATCGCTGCGCATCGCGTAAAGCTGGGCAAGATTGAAGTAGGACTGGTCGAAGGCCGGAACACGGCGGATGCAAGTCTGGAACTGCTCTTCGGCTTTGGAGTAATCCTGCTGGCGGATGTAAAGAACGCCAAGGTTATTCAGGGCTTCGGCATAGTCAGGACGCAGCTCGATTGCCTTTTGCAGATAGACCAGGGCGCGCGCAGCGTCATCCTGCTGCGCATAGAGCATGCCAAGGCTGTAATTGACCTCCGGATCGCCGGGCTCAAGTCCGAGAGCCCGATTCAGGCATTCCTCCGCTTGCGCGAACGAATGCTGGCGGCGGTACACGTTTCCGAGGTTCAGGAGCGCCACGGAGTAGCCCGGCCTCAGCGCAACAGCCTTCCGGAAATCGTCGATCGCTTCATCCTCGCGGCCATCCTGCGCCGCCATCATGCCGAGGTTATTCCAGGCCTCGGGGTACTCCGGGCGTAACTTCAGCGCCTGCCCGAGATACTGCCGGGCTTGCTGGAAATCCTTCCTGCGAAGGCTCAAGGTCCCGAGATTGTAATAGCCGTCGGCGTCATCGGGTTTTGCGGCAATCACCTGCCGGAACGATTCTTCCGCCTGGTCGAGATAGCCGTGCTGAAACAGCGCGACCCCGTAAGTAAAGTCATTGCGGGCAAAGGCGCCGAGAAGGAGTTTGCCCTGAAACGGGAGCGCCTTCTGCGTGCGCCCGGCGGGGGTGTCTGGAATCGATACCGCGTCCTGGAGCAGGTGCTGCACATCCAGAGCGCCCTGATAGACCTTCACGATCCTACCTTCCCGGTCCAGCAGGAAAGATATGGGAATGGGGAGATCCCTGCGGCGGTCGAAAAGATACCGGTAGAGAATGTTATAGACCCCTGCCACCTCTTCAGTTGCGGACAGGACGGGAAAGGGAAAGTTCGCCTGTGCCGCGAAGGAACGGGCAGCGGAGAGATCGTCGCGCGGATCCACATTGACCGCAAGCACCCGCAGGTCAGCTTCGACAACACTGGAACGGCGCCGGGAAATCGATGTCAACTGATCGCGGCTTGAAGAGGAATTTGCCGACCAGAAGCAAAGCAGGGCCAGCTTTCCCCGATATTGGTCCAGTTCGAACTTGCCGCCGGCCAGGTCAGGCAGGGAAAATGCGGGCGCGACGATGGGTTGGACGAGCCACGTTCCAACCTGGTCCGGCAGCGGCTCCGCAGCAGCCGGATATGCCGGCTGCGCGGAAGGGAAAGGCGTTGCGGCAAACGGTGTGATCGCAATCGAATCGGAGCCCTCTTCGATCGCGACGCGGCGATTTGCCGGCAGATGCTCGAATTGCCCGGTGAGTCCGCTCGGCCATCGAATCCGGGCGCGGATAACCTCCTCGGATTTCCCTATTCCGAAGAACATCTCCTTCGAATGCTGGGAAAGAAACCCGGTTCCGGCCTGCAGGTACCTGGTTTGCCGCAAGCCTTCGGTTTCGATCGTAATCGCCGCCCCGATGGCATCGCGATTGCTCTTGCGGCCACGCAGACGGAATGCAATCGAGTTACCCGAATCCTTCATGGAGTTATGCAGGATGCGCAGTTGCGGGCCATTGCGATTTCTCAGAATCACCTCGAGACGTCCGTCACCATCGATGTCGGCGAGAGCAAACGAGCGGCTGTCTTCGAGAAAATCCATTTCCGCGGCGCCGGAAACCTCTGAGAACGTGCCGTCGCGATTGTTGACGAACAGGACATTCCGCGCATATCCGTGCCATGTGCTGTCGGAGCGGATCAGTTCATTGATGGCGTTCCATCCACGCTCGTAAGGCTGCGAAGGAGTCGCGTCCTCGGGCGACTTTGCCACCACTTGCCGCCAGAAGAAACTCGCCAGGTCATTGCGGTCCGGGGCGGAGATGTAGCCGTTGGCGACATAGAGGTCCGGGTATCCGTCGTGATCGAAGTCCCAGAAATCCGATGACCAGGACCATCGGCCCATATCCACGCCGGCCTCGCGGCCGATGTTGCCGAAGGTCCCGTCGCCCTGGTTGCGATAGAGCGCGTTGCCGCGCGCGTGGCGCCGGTACAGCGCGCGAATCTTCTCCGGCGCCTGTTCGTGGAATGGCTTCTGCTCCGATACACGCTGGCCGGCCGCCTCCCACATGCTCGGCACGTAGACATCCTGGCGCCCGTCGTTGTCGAAGTCGCACCAGCAGCAACTCATTCCGGCGCCGACATCCTCCACGTGCGCCTGCTGCGATACAACCTTGAAGGTTCCGTCGCCGTTGTTGCGGTAAAGCTGCGAGCTGCCGAAGTCGTTGGCCACAAAAAGATCGGGCAGGCCATTGCCGGTCGAGTCACCCCAGGCGCAGGCGAAGCTGTAGCGATCGTTGTCCGCATTCAACCCGGCTTTCCCGGTCGCCTCGACGAAGGTCGCATCCCCTTCGTTGTGCATCAGGCAATTCGGCGGTCCGTTGCGCGCGTCGTAGTAAGGGATCGGATAGTGATATTGGTCGAGGCCAAGGTAATACATGTACGTGCAGAGATAGATATCGAGACGGCCGTCGCCGTCGTAATCGGCGAGAGCCGCATGCGTGAAGGTTCCCTGCGGCGGGCGGGCGAACCGGAAGGCGTCGCGCTTCAGGGCAAAGGTTCCGTCTCCATGGTTCACGAAGAGCAGCGGGCCGGCGCCGCAAACCACGAGAAGATCCTGAAGGCCCCTGTTGTCGAAGTCGGCGAAAAGGGCGCATGCGGTGTTGTCGAGCACGCCGACTCCGGCGCGCTCCGTGACATCTTCGAAGGTTCCATCGCCGCGATTGCGGTAGAGGCGGTTGGGCAGGCCGGCGGGCTGGCAGACGTAAAAGTCGTCGAATCCGTCGTTGTCGAAATCGCCGGCGGCGGCTCCGTTGTTGCTGTACACGTCGATGCCGGTTGCTCCGTCGAGCACCGTACGCCAATAGTCGACCCCCCGCAGCAACTGGTCCTTCCAGGATGCCGCGCCGCCGAGCGCCTGGGATGTGACATCGACGAAGACTGGGCCATGCGCAACGCTCAGGGTCTCCCCGGTCGCTTTCCAGGTGCGTACCTTCCATTCGCCCTGTGCGTTGCGCGAACAGGACATCTCCCAGTTCCCGACCCGTTCCTCGCGCCGCTGGTCGCGGCGGACGGCGACCAGATCGTAGCGAATCCGCAATTGGACCGCGAGCGGCGAAGAGCCGGTCTGTTCAATGCCGTAGATTTCGAATTCGGCGGTTTCCACGCGCCCGATCGGGCCGAGCCAGGCTTTCAGGCCATCGAGAAACCGCTCGCGGCCGGATTCCGGCGACGAGTTGAACCTCCTCTTGACGACGTCGATCCCGAATCCGGAGCGCACCGTGGTTTCCGAGACGGGAATGAAAGAGGTGGCTTCGATCGCGCTATCGAGAAAGCCGGCCAGGGCAGCCAGGTCGTGCGGCGAAGCTTTGAGCTCCTGTCCCCACCGATTGAGAAGCGATTCGATTTCCACGGCGTATTTCTCGGTGATGTAGTCGTCGGAGCCCGGGGGAACGAACCGCAGGATGTCGGCCAGAGGCGACTTCTCGGGGTAGCGGGGGTCCAGGCGACGCTCGGCGAATCCCGGGGCCAGGGGTTCGTTTGCCAGCGGCTCGCGAGGACCAGGGAAGAAAGGCGAGCCGAAAAGGGGAGCCGGCCGGAACAGAAAGGGCGCGAAGCCGATTCCCTGGATCAATTCCCGCCGGGACAAGTGCTGCGTTTTGTATTTCCGATGCGAGGTCATGGGGACGGTCGGTCCGGCGGCGTGTTGGCAGAATAGCACCGGCTCCGAGGCCGTCCAACGCGGGCCAATTGACCCTGGGAGGAGGGAATTCGTCGGCAAAAACGGCGATCTACAACTTTTGGTTGACAAGGATTCAGCGATTGTACTAATGTTTCTCCGCCACGCTTGTAATCGTTTACAACGTCGTGAGGCAGGAAAGGTACCGCGCGAATGTAACCGTTTCCACATCCCGACCAAGTGTCCGGTTTCCCCTGCAGGAACAAAGACCGAGAGATACGGAACTCGAAGGAAAGATGGAGGTTATTCGGATGGGCCGTGATCGCAGCACCTTCAGTCGGTTGGGTAACCCAGGCATCGTCACCTTCACATGTTTGTGCTTTCTCTTCCTGGTCGCAGGCCGGTACGCCCTGGGCCAGGTCGACGAAGGTTCGATTACAGGAACCGTCGAGGACTCGACCGGCGCGGTCATCCCCAATGCAGATGTCACGCTGCTGAATAACGACGTGGGTCTTACCCTGGAGACACGCACCAACGCGGGCGGCCTGTATGTCTTCTCCCCGGTCAGAATCGGGCATTACTCGATCAGCGTGACCGCCAGCGGATTCTCCAAGACGACGCAGCAAAACCTGACTCTGACTGTGTCGCAGGTGCTTCAGGTCAACATCCAGCTCAAGCCGGGCGCCACCACGGAAACGGTCGAGGTGAACACCGCGCCGCCCGTGCTGCAGACCGAGGATTCCTCGGTGGGTCAGACCATCGGCACCCAGGAGGTCAACGATCTGCCGCTGAACGGGCGCAACTTTACCTTCCTGGCCCAGCTCGGCGCAGGCATGCAGACCCCGCAGGCCGATACGCGCGGCAATGCCGCCACCGGCGCCTTTTCGGCGAACGGCCTCAGGCCCGCGCAGAACAACTACCTGCTCGACGGCATCGACAACAACTCCGACAACGTCGACTTTCTCAACGGGACCAACTACGTCGTTCTGCCTCCGGTGGACGCGGTGCAGGAATTCCAGGTGACCACCTCGGATTTCAGCGCCCAGCTTGGACGTTCCGCGGGCGCCGTACTCAATGCCACCATCAAGTCGGGCACGAACAGCTTCCATGGCGCCGCATGGGAGTTCTTCCGCAATCGTGTTCTCGATTCAGCGGACTGGTTTGAGGATTTCGCCGGTCAACCGAAGGGCGCCTTGCAGCAAAACCAGTTCGGCGTGCTGGGCGGCGGCCCGATCGTCCGCAACAAGGTCTTCTGGTTTGCCGACTACGAGGGCTTCCGGCGCGTTCTGGGCACGCCGCAAACGGGGACGGTGCCGACTACGCTGGAAGTCAACAGCGGCTATACCAATCTCTCCGACATTCTCACGACGCAGACCCAGACGGATCTCCTGAGCCGGACGATCCCGAAAGGCGCGGTCCTCGATCCCGCGACCAGCCGGCCTGTAGCATGCGGCACCCCGGATCCCGTCAGCGGGTTGCCTGGTCCGAGCTGCGCATCAGGACAGGCAACCGGTACGATCGTCGGCTACGTCCGCGATCCGTTCGGAACCTGTTCGGCGGGTACGACGAACTTTACGGCGGCATCGTGCAATCTGAACCATATTCCGGCCAGCCGGCTCGATCCGAATGCCGTGGCGCTGATGAATCTCTATCCGGCAACCGCGACGGGCGCATTCGAATCGAGCTTCAATCTCTTTGAGCACCGCAACGGTTACGACATTCGCGGCGACTGGGACCCATCGGAAAAGAACCAGGTCTTCTATCGCTTCAGCTACGTGGACGATCCGCAATACATCCCGGGCATCTTCGGCGGCGTTGCCGACGGCGGCGCATTCCAGCAGGGCATCCAGACGGCCAAGTCCAATCAGTCAGCCGGAGCGTGGACCCATGTCTTCACGCCCAACACGATCAACGTGTTCCGCGTGGGATTCAACCACCTGCACACTACCCGCTTCGGTCCCGAGGGCGCAGTGATGGGCATTCCGGCCCAGTTCGGGATTCAGGGAGTATCGCAGGTGGCGGAGAACGGCGGCCTTCCCGAATACGACATCGGTGGCCTGAACACGCTGGGAAGCAACTCATTCCTTCCCTCGGATGAAATCAGCCAGACGCTCCAGATTACCGACGATTTCACCCGCACCTGGGGCAAGCACAGCTTCAAGATGGGCATCGAGAACCAGCACATCAAGTTCGATACCCTGCAGCCGGCCTTCTCGCGCGGCAACTTCGACTACAACGGCCAGTTTACGGATGTTCCCGCGGAAAACACCGGCATCACCGGCCGGGCGCAATTCCTGATCGCCCCGGAAGCAGCGACGGTTGCCAACGGCGTCAATTATTCGGGCGGCTCGGATTCGATCCAGGCTTCGAACATCAACACGACCGACGACTACAAGGTCTACACCGCGCTGTACTTCCAGGACGACTGGAAAGTAACACCCAAACTCACCCTCAACCTGGGCCTGCGCTGGGACTGGTTCGGTCCCATCCAGGAGACCAACGGCGGCCAGGCCAACTTTGTTCCCGGCCCGGCGCAGGGCGGCAGCACGGCGCTCAACGGCGGCAAGGCGACCTACCTGATTCCGGCTTCCGGCAGGGACAATCGCAGCCTGTCCTCGACCGCGAACAATCCGTCTCTCGACGGCCAGGGCTTTGTCGATCTGCTGGCCAAGGATGGGATCGTCCTCGACGAGACCAACCAGTACGGGCGCGGGCTGGTGCAGGTCAAGAACACGAACTTTGCGCCACGCGTGGGCGCAGCGTACCAGATGACCCCAAAACTGGTGCTGCGAGGCGGGTTTGGAATCTTCTATAACTCGTTCGAGAACCAGGGATACGGCCCGAACATCGGCGAGAATTATCCGTTCGTCTATAACTTCTCTTACGGGCCCGAGGTGCCTGCCAACGCTCCGGCCGGCCTGAGCAGCGGCGTGCAACCCATCGGGTACAGAACTCCCTGGACAGGTTGCGCCACAGCTTCGCCTGGGGGAACGTATACGCTGGAATCCGGCCTGTCCTGCATTGCCTTCACGCCTCTGGACGTGAACGCGGAGGGGCTAAGCCCCGAGGGAGACCAGTTCGACTGGGTTACGCCCCGTAATTATGGCGCCAATTTCACCGTTCAGTACTCGATCACACGCAGCATGTCGGCGCAGGCCGCGTATGTGTATACCGGTGAGCGGGACCTTCAGGTGGGATTGAGCTCCAACAACGTCACGCAGATCTACCCCTACAACGCAAACACCACGTTCCTGATTCCGTGGCCGGATTTCTCCGAGGGGACGAGTTACCAGGAGACGATCGGTCGCAGCGACTACAACAGCCTGCAGACCAAGCTTGAGCAGCAGTTCGCGGACGGCCTGAGTTTCCTCGCCACGTACACCTACTCGAAGACGCTCGACGATGCCGGCGACCTTCTGAATGGAACCGGCACTGGCGTCGGACGCGCTCCCGATGTATCCGGCCTGGGCCTGCCTTTCGACTGGGGCCGTGCCGATTACGACATCCGGAATGTCATCCACTTCAGCGGTCTTTACGAACTCCCGCTTGGCACCAACAAGCGGTTCCTCGGCAACGTCAGCAAGGTCGGCAACGACGTGGTTGGCGGCTGGTCGGTCAACTGGATCACGACGATTCAAGGCGGACAGCCTACCACGTTCGGATGCGTCAACGGCACGGCTGCGGGCTTGGGCTGCAACGATATTCTGGTGCCGGGACAGAGCCCAAAGCTCGGGCTGTTCAAGGATGCCGATGGATGGCTCAACTGGATCGGCAACCCCGCGGCGTTCAACCAGGCCTGCGAATTGGGCAATCCGACGCCGACTCCAACCGGCTGCATCCCGCTGACCGGATCTGCGGCGCTGGGCAGCCGGCCCGGCTTTATCTCCGGTCCCGGGATCGTCCGGCTCGACTTCTCCGCTTTCAAGGGGATCCAGATCAACGAGCGTTGGTCGGCGCAATTCCGCGGCGAATTCTTCAACATTCTCAACCACCCGACGTTCAATGCACCCAACTTCGGCGGTAACGGCGTTGTTTCCGAGCCGAACTCCGGGGCCTACAACATCCTTCCCGCGGCCGGGGTTCACGGTTTTGGCGAGATCGGATCGACGCGATTCAATCCGTATGACCCGCGGCAGATCCAGTTCGCTTTGAAGCTGTACTTCTGAGGTATGATGGTGACACCCCGGAACTGCGCCCTTGCCGGGTGCGTTCCGGGGTTTTCTTTTTGGGGGCGCGTTTTGCTCACGACGAAGTCAGGGAGGTGTTCGTTGAGCAGGAGGCATCGGCTTGGAGGGACGATTCTCTGCTTCCTTCCGGCCTGCGCGGCGCTCCTCCCCGCCCAGAACACGGCCGACCTGAATCGCCAGTTCCAGTCGGCTGTTGCGCACTACGACGCCGGAAACTACCCGGAGGCGAAAGCCGAGCTCGAAAAGCTTCTCCCCAGCGCGCCGGACAGCTTCGAAGTGCACGAACTGCTGGGCATGGTCTACGCGTCGCTTTCCCGGGACGCCGATGCGATCGAGCAGCTCCAGGCTGCCGTGCGCCTGAAGCCGGATGACGCTCCGGCGCGCACCAACCTCGCGGCGAGTCTTTCGCGCGCGGGGAAAATGCAATTGGCCGGGGAGCAGTTCCGCAAGGCCCTGGAGCTGGAGCCCCAGGACTACACAGCCAACCACAACCTGGCGGAATATTACATCCAGTCGGGCAGCATCCAGGATGCTCTTCCGCTTCTGAAACGTGCGCAACAGATCGATCCTGCGTCGTATGACAACGGCTACGATCTGGCGATGGCCGATTTCACGCTTGGGCAGCTCGCTGACGCCAGATCCCAGATCCAGAGCCTTCTGGGGAAAAAGAACACCGGAGAACTGCACAACCTGCTTGGCGAGGTGGAAGAGAAAGACGGAAAATTCGTGGCCGCGGCCAACGAGTTCGAAACCGCGGCGCACATGGATCCGAGCGAGGACAATCTCTTCGATTGGGGAAGCGAGCTTCTGCTGCACCGGACCTATGAGCCGGCCATCGAGGTCTTCAAGGCCGCGGTGCAGCGTTATCCCCAATCGCCGCGGCTCGAGATCGGCCTGGGCATGGCGCTTTACTCGCGGGGACTGTACGAGGACGCGATCAAGGCGCTCATCGCGGCCGCCGATCTGAGTCCTTCCGATCCGCGCTGCTACCTGTTTCTTTCCAGGGCCTATGACAGTTCTCCGCGGCAGGCCGACGAAGTGATCCAGCGATTCCGGCGTTACGCCGGGCTCAAGCCCAACGATGCCCTGGCGCAGTATTACTATGCGATGAGCCTCTGGAAGGGAAAGCGGGCCGAAGATGCCACGCCGGACCTGAATACGGTCGAATCGCTTTTGCGCAAGTCCATCGGGCTGAACGGAAATCTGTCCGAATCCCACCTTCAGTTGGGCAGCCTCTACGCCGACGAGCATCAATACGAAAGATCCATTCCCGAGCTCGAACGCGCGCTGGAGATCGATCCGAATCTCCCCGATGCCCACTATCGTCTGGGTACCGATTATGTGCACACGGGGCGAAAGGACCGGGCCGAGGCGGAGTTTGCGGCGTATCAGAAGCTCAGGGCCCAACACATGGCCGAACTGGACAAGGAGCGGGCCGAGGTGCAGCAGTTTGTTTACTCGGCAAGGTCCGCGCCGGGCGCGCGACCTTAGAGCTGCGGGCCGAACCGGACAGAACGGCGGCGGTTGCCCGGTACGGCCTGATGAACCGATCGAAACGCCGCCTTTGACTCGCGAAAGGGATGCTTTGTTCCGATGTTCGATTCGCTGACTTGCGAGGCTGCAGCGCGGGATGGCGCGATGCGGAGAGCGTCCGCGCCCGGTGACGCGGTTGCGCGTCTTGTCCGCAGCCGGCGCGAGTTCCTGCGCGCGGCGGCGGGCGTTGCCGCAGGAACCGCATTCCTCGGCCCCAGCCCGTTGGTGCGCGCGGAACCGGCGCGCCGGAAGCGCAAGGTCATCGTAATCACCTTCGGCGGAGGGGCGCGCGATCAGGAGACTTTTTCGCCGGAGGGGCAGGAGAACATTCCACACCTGCTTGGCGAACTGGCTCCGCAATCGAGCTTTTTCACGCATGTTTCCAATCAGGGAATCCTCGGACATTACGTGGCCACGGCCAGCCTCGCGACCGGAGTCTACGAGACTCTCAATAATTTTGCCGCCGTTCCCCCCGATCATCCCACGGTCTTCGAGTATTTTCGCAAGGACCTGAAGCGGCCATCGTCCGATGCATGGGTGGTGGCGCCCAGCAACGGCTTCAATCGCATCGGCGAAAGCGACTGCCGTTCCTACGGGCAGGGTCTGGGCGCGCGAGTTGTGCTGCCCAAGCATCTGCTGAGCGCCGCGGCCTCGGGACCGGACACCGATTACGCGCACCTGCTCCGCGACAACTACGAATCGCCTTTGTATACGCCGCAGCTTGGCGGCGGAGAGTTCGAGTTGCAGCAACTGGAGACGATCCTGAAGCTTTCGGTCGACGACTTCAAGGCGCATGCCATGACGCTTTCCAGTCCGGATGAGCTCTCGGTTTATATCGCCAGGCGGCTCATGCAGGAGGAGTCGCCGAGTCTGCTCTGGATTACCATGCACGATATCGATGTTGCGCACTCGGGCGCGTACTCTCTCTACATCGAGGGAATTCAGCGCACGGATCGCCTGTGCGCCGAGCTCTGGAAGGCCGTGCAGGGCGAACCCGAGTATGCAGGCAACACCACCATGCTGATCCTGCCCGACTTCGGCCGCGACTCGGACGAAGATGCCGGCGGCAACGGGTTCCAGCATCATCGCACCGGCGACGCAGCCTCTCGCACCACGTGGATGATGGCTTTGGGCGCCGGTGTTCGCCAGGGAGTCGTCTACAACCAGCAGGTGCAGTCGATCGATCTTGTCCCCACGATCGGCGCCATGCTGGGGTTCTCGCCGACGGAATCGCAAGGCAGGGCCATACCGGAGCTTGTCTAGGTCTTATGTTGCCGAGCAATCTGCAGGCCGATCGGTTCGACGCATATCCGCCCCTGGCGAAACAGTTGGCGGTGGCCAATCTGGCCATGCTGCAAAGGCTGCCGCTCTGCTTTTTGCCCGGCCTGCTGCGCGAACTGATCGAGTACGACTACAAGTTCCCCGCGGAACGAAAGGCGATGAACCGGGAGCTGGCGAGCCTCGCATCGCTGACGCCGGCGCAGATGGACGATTGGTTCGGAGGGTTTTTTCGGGTCTCGCTCTCGCCAGCTCTGGAGCAATCCGATTGGGTCAATCGGCCGGAGCAATTCGTCGAACAGGAGTCGGCCTGGCTGTGGAGCACGCATCAGGTCGACGCGTTTCGCGCGGCCGCTACGAAGTATGGCGACCGGCTGCAGGCGGCGACGCCCGCCGAGCCGCTGGCTGTGCGCAGGCTTGGGATCGCGGTGATCGGCCAGGGAGTCGATTCGTGGGACCGGCCGCTGTTTCGCAATCTTCGCGCTCACGGCACGTACTTTGAGCATGTCAAGCCGGAGCGGGGTCTGGATTTGCTGCTGGCCGCGATGGAAACGCGCGCCAGGTCGCATCCGGCTCCCTACGGTCATTGGTATGTCGACGGCGGGCAGCCGGCCGGGCACAGCCCGGTGCTGACTTGCGTCTCGTATGCAGAGCTCGAGCCGGTGCGGAATGCACTTCTGAAGTTCATGCAGAATGAGATCGGCCGGCCGGGCATGGGCCCCGAGGAATTGCGCACCGATCTGGCCGAGTTACTGCCGGCCAACCTGGGAATGGACAAGCCGGCGGACCCGGTTCTCGATCGATTCCAGGTGAAGATATTTACCGAGGGTTCCGGCACCCAGATCTTCAGCACAACCTTTGCGCAGTGGGCGGCCCGCGAAGCGTTGCGAAGGGCGCAGCCGCTGACGTTGCTGGTGCGCTTCGCGCCGCGGCAAAGACAGAAGCCCATGAACGAGCTTTTGTCCGTCGGCCGGGTGAATCCCGCACTCGATCCGGCCGGCTCGCTGGTCGACGCCGACATGGGCGCATACTATCATTGGATCAACCAGCAGCGCCTCGCCGGCTCGGAGCAATCCGCGTTCGTGGCATGGTTCGAAGGCCACAGCCAGGCTCTCGTGGTCGCGCCAACACTTCCCCGAGGCACGCGCTCAAGCTCGGCGATCGACATGGGGGAAGTGGTTGCGCTGGCCTTGAGCTGATTCTTCCATGATGAACTCCGGGATATGCGATAAACCCCCGGCGACGGAGAAGTAACTGGAATGTTCGCCTCGGTGGGCGCCGGAAGACAGCTCGGGACCCTGTCGATCTTCTTCGCGGGACTTATTGCGGTTGCTCCCTCGCCGGCGCGATGCGTCGGAAAGAGTCAACCGGCGCGGAGTCAGGATTCCGGAGCTACGGACCTGGTTCCGGCGCATTTCGTCGACATTACGGAGAAGGCGGGCATCAGGTTTCTCCATCAGGCGCCGCACACGTCGCGCAAATATCTGCTCGAGACCATGGGGTCGGGCGTGGCGTTGTTCGATTGCGACAACGACGGCCGTCTGGATATCTTTCTCGTGAACGGAGCTCCATTTACCGACCCGACTCCCAGGGGATTCATTCCGCAAAAAACGGGTCCCGAATACTGGAACCGCCTGTATCACCAGAAGCCGGATGGAACGTTTGAGGATATTACGGAGAAAGCCGGGCTGCAGGGGGTTGGTTACGGAATGGGAGTGGCTGTCGGCGACTATGACAATGACGGCAACGAGGACCTGTTTGTAACCGGTTATGGCGGGAACCGTCTCTACCATAACAACGGCAACTGCGTCTTCACCGATGTTACCGAATCGGCGGGCGTGGGAGGAAGCGGATGGTCGAGTTCCGCCACCTGGGTCGACCTGGACAACGACGGTCTGCTCGATCTGGTTGTCGACAGGTATGTGAAGTGGGACTGGGACGATATCTGGTGCGGGGAGCATCGCGAGGGTTACCGCGGATATTGTCATCCCGATGTATTTCAGGGTATCCCGATGCTGGTCTATCACAATGACGGGAACGGCCACTTCACTGAAGTTTCGCACAAACTGGGCCTGGACAAGCCGGCCAAGGCGCTGGGCATTGCCATCGCCGACTATGACCAGGACGGACGCATCGATCTCTTTGTAGCCAACGACTCGATGCAGGAATTTCTCTTCCATCAGAAAAAGGATGGAACCTTCGAGGAAGTGGGTCTGGAAAGCGGAGTCGCCGTGAATGCGGAAGGGCAGACCTATGCCGGCATGGGCGTGGATTTTGACGATTACAACAACGACGGCTGGCCCGACCTTATCATTACCGACCTTGCCAACCAGCGATACGCGCTGTATTCGAATGCGGGCGACAGCACATTCAATTACACGAGTTACTCGACGGGAGTCGGCGAGATTACAAGGCTTCATTCGGGATGGAGCGTCCGATTTATGGACTACGACAACGACGGACGCAAGGATCTGCTGATTGCCCAGGGGCACGATCTGGACACGATCGAAAAAAGCTTTCCCCAGTTGCATTACAAGGAGCCCATGATGCTTCTTCGCAACACCGGGAAGAAGTTTGTCGATGTGTCGGGAGTTTCGTCGGAGATTTTTCACGATGCGTGGGTGGGACGGGGCATGGCCATCGGCGACATTGACAACGACGGCCGCATCGATGCCGTGGTCTCCACCAACGGAGGAACGGCCCACGTGCTGCACAATGTGACGGAAACTGCCAACCACTGGATCACGCTGCGGCTGATCGGGCACAAAAGCAACCGCGACGGAATCGGCGCACAAGTAAAGGTCTTCACCGAGACAGGGAACCAGTGGGGCATTGTCACCACATCGAGCGGGTATCTTTCCGCGAGCGACCCCAGACTGCACTTCGGACTGGGCAAGGACAAGATGGTTAACCGCATCGAAATCCGATGGCCCAGCGGCATCCAGCAGGTGCTGGCCAATGTCGCCGGAGACCGGCAGATTACCGTCGACGAGCCGCCGCGAACGGAGAGCGCGCAGCCTGTTGCCGCGGCCGCCAGCCCCAGGCCGTGATGGGCAATGACTGGGCCCCGGTGGGATGCGAATGTTGCGTCGGGACGACGACGTCCCGTATCCGAAGTTTTCGATCGAGCGGTATCGTGAGTCTTTGGCAAAAGTCGCGTGCATCATGGGCGGGAAGGAGCACGGGCTTCGCGCTCGTTTCCGTGATGGTCGCCGCGTTGTTTTTCGCCGCGCCGGCGCAGTTTGCGATGCAGCAGTCTCCTGACTCCAATGAAGCTGCAATTTACGGTTCCGTAGTGGACTCGCACGGAAATCCGATTGGCGACGCAACGGTAAGGCTTGAAGGCGGGAACGAATCGAGGTCGACAAAGACCAATGCCGCGGGCGCGTTTGAATTCTCTTCGCTTCCTGCCGGCAAATTCAACCTCAGCGGAGAGAAGTCGAACCTGCGCAGCCATGTCGCGACAGTTTCGATCGCAGGAAAGGGCGACCGGGAAAGAGTGGAGCTCAATCTCGAACCGGAGGCGCCGATCCCACCGGTCGCGAATGCGGTTCCCAATTCCCCGGCGCAAGCCTTCGCGTTTGCCGATAACCCGAGCTTTCAGATCGCAGGAGTGACCGACTGGACCGCTGTCGGCGGGCACGGATCGGATACGACACTGCGGACCAGCGAGGCACTCGCGCGCGAAACGCTCGCCCTCAAGCCGACGAAGGATGCGGAAGCGACCACGGAGAATGCTCAAAAGCGGAATGCCGATCAGCATCGTCTTGCCGGCGAACGCGACGAGAAAAGCGGCGACCCGCTCGGCGCGGTGCACGAATTCGGGCAGGCGGTGCAGATCGATCCCAGCGAGGAAAATTATTTCGCGTGGGGTACGGAGTTGCTGCTTCATCGGGCGGTGTGGCAGGCGCAGGACGTGTTTGGGAATGGAGTGAAAGCCTTTCCGGATTCGGCAAGGATGCAAAGCGCGCTGGGCGCTGCCTTGTTTGCCGGCGCGAGATATGAAGAAGCGGCAAGGTTCCTCTGCCAGGCCTCCGACCTCGATCCGGCGGACCCGGAGGCATATCTCTTCATGGGAAGGGTCCAGATTGCCGCTCCCGATCCGTTGCCTTGCATTGAGCCGAGGCTGGCCAGATTTGCAGGCGCGCATCCTGACAGCTCCCAGGCCAATTACCTGTATGCCATGGCTCTTCTGAAGGGGAAGACCGGCCCGGCGGAAGCCAGGGCGATCGAGGATGCCGGGAAGTTGCTTGCAAAAGCGGTATCCGCCGATGCAAAGTGCGCCGATGCCTATCTGGAGCTCGGCATTCTTGCGTCTTCTTCGGGAGATTCCACAGCGGCCATCGACGATCTGAACAAGGCGCTCGCAGCCAATCCGGAGTTGAGCGAAGCCCACTACAGGCTGGGGGTTATTTACGATCGAATGAGTCAGGCGGCGAAGGCCAGGCACGAATTCGAACTCCATGACCAGCTCGAAAAGCAGCAAGCCGAGGAGGCCGAGCGGCAACGGCGGGAGATCAAGCAGTTTGTGATTGTAACTTCCGGGGAGAAGAGCGCGCCGCCGCAGAATTGAGGAATCGACGAGTTCTCTCCGTTTCCTTCTTGCGGAGTTATGAAGACCTGGGCTTGTACGTCCCGATAATGCCTGCGCCCTCGCGGATCGTCAGAATCTGATTGGCTTTTACCTGCGCGAACTTTTCGACCTTTTGCGTCGTCGGCCACTTCACTTCGATCATATCGACGACTTCGGCCTTGCCCAAACCGAAGTGGAGGCGCAGATCGCTCTGCGACATCACACTGGTGCCGCTGTGCACTTCGTCCATCTGGATGTGCTTGCCGGCAATGACTCGCACGCGCGCGCCGATGGCCGTGCGATTGCACATTGTGCCGATGAGCTTGAGCTTGATCCAGTTTTGCCGGATGCCGCCCTCGTTGCGGAGCAGGGATGGCGGATCGTTCAGGTTGAGCACGAGCACATCCATCGCACCGTTGTTCTCATAGTCGCCAAAGGCCGCGCCCCGGCTGGAGAACCGCTCGCTGATACCGGGTCCCATCTCCGCGGAAACATCCCTGAAATGGCCGTTTCCGAGGTTTTTGTACACGAGACGAGGATTCCTGAAGGTTTCGCCAAAGTTATACCGGTCGACTTCGGGATAGACATGACCGTTGATCTGAACGATGTCGGCCCAGCCGTCATTGTCATAGTCGATGAAGCCGCAACCCCACGCGACATACCGGTTATTTACGCCCACGCCGGAGGCGAGGGAGACGTCGCTGAAAGTCCCGTCGCCGTTGTTGTGATACAGGTTGCAAGTGTCGTCGGCAAAGTTGGTCTTGAAGATGTCGAACCATCCGTCGCAGTCGTAATCGGCCACGGCCACGCCCATTCCCGCCTGCTCGTGGCCGTCGTCGTTATAGGCGCAGCCCGCCATCACTCCGATGTCGGTAAATGTGCCGTCGTGGTTGTTCCTGAAGAGAATGCTGGGTTCTGAATCGACGGCGATGTAGATGTCGGGCCAGCCGTCGTTGTCGAAGTCATAAGATACCGCGGTAATCGAATATCTCGGTCCCGGCTTCAGAATGCCGGCCTTTTCCGAGACGTCGGTAAAGGTCCCGTCCCCGTTGTTGTGGTAGAGAATGTTCGTGTCGGCAGGCATTCCGCGCGGGCCGCACATGATGGGAATCCCCTTCCACTGGCAATAGGTCGTATCGGCCGGAGAAGGTATCTGGTCGGGCTGGAGCCGGATGTAGTTACAGACGAAAAGATCGAGATGCCCGTCGCGATCGTAGTCGAGGAAGGTGCATCCCGCGCCCCAGCGGAATTGCTCCTGCCAGAGTCCGACTTTCTTCGTAACATCGGTGAAGGTTCCATTGCCGTTGTTATGAAACAGGATGTTATGTCCCCAGAAACAGCAGAACAGATCGTCCCATCCGTCATTGTTATAGTCTCCGACGCAGACGCCCGTCTGCCAGCCGGTTTGCGCCAGGCCGGATTTTTCGGTGACATCGGTGAACGTGCCGTCGCGGTTGTTCCTGTACAGGTGCGAGGTTGGCGCCTTGCCGGGGTCCCAATGCGCATCGAGGCGATTGCCGTTGGTGAGGTAAATATCGATCCAACCGTCGTTGTCGTAGTCGAAGAACGCTACGCCGCTTCCCTTGGTCTCGACGATGGAGCGCTTGTGCTCGATGCCGCCCCAGACATTGGGGATGGTCAGCCCGGCCTGCCGGGCGACGTCGATGAACTGAACGCCGGATTGCGCCGCATCGGCCTTTGCCGCCTCGACAACCAGCGGATGGCGCCATTTCCAGAGGGGAGTGGCGAGCGCGTCAACCAGGGCGCCGCCAAGCACAAACGCACCGGACCCCAGCAGGCGCCGTCGTGGGAGAAGCATGGCTGGAAGTGATTATAACGACCGGGCGATGGACGGGAGAAGACGCAAAGCCGCCCCGGCGCGCGCTGCACTTTCGCGAAGCCGAAGAGGAATGTAATCGTATACAATTCAGGGCGCCGACCGAGCGCCGGAATGGGCGAGCTTGTATTGCGGGATGGAAAGGCGGGGCGACTTGGGTCGCAACGGGAGGAGCGTGAGGATGCTGAGGTCAACACTTTTGTCCGGCAATGGGATGTATTCGCCGAAAGGGCTCGCATGGGCCGCCGTTTGCCTCGTCACCATTTCAACAGCCGGTTGCGGGCATCGCCTGACGGGACGATGGGAGGCGACGGGCAGAACGCTCGACAACGGCGAGCAGGAAAAAACCATCCTCGAATTGAAGCAAAGCGGGAATCAGCTCACCGGCACGATGAAGTCGCCGGGTTTTTCGATTGACGTGAAGGGTACGGCCAATGGCAACCACTTCGAGCTGTTCGGGCCGCGGAACCCGACCCGGCCATTCATCACCGGAGAGTTGACGAATGGCGAGCTCCACGGCACGATCGGCCGGCGCGAATGGATCGCCAGGCCGGCAACCGCGGCCGACGATACTCCGACCAATCCTTACATCCAGCCGCCCGCGCTGCACAATGTGGCCTACAACGGGCTGGCCAAGACGCCGCCGATGGGATGGAATAGCTGGAATCTTTTTGCCGGCAGGGTCGACGACCAGACGGTGCGGTCAATCGCCGACGCCATGGTGACGAGCGGTATGCGCGACGCCGGCTACATCTACGTCAACATCGACGACACCTGGGAAGGCGTGCGCGACGCGCAGGGAAACATCCAGACCAATCACAAGTTTCCCGACATGAAGGCGCTGGCCGCTTATGTCCACTCAAAGGGATTGAAACTGGGAATCTATTCCGGCCCGGGTCCGCGGACCTGCGCGGGATATCCGGCAAGCTACGGACACGAGGAGCAGGACGCGAAAACCTTTGCTGCGTGGGGAATCGACTACCTGAAATACGACTGGTGCAGCGCACGAATGATTTACAAGGACGACCAGTTGCAGGCGGTCTACCAGAAGATGGGCGACGCGCTGCAGGCGACGGGACGGCCGATAATTTACAGCCTTTGCGAATACGGGCTCGGCGACGTGCAGAAATGGGGCGCCAATGTCGGCGGCAATCTTTGGCGCACCACGGACGACATCCGCGACCAGTGGTCGAGCATGATCGGCAATATCGAACAGCAGGCGCCTGCTGCGCCGTACGCGGGTCCCGGACACTGGAACGATCCCGACATGCTGGAGATCGGCAACGGACACATGAGCGACGACGAGTATCGTACGCACATGAGCCTGTGGGCGCTTACCGCTGCGCCCTTGCTGGCCGGGAACGACATACGAAGCATGACGGCGGCGACCCGGGAGATTCTGCTCAACAAGGAAGTCATCGCCATCGACCAGGACCCGCTGGGCAAACAGGCTTCGCCGCAGAAGAACGGGGATCTCGAAACGTGGATCAAGCCGCTTGCCGGAGGCAGCGTGGCCGTCGGCGTGGTGAACCTTGGCTCCGCGCCGGCGCAGGCTACGGTGAACGCAAGGGATCTCAACCTGAAAGGGGGGATCGGGAGAGCGCGGGATCTGTGGACGCACAAGGACGCAAGGTTTGCGAACGGCGCCTATTCGGCCACCGTGCCCGCGCACGGAGTGCTGCTGCTGAAGGTATCGGCCGGGTAAGGTTCGCTGCACGTTGAAGTTGCAACTCTGCCATGCGGCTCGAAGCAGAGTCCCGAAATCGCAACCTGTGCGACCGGCCCGCTCCCGGCGGTTACTTCGGTAGTGACCTTTCCGCATGATATCGGTCTCATGCTGTACGATTGTGTGGTTTGAGGAAGTCTGCTGCAACATTTTCTCCGCGAAGCTGCCGGACCCGAACGGGCGCAGAAGCGGACTGAGAGGCCAGGAGATGAAGAGTTCCAGGTCATGGGCCCTGGTTAGCACCGGCAGAGTTCTGATCCTGCTGGCACCGGCCTTCGGGCCAATTCCAAAAGCCATGGCGGCGAGCCCGGTTCCTTTTGTGCTCACGGTCGAGTCCTCGACTCCGGCAACCGGCGTATCCATTGCGGTGAGCCCCGCGGACCAGAGCGCAAAAGGCAACGGAACCACCCGGTTCACCCGCACATATTCCGCGGGAACCAGCGTCACATTGACCGCGCCGGCCAAAACAGGGAGCAACAGCTTTGTCTCGTGGACCGGATGCGCGACGGCGAGCGGGCTCACCTGCAAAGTCACCATGAGTGCCGACAGGACGGTTACGGCAACGTACGCTTCGCCGAAGACCTATGTACTCGCCGTGGGTTCCTTCGAACCGGCCAACGGAGTTTCGATCGCGGTAAGCTCAGCCAATAAGGAATGCTCCGGGAGCGAATCTACGCCATTCCATTGCACGTTAAGTCCGGGGACAACCGTCACGCTGACCGCGCCCGCCAAGGCATCCGGAAACGGTTTCGGATCGTGGACCGGATGCACGACGGAAAACACGGCAATCTGCAGCGTGAAGCTGGACGCGAACACAACCGTCACCGCCCACTACAATGCGCCGGGAACGGTGGCGCCGACGCTGAAGGTGACTCCCGCACTGAAGAGTCTGACCACGGCGCAAGCTCTGACCGTGGCAATATCGGTGAACGGCGCGGGCGGCAAGCCCGTGCCCCAGGGATGGTTGACGCTGGAGAGCGGCGGTTATGGATCTGCGGCCACCGCGCTCGGCAGCGGCAGCGCGAGCATCAGGATTCCTGCGGGAGCACTTTCTCCCGGGGCCGCGGACAAGTTGACCGCGACCTACACGCCGAATGCGGCGAGCTCGTCGACCTACAAGAGCGCTTCAGGGTCCGCCACGGTTAGCGTTACTGTGCCGACCTACAAGCTCACCATCGATTCGGCGCATCCCGGCAGCGGCGTGACCGTCAATGCCTATCCGGCCGGCATCGGCAACATCGGGTTCGGAACAACGCCATTTACCCTGACGTACAAGGCCGGCACCCAGGTGCAGTTGACGGCAAGCAGCCCGTCGGATGGTTTTTACTTCCTTTCCTGGAGCGGCTGCGCCTCGAGCAGCGGCGAGGGCGTCTGCAAGCTGCAGGTGAACGGCAACACAACCGTCACGGCCAACTACAGCCAGCCGAATGTGACGGGCGTGAAGATCACGCCGAGTCCGGCAATCGCCACCATCGGAACCCCGCTGCAACTGACGGCGACGGTTGAGGGAACCGGAAGCATCAGCAGCAGCGTGACCTGGTCGATGTCATGTCCCGCCTGCGGCAACCTGAGCGCCGGCACGCTGACTGCGACCTCCGGATCGACCGCCGCTTACATCACGCCCTACCCGGCACCGGCAACGGTGAAGATCACCGCGACCAGCACGCAGGCGCCGGGCATCAGCGGCAGCGTGACGGCAACCCTTCAGTCTCCCGCAACCGGCAACGGCCCGGCCCTGACGGTGAACTACGGGAACCAGACCCATGCCATCAGTCCGCTGATCTACGGCATGAACGCCTATGCGCTCGACACGTCGGTGGCGCAGGCCGCCAACATCGCGGTCGCCCGCTGGGGCGGGGACAACACGTCGCGCTACAACTACCAGACGAATACGAGCAATTCCGCCTCCGACTGGTATTTCGAAAACGGGACCGGTTCGGGCGGGATCTGGCCGGACGGGAACTTCGCCGACTTCGTCAGCTCGTCATCCAGTAACGGAATCAAGGCTCTGGGTACGATGCCCGTGCTGGGCTGGGTGACCAACGGCAATCCCTCGGCCTGCGGCTTCCCGGCCACGACCTATCCGAACCAGTACGGGTTCGATCCCTATAACTCCAACTGCGGCGATGGAGAATACACGAACCAGTCCGACATCACCGGCAACGATCCGACGATCACCAGCATTTCCAACCCGCCGCCGGCGCCGCCGTCCGCCGCCGATGCAACTGCGACCTGGGCTTTGACCACATGGGCCGGCGGATGGGTCAATTCGTTCGTCGGCAACGGCCAGACGGGAGCCAGCGGCGGCGTGGCGATCTGGGATCTGGACAACGAGCCGGCGTGGTGGGACGCGGTTCATCGCGACGTGCATCCGGTCGCCTCGACTTACGACGAGGTGACCAACGGCGGCATCGGCACGGCGCTGGCCATCAAGCTCGCCGATCCGACGGCACAGGTGAGCGGGCCGGTGATCGACTACTGGTACAACTATTTCTATTCCAAGAAGGACATCGAGAGCGGTTGGAGTTCCGGGCCGTGTTACGAGCCGTGGCAAAACCCGACCGACCGCGAAGCCCACGGCGGCGTGCCGATGATCGAGTATTACCTGCAACAATTTGCCAAGGCGCAAACGACCTACGGAATGCGCCTGCTGGACTACGTGGACCTGCACACCTATTTCGCGGCCACGTACAACGGCTCCGGAGTGGGGCTGGCGCCCGCGGGCGACACCGGCGAGCAGGAGGCGCGCCTGAATTCGACGCGGGTCTTCTGGGATCCGACCTATACCGACCCCAACTACCCGCAGCCGAATTACACCACCGATCCGAATTACACCTCGAGCTGTTCGCCTCCGCTGCAGGCGCCGCAGCTCATCCCCATGATGAAGACGTGGGTGGCCGACGATTACCCGGGCACGAAGACGGCGATCACCGAATACAACTGGGGCGGGCAGGAGTCGATCAACGGCGCCGTGGCGCAGGCCGACATTCTGGGAATCTTCGGCAGTTACGGACTCGACGTGGGCACGCTCTGGGGTCCGCCGGATCCGGATTCCCAGATTCCCGGTCTGATGGCGTTCGAGATCTACCGGAATTACGACGGGAACAAATCGACATTCGGCGATATGGCTCTGGCCTCTGCGAGCGGGAACCAGGGCCAGTTGTCGGTCTACGGAGCGTCGCGCACGGCCGATGGCGCCATCACGGTCATGGTCGTCAACAAGACCTATGGGGCGCTGACTTCGACCCTTTCGCTCGAGAACCTTGCCGTGCCGTCCGGAGCCAAAGCGCAGGTCTACCAGTACAGCAATGCGAATCTGAATGCGATTGTCTCCGCGCCGGCGGTTGCGGTAACGCCTCCGGCGAAGGGCGGCACAACCAGCACACTTTCGGCGACGTTTCCCGGGCAGTCGATCACGCTGCTGGTGATTCCGAATCCGTAGCGGAGTCCAGTCGACCGGACCGGACCATTTCGCGGCAGTAAACCGCGTGCGCGATGCAAGCGTTTCCACCGGACCTCGGCAAGTCCTGCCCCGCGACGCGAAAAGGGCCCCGGCGCGCCGCCGGGCAAAACGCTGCTAAAACCTTTTTGTTGCGGGGTTCACGCAAATCCCCTCAATATCAGCGTCTTCCCAGCAGCCCCTTGACAACTCCATCTCCATTCGATACCGTTACCACCGTCCAAAATCCAGGTGCTCGGGTCGCAGTCAATGCCAGAGGCTATCCATCGTGCCCATTCATGGCCCGGCTTCACCCGGCGTGTGATCAGGCGATCTCCAGTTCGTCTTCCCCGCCGCTCGCCGCAAATTCAAAGCACCTTCTATCCCCCGTTGGACCGCGGGCTGTGCCGGACCCGCAAGCCGCATTCCGGCAAGCGAATCCGGAGCGCCTCCTGTTGCCCGGCCAAGGGGGCTCATCCGATGGGAAGGCTGGACGAAAGTTCCATTCGCGGGAAAGAGATTCAATGCGATTTGCGGGAGCGCAAGGCAGCCGCACCGGGAACCGGCGCGGCGATTGCCTGCGCGTCGAATTCTCATTGCAAAACATAAAGTCGGAAGCACGAATTGTTCCTCTCCAACGGAGAGAACTCAACGGAGGATGAGTGATGCAAACTTCTTTGAACCATCTGCGGTATCCATCGCGTTCGATCGTGGCAAGAGCGTGGATCGTCCTGCTTGTTGCCCTGGTTTTCTCTCTCGGCGCGGCCGTGGCCGGCGCGCAGCCTTCGATCATCCTGACCCAGTCCACGCGTCTGTTCACCACGCCGGCCGGCGGCTGGGGCGGCGGTGCAGCTCCCGTGGGCGGCAGTTTCGCCATGGATGCGAAGGGGAACATCCTGTGGGGAAGCACGTGGGGCACAAATATCTACTCGATCGATCCACAATCCGGAAACTACACGACGCTGGTCACCGGCGACAACAACGTCGCGCCGCTGGCGCTGGACAGCAACAACAACCTCTACTTCGGCGACACCTATTCCTGGCAGATCGTCAAGCTGCCGTACAACTCGGCCACCGGCACCTACGCTGCATTGCCCGCGGGCGGAGTGAGTGCGGTGACGGCGCAATGCAAGGGGCAGACGACGGACACGGCTCCCTGCAACTTCGCCATCAACCTGGGAATCCTGACGACCTATTACGGTACTTCGGCCATGGGATTCGACCCTTCGGGCAACTTCTGGGTAGTCATCGACCAGTGGCCAGGCGGGTCGAAATCCACCGGCAACGGCGTAGCCGGATTCAATAACAGCATCATCATGTGCGACCAGACCTGCCAGTACGCCGCGCAGTACACGGGCGCCGAGGGGAACACTCCGGACTGGGTCTACATGTACCAGGATTCGACAGCCACCGACGCGCTCGGTTCGATTGCCTTCGATCCCTGGGGAAACCTCTTCTTTGTGCAGGCCTCGATCAACGAGGCCGGGCCTGGGGACGGTGGATCGGTCACCACGTCGGGGCTGTACGAGCTCCCGCTTTCGAGCGGTACGTACGCCGCCAGCCCGACGCAGCTCGTTTCCTTCACCAATACCCAGACCTATAACGACGGAATCTTCGGCGTGGCCACCGATAACAACGGCACCGTGTACTACACCACGCCCGGAGAAGGGATCTTCGCCATTCCCAACACGTCAGCCGGCGGCCCGGACACCAAAGACGCGTACGCGATCTCTCCGGTGGGCGGCAAGGGAATCGTTGTCGGTCCCAAGGGGAATATCTACCAGGTCGCCTATACCACCGGCGACGGCATCACGCGAATCGACGTGGGCAGCTCCGGTCTTGGCGGATCGGGCATCGGCAAATCGGTGAATACCGCCTCGAATGAAACCATCAACAATATCGTCACGACGGTGAGCAGCGTGAGCGTGGCCGACAACGCCGGCAACTGCGCCACCACTCCGGCGTTGACCGTCACAGCGACACCATCGGCCGAGTTCAGCTCGGCGGCGACAACGGCCATCACGGGCGCCGCCGCGGCGGCGGGCTGCGAGGACGCCTTCACCGGCGGTTCGTTCATTCCCGAAACCGTCACCTTCGATCCTGCGAATGTAGGCGAACGGACGGCGCTTTTCAACATCAGCGACACGGTCAACAATGTCTCCGGCACCGGGAACGTCTCCGGAATCGGACAGGGCGCGCTGGTGACCCTCGACCCAGGCGTGTGGACGTCGTATGCCAGCGGATTTACCCAGCCCGAGTCGGTTTCGGTGGATGCGAAGGGCGATCTTGCCATTGCGGATGCCGGAGCGAACAAGGTGTTCTGGATCGCGGCAGGGACGACGACACCGGTGGCGATCGGGACGGGATTCTCCAGCCCGGATGCGACGGCATTCGACACCGTCGGAAATCTGTACATAGCCGACTCTGGAAACAACCAGATCGTCGAGCTCCCGTTGAACATGAGCGGCACGGTGGACGGGACCAACCAGACCGTCTTTGTCGCGGATACGGTGACGTTCGGCGGCAAGGTGCTCAATGGTCCAAGCGGACTGGCGTTCGGCCCGGCTGGCGCCCTCTACATTTCCGACCTGCTGAACGGCCGCGTGGTGGTGTACAACCCCAGCAATGGACTGACGTTTGTCAAGGCTTCCGGCCTGAGCTTCCCGTGGGGACTGGCGGTCGATTCGGCGAGCGGTCTCTACGTCGCCGAGACAGGCGGCGGGGATGTGAAGGTTTATGAGGACGGAGGAACCGTTGTCACACTGAAGCCCGAGGGCGTGACCGCGCCCTGGGGAGTGGCGGTTGACGCGTCGGGCAGCGTGGTGATCTCCGACAAGGCGTCGGGCAACATCGTGCGCGTACCCGATCTGAACGGAACCCTGAACGACGCCGACGCGCTTACCATCGAGACCAACCCCAAATCGGCGTATGGGCTGGCGCTCGACGACAACGGCAATCTGTATTCGACCGATGCGTCCGGAGCAGCGGTCTACGCCGTCAACCGCGAGTCCGGGACCCTGGCGTTCCCGACCACCGACGACACGGAGAGCAGCACACTGTCGATCTGGCTGGAGAGCGCGGGCAACAGCAGCCTGGGGCTCTCTGCGCCTACGATCAGCGGGGCGTACTTCAAGCTCGCAACGGCGTCGACGGATGCCTGCGGCGTGAGCGTGGCCGTTGGCGCGGCTTGCGCCCAGGGGGTGAAATTCGCTCCTGCCGCGGGAATCGCGGCGGGGACGATGGAAACCGGCACAGTAACGCTCAACACCACCAACGCGCGGAACGCAGCTTCGCCCCCGGTTTCCCTCTCCGGGACCACGGCGGCGGCGCCCCAGTCGCAGACGGTCACCTTCCACAATCCGTTCCCGAACGGCAGGACGACATACGGTGTCGGGCTCACGACGCTGACGGCAACCGCCAGCTCGGGCCTGGTTCCGGTCACGTTCTCTGTTACGTCAGGACCGGCAACCGTGGTCAACGGCGACATGCTGAAGATCACCGGCGCGGGAGCGGTGACGGTGATGGCCAGCCAGGCCGGAAACACAGTCTACGGGCCGGCTTCACAGTCGATCGGCATTACCGTCGACAAGGCCGCTCTGACCTTCTCGGCGAACTCCGAGTCGACGCCCTACGGCACGCCATTCAAGCCATTCAGCTACAAGATCGCGGGCTTCGTGAATGGCGACACCAAGAAGTTGCTGAAGGGCGAGCCCAAGCTGTCCACCACGCTGAGCGACACAGCCGCCCCGGGAATCTACGACGGCGCGCTGGTCATCCGGAATGGAACGCTGGTCGCACTCGCCAACTACCGGTTCAGATTTATCGACGGGAATCTGACGATCGAGTATCTCGGCACAACGAAGGAGCCCGTCCTGAGCCCGACGCCCGACAAGACGTACACGGGGCCGGTGACGGTAACCATCACCGACGCGACCAAGGATGCCGCGATTTACTTCACGACCGACGGGAAAGCGCCCACGGTGAGTAAAGCCGACAAGTACACGGGAGCGGTGAAGGTGTCGTCGACCACCACCTTCAAGGTGATTGCCAAGGCGCCCGGTTACAAGGTGTGCAGCCTCACAGTCACCGGCACCTACAACATCAAGAAGTAAGCCGCAGGCCGTCGCCGGCGTCCCGATCGCATCGGGGCGCCGGCCTTGGCATTGTGAACGGGGCGTTGCTCCGGCTCGTCCGCGAGCGGGAGCAAGGCTTCGGGCGCAATGCCTGGGATCGATCCCAGATCGCCGCCCGGCGGATTGCCCATCCTTGTCGATCCATGGCGGAAAAGCCGGAAGAGATGCCTCGAGACATATGACATAGAGCAGGAACGAGGCGCTCCGGAGCCGGGTGCAAGGCCGCGGGTCTTGAAAGTTCCCCTGCGGCTCGGCTACAATGTTGGCGATTTTCAGGCAGTGGTATCGTAATCATCGATGAGAACCCCGGGAAACGAACATCGGGGACTCCCGCGCAAGGCCGTTCCGGATCGGAGGCAGAGATGACTGGCAGGCCATGGTCGCATTGGTGCTCGTCCACCCGGGCAATTTTGCCTCTCCTGCTTCTGGCATTGGCTGGATTGGCGCGCAGTCCGCTCGCGGCGCAGGGTGTGACGGCATCGCTGGGCGGCACGATCGCCGATGCCACGGAAGCCGTGATTCCCGGCGCGACGGTGACGGTGGCCAACGCGGCGAACGGATTCGTTCGCACCACCAAAACCAACGGCGCGGGTATCTTTCTTTTTTCCGCGATCGATTCGGGAAACTACACGCTCACCGTGTCCGCGCAAGGCTTCGAAACCGACGTCGAGAAGGGCGTCCATCTCGATCCGGGCGATGCGCGCACGCTGAGCGTGATCAAGCTTGTGCCGGGAGCGGAGTCCCAGTCGGTGATCGTCAACGCCACCGAGTCCAGCATTCTGGAGACCGGCGAGAACAGCGCGCTCATCACGTCGGAGGAACTGGAGCACCTTTCGACCGTGGGGCGCGACGTGACCGAACTGCTCAAGATTCTTCCCGGATCCGCGCTCAGTCCCGGCAGCGGAGCATTCGGAAACACTTCCAACAGCAATTCGCTGGATCCGGCTTCCCTGCAGGTGACGGTCAGCGGAGGAAGCACCGCCTATTCGATGAGCGGCTCGCCGCTGAACGGCAACAGCGTGCGCGTGGACGGCATCAACCTCAACGATCCGGCCAGCTACGCGGGCAGCACGCAAACCGTAAACAGCGAGGCCACGGCCGAGGTCAAGGTGGAACTTTCCAACTTTGGCGCGGACATGCCCAACGGGCCGGTGGTGATCAATACGGTGAGCAAATCGGGCACCACGCAGCTTCACGGCGAACTCTACGGGCATATCCGTACCTACCAGTTGAACACCACCGATGCCCTTGCCGGCGCGCTGGGCGCGATCAAACCCAACGACCGTTATCTTTATCCCGGCGGCACGCTCAGCGGGCCCATCCATTTTCCGCATTCCGATTTCAATCACAACAACAAGCTCATTTACTTTATGCAGGCCGAGGATTACGCGCAGCGGTATGTCTATGCCTACGACAGCGCCCCGGAGGCCATTTACCATGCCCTGGTGCCCACGCCGGGGATGCTGAAAGGCGACTTCAGCCCGGCGCAAATCACCCGTTATCTGCCCCCCGGAGCGGTGACTTGCAACACCGCCGATTGCGCCGTGACGGAATGCCCGCAGAACGCGGCCAACTGCATCAGCTATGGCCAATATGCCAATGTGGCTTCGGTTCCCACAACGGGGCTTGTTCCCGGGACGGCCACCGGCACGGGCGCTTCGTCCGGCGGTGTTCTGGTGAATTGCACGAGCAACGGTCTCGGCAATTGCCTGGCGCCGTATCTCAACGCGGGCGCCCTGGCCGTGATGAAGCTGATACCGGCGCCCAATGTGCCCGGGGGACAAACAGGCCTGAACGGCTTCAACTTCGTGCGCAACAACCTGGTGAACAACGACCTGTGGGAGGCGCATGGGCGCATGGACTTTGTCATGAGCGACCGCAACAAGCTGTTCGGGACTTACACCATCGAGCGGGGCCTGGAGGGAATTCCGCAGAATACCTACTATTTCGGCTCGGGAAGCTCCGGCGGAGTGAATACACCCGGAGGATCGACCGAAGACACCAATTCGCAGAGCGCCGTCCTGAACTGGACCGATGTGTTTTCGCCGACCATGACCAACGAGGTCACCGCTTTTGTCGCCTATGTGAACCAGGTCTTCGGCGCGGGAGATTCCAACCTGCTGACCTACGCCTCGCTTGGCTATCCCACGCCGTATCCGACGGCTTACGCCAATGGGACGAAGCAGTATCCAACGCTCGTCGATTACGGTTATGACGGGCTGCCCCTGGGACTTTTTCCCGACTACAGTTTCGGCTCTCAGTACTTCAAGCGGCTGACTTCCGGCGTGGGCGACAACCTGACCAAGGTATGGGGCAAACACGAACTGAAGTTCGGAGTGAATCTCGAGCGGGCCGAGGATAACTCGGTGGACCCGACGACCGGCGGTTCGCCCACCAACGGCGGAATCCAGAATTACTATGTCAATCCGACTTTCAATCTGCCAACCGGGCCGAACGGGTCTCTGCAGAAGTATGCCAACAGCGACGGCCTGACGACCTCGGGGACGGGCAACCTGCTGGCCAGTTTCCTCGAAGGCGAATTCATGGCCTACGAGCAGGCGAACATACTTCCCAAAATCGATCTCTACTGGTGGAATACGGCCTTTTATGCCACCGACTCCTGGAGGATTCGCCGCAACGTGACCCTCACGGTGGGAGCGCGCGCCGAACACGAGGGCGAGTGGCAGGACGCGCATCATGTGGGCATTCCGGTTTTCATTCCTTCGACCTATGCGACGGTGGATCCCACGCCCTCCAACCCGCTGCCGGGCTTTCACTGGCACGCCATCGATCCTTCGATTCCCAACTCCGGCCAGACCGTGACGCCGCTGTTTGTCGATCCGCGCGTGGGATTTGCGTGGGATGTGCGCGGGAACGGAAAGACGGTCATCGGAGGCGGCTACGGCTGGTATCGCTTCCACGACGCCTGGCAGGACGTGGCCAACGCGCTGGCCATTTCCGATGGGCTGAGAACGGTGTTTCTCACCAACCCGTATCCGACCGGAGGCGACTATACCAACAATGGCCTCACGCTGGGCTATGTGGGCATGCTGCACCTGAACCCCAACGATCCCAAAGTCGCCGAGAACTCGCTGGCCACCACCGGCCTTTACGCCTTCGATCAGCACGACCACAAGCAGCCATTGGTTTCTACTTATAGCCTGACAGTAACCCAGCAATTCAAAGGCACACTTTTCTCGGCGGCCTATGTGGGCAATAACAGCAATTCCATTCTGAACGACGGCAGCAATGGGTCGATCACGGTCGACAACGTAAATGCCATCCAGCCCAACGGTCTCTTCCGTCCGGACCCGACGGCGGTGGCTGTCGTCAACACCATCGCGGCCAATGGCACCGAAGTTCCCAAGGTCGGTCCCAATCCCTTCTATGGAACCACATGGACTCCGCTGCAGCTCTCGGCGCTGGCCGGCAACTCCACGCCGGTCACTCCGTCGATCAACGATTGGCGGCCCTACCCGTTGTACGGCCAGCTCCAGCTCGAGGCGCACACGCTGTTCGCGAACTACAACGGGCTGCAGATCACGTGGGGAAAGTCGAAAGGATGGCTGAACTTCGGGTCGAACTACGCCTGGAGCAAGGC
>JASHQQ010000391.1 GCA_030039035.1 Acidobacteriaceae bacterium | reverse complement strand
GAGCGGCCGCTCTTCGGTTATGGCTATGTCTCGTGGCGCGACGACCTCGTTTCGCGGCTTCCCGGCGAATACAAGATGACCCACGAAATTGCCGCGATGATCGCCGGAGGGTATCACAACGAGTTCATGACCGCCCTGGCCGAACAGGGGATCTTCGGCTCCGCGGCGGTCATCGCTCTCTTCGTGTATGTCTTTCGATGCGCCTGGCTGCTGGCCTTTCGACAATGGGCAACGTGGAAGAACGGACAATGGGCGCTGTTCGCGGCGATCTTTCTCGTTCTGCGCGCCAATGTGGAAGTTCCGGGACTCTTCGGATACGCGCAGGAGCCTGCCGATTTCCTTGCTTACAGCTTCGTGGCCATTCTTGTAGCGAGCTTGTCGGCCGAGGAAGACCATAATCGCTCGGTGCGCCGCGAGGAGCGGGACAAGCACCGCTTTTCGCCGGTCGCGGTACTTCCACCGGCTCCCGCATTCGCCCGCATCCTCGTCGCCGAAGGCGCGGACTGAGTCCAGGGGTTCGATCAACCATGAGCCTTCCTGCAAGCGAAACTCCGCAGTCGCTTCGTCCGAATAATTGCTACCTCTACGCGAGGATCGCCCGGTTGGGTCCGCGATCGAAATCGCTCGACTTCGGCTGTGGCAACGGCGCGCTGGTGGCTGCCGCGCGGGCGGCCGGATTCGAAGTCTACGGCGCGGAGACCTTTTACGACGGTCATCGCAGCGAAGACGCCGACCTGGCCCGCTCGTGGGGATGTAACGATGAGATCCTCCGCGAGATAAGGGATGGCTTGCTCGACTTTCCGGACAGCTTTTTCGATATCGTGGTCCACAACCAGGTGTTCGAACACGTCGAGAACCTCTCGCGGGCGGCGAAAGAGATTTGCCGCGTGCTCAAGCCAAATGGAATCATGATCGGGATCTTTCCCACTCGCGGCGTTCTGCGCGAGCCGCACCTGAGCCTGCCCTGCGTCCACTGGTTCCGGCCTGGTCCGGCACGCGACCGCTGGGCAAGAGCGATGCGGAGCCTTGGCTTCGGATTCGATTTCTGGGGAGAAGGCGACGCCTGGTTCGCGCGCGCATTCCCGTTCCTCGACCAGCGCGTCTTCTTCAGGACTCGCAAGGAAATCGCATCGATTCTCTCTCCTGATTTTTCGTTGCGGTGGATCGAGACGGAGTGGCTCGGTTTTCGCGTCCCGCGCTGCAAGTGGATGCTGTCGCTGCCGTTCGGCATCGCCGCGGCGCGGACGTGTGCAAGAGTCGTGGCCGGCGCGGTCGTCGAGGCGCGGAGCCGCAAGATGAATGTGTTACAGACTCCATCTCCCTGCGCCGCGATGGCTTCGTTTCCGCCGGAAGGGCCAACGCGCCATCATGACGAGCCTTGCGCTCGATCCGCGTCGCCCGGACCGAAGAAAACCCGATGATCTGTCTCCAGCTTCCCGATGTCCGGCGCGCCGTTCCGTTCGGAGGCCGCTCCGCCGCATTGGACGGTGTTCGCGGAATCGCGATTCTCTTCGTGCTGGCGTACCATACGCTGAGAATCGAAGGCGACGGCGGTCCCCAGGTGCATATCTGGCGATTCTTCCAGGAGTCGACATGGTGTGGAGTCGACCTCTTCTTCGTTCTTTCAGGTTTCCTCATCACCGGGATTCTGCTCGATTCCAGGGGAAGGGAAGGCTATTTCCGAAACTTTTATGCGCGCCGCGCGCTCCGCATCATGCCGCTCTACTACGCGACTTTGTTTGCGGCGCTGGTCGTTGTGCCCCTCGCGCTCAATCCACCGAAGCTGCCGGTTCTCTACGCCAAGCTGATCGCCAACCAGATCTGGCTCTGGCTTTACCTGCAGAACTTCCTTCAATCTCGCGGCGCGCATGAGTTGCCTGGTTTCGGACATTTCTGGACCCTTGCCGTCGAAGAGCAATTTTACTGGGCGTGGCCGGTAGTGGTCGGTCTCACCAGCCGTCGGGGGCTCCTGCGGCTAAGCCTGATTGTCTGTGCCGGCGAACCGATGCTGCGGTTTTTTCTGCTGGAGACGGGCGCGGGCGCATGGGCGATCCGGGAACTCACATTCACGCGGGCCGATTCCTTGTTGTGGGGCGCGCTCGCGGCCCTTCTTGTCAGAGACCGCAACCTGCTCGCGCGGCTGCGAAGGCCGCTGCGGATCCTGTCGGCCTGCGCGGCGCTGGCGCTGCTGGCGATGTCGGTCCCGCGCGGATTTCTGCTTTATGAAGCGCCGGAGATGGTCACCATCGGATATTCCCTTTTCGGGCTCCTTTTCGCCGTAGTGATTCTCTCCTGCGCGTCTGAAAACGGCTGGCTTGCAAGAGCAGTCTCGGCGCCGGCTCTCCAGTGGTTCGGGAGATACAGCTATGCCATGTACATCGCACACCCCATCCTGTATCTCATTTATGACTCCGCCCTGGCGCCGAAGCTCGGACTCGCCAGGTTTCCGGGCGCGCTGGTGTGCTTTGCGGTAGTGACTTCTGCCAGTACGGCCTTTGCCTGGGCGAGTTGGATTCTGCTGGAAAGCAGGTTCCTGCGACTCAAGCGGTATTTCGAATATCGAAGCGAAGCAAAGCCGGGAACTCCGGCGCAAGCCGGACTCGCCGCGGCTGCAGAGGTTTCGGCATCCAGTTAGTCTTCTGTGAAAATCGTGCAGAAAGCGCCATCGAGAATCGTTATTTCCACCGCGGAACCGCAATCCGGCGCGGCCAGGTACGTCGCCCAGTTGGCTATCGCGCTGCGGCGGCTCGGAATGCCGGTGGCTCTTTTCTGCCCGGCGAACTTCGTCCGTGCGGACCTGGTGCGCGAAGCCGGCGTCGAAGTTATTCCGGCCGCGGCCCGCGATGTGAGCGAAGCCAACTTGTGCAAGCGCCTGGCACGCAATCTCGGCTTTCTCCTTCGAGCGCTGCGCAGCCAGCACCGTCTGGTGCGGCGCGGCGATATCGTGCATTTCCAGTTCCCGATGCGCACGCCTTTCGCGGCGCTCTTTTATGCTTCCGCGCGGATCAAGGGCGCCGGCGTGGTGCTCACGGCGCACGATCCGCTGCCTCATCGCTGGCGATTGCCTCGTGTCCTTCGGCGACTGGAGCGCGCAATGCCAGGCGTGGAATATGAACTCTGCCACACCGTCATCGCGCACAACCGCAAAGGGTGCGAGGTGTTGAGAGAGGGTTTCGGTCTTTCTCCGGGGCGCGTCTTCCTCGTGCCCCACGGGATGGATACGAATGCGTCCGCGTGGTCGTCCTTCCCGGCGATGACGGAGTTCCGCCTGCTTGCTTTCGGATCGATCCGTGCGAACAAGGGCCTGCACCTTGCTATCGAGGCGGTGCAGAAGCTGCGTCGCTCCCGATCGATTCCTGTGCGGCTGACGATTGCCGGAAGCCTCGCCACCATGGCCGAAAGCGCCTACTGGCAGCAATGCAAGCGCCGGATCGAGCGCGACCCTGCCGGGTTTGAAATCGTCGAGGGCTTCATACCCGACGATCAGGTCGCCGCCCTGATGGCCCGTCACCACGCGGTGATTCTGCCTTACACGGAGTTCTACTCCGAGAGCGGCGTGGCAGCGCTGTCGCTCTCTTACGGGCGACCCATCGTTGCGACCGATTCGGGCGGACTGGGCGAGCTGATGGACGCAACGGGAAGTGCAATCCCGATTCTTGCGCCCAATAGCGATGCCGTCGCTGCGGCCATTTCCAGAGCCTTCACGCTCGGCGCCCGCAGGCTCGAAGAGATGGGCGCCGCGGGAATGCGATACATGGAAAACGCACGAAGCTGGGAGCGTGTCGCCGAGATGACGATCGGGGTTTATCGCCATCTTCAGGTCCCGAGGCGGCGGGAATCGAGCATTTTTCCGCGCACGCCGGAGCCAGAGTCATCGGCGGTGCGCGATTTCTTCGATCCGATTCCGCCGCTCGGTGAACCGCGCGACGTGAGCGCCCCCTGATAGTCCGGCGCGGCAGCCGGCTCGGTGTGCAGGACAACCCAGACGATGGCCAGGAACACGAGCAGCAGCACGAGAAAGATCGCCCATGAGCAGATCCGCCGCCGCGCAGGATTCATGGTTCGCCCCGTAATTGGAGATTGTATCGAACCCGAAGATGGCCGGACGCGCGGAGAGCTCCGTGAAATCGGGACTTCCGAGCGGGGCAACAGCGGACGCGAAAGAGAAAACGAACACCGCGCATGCAGACAGAACTCATTCCGGGCGCCGACCGGCTCCATCGGATTCTGTTTCTCGTGACAAATCTCACCCTGGGCGGAGCCGAGGCGCAGGTCACGCGCCTGGCCATCGAGCTGAAGCAGCAGGGCTGGGAGGTCGCCGTCGTCAGCCTCGTTTCGCCCGACGCTCATCGGGCCGAGCTCGAAGGAATGGGAGTAACCGTGCATAGCCTGGGCATGAAGAGACGGATTCCCGATCCACGCGCCATTCCTCGCCTGCGGGCAATCATCCTCCGGTTACGGCCGCAGGTGGTGCACTGCCACATGTTCCACGCCAATCTTCTCGGCAGAATCTGCCGCATATTTGCCGGAATTCCGGTTCTCGTGTGCACAGTGCACAATCTGCGGGAAACTTCCGAGCGCGGCGGGCCGACCTGGCACAAAGAGATCCTCTATCGGCTCACCGACCGGCTCTGCCACAAAACAACCGTCATCTGCGGGGCGGCGTTCGACCGGCTCATCAGGGTGGGCGCGGTACCAGCCGGCAAACTCTCGATCCTCGCAAATTTTGTGGACACGGAGCGCTTCTCACCCGATTTCGAACGGCGATGCAGGGTCCGCCACGCGCTGAGCCTGCGCGACGAGTTTGTCTGGCTGGCAGTGGGGCGGCTTGTCCTTCAAAAGGACTATCCGACCCTTTTGCGCGCCGTTCGTCGACTCGCCAAGAAGAAGAGCAAGGTGCTGATTGCCGGCGGCGGTCCGCTCGGGCCGCAGCTTCGCGAGATGACAACGGCCCTCGAGATCGATGCCTCGGTCCGATTTTTGGGAACCGATCAAGATGTGCTCGATCTCTACAATGCGGCCGACGCCTTCGTGATGTCCTCCCGCTTCGAAGGGCTTTCGGTTGCGCTTCTCGAGGCCGCATCGATGGAACTGCCGGCCGTGGTAACCGATGTCGGGGCGAACGCGGAGATCGTGCAGCCGAATAGCTCCGGGTTTCTCGTTCCTGCCGAGGACGAAACGGCGCTTGCGGCGGCCATGGCGAGGATGCTCGAGCTTCAGCATGCGCAAAGATCCGCGATGGGACGGCGCGCCCGCGACCATTGCCGTTCGCACTTCGACAGCCGCATCGTGGTTCAAAAATGGATCGGTTTGTACGAGGAGTTGCACTCCGCCAGGGATCTTCGCCTGGCTCCGGTTGCGACTCCGTTCACCTCATGAAAGAGGCCGTCATAGTCAATTGTCGGGAACGATGAAAATCCTTTACGTCATTACGTGCGGAGACCGCGGGGGCTCACAGGTGACTCTCCTGGACCTCGTCCGGAATCTGCCGGCCGGATTCGAAGCCGTTGTCGCCTCCGGACAGCACGGCTTTCTCGAGCAAGGCTGCAGGAAGACAGGAATACCCTTTCGGCGCGTACCCGGCCTGGTGCGCGAGATTCATCCTTTGCGCGATCTTGCCGCTTTTCTCCATCTCATTCTGCTGATACGCCGGGAGCGGCCCGATGTGGTTCACGCCCATACGTCGAAGGCGGGGATCCTGGCCCGTCTGGCGGCTTGGGTTACGCAGACTCCCTCGGTCTTTACCGCCCACACCTGGAGCTTCGATGCCGACCTGCCCTATCCCGTCCGCTGGCTTGCGGTCCCGCTCGAGAAACTCGCCGCCTGGGTGAGCGGAACGATCATCGTCGTCTCCGACGCGAATGCCGGAAAGGCGCTGCGCAGGGCAATCGCACCGAGCCATCGGATTGTAAGAATATGGGTCGGCATTCCCGACACCGGGTTACTCGCCCGGCCCGGCGCGCACGATCCGGTAACACTTGTCATGGTTGCGCGTTTCATGGAGCAGAAAGATCACAAATTGCTGTTGCACGCACTTAAAGAGGTCCATGGAAACTGGATCCTGCTGCTCGCAGGTCATGGGCCTCTCCTTGAACAGACCCAGGCGCTGGCGCGGCAACTGGGACTCGAGGGCAAGGTGCAGTTTCTGGGAGAGCGGCCGGATGTGCCGGATTTGTTGGCTCAGGCCGATATCTTCGTTCTTGCTTCCAGGTGGGAGGGTCTGCCGCGAGTCATCCTCGAGGCAATGCGGGCTGGTCTTCCGGTCGTCGCGACGGACGTGGGCGGCGTGAGCGAAATGGTCGATGACGGCGTGACCGGGTTCCTCACTCCCCCCGGCGATCTCGTCCGGCTGCGGGAGCGCATCCAGGTGCTGATCGATTCGGCGGAATTGAGCGCCATGCTCGGAGCTTCGGCGCGGCGCCGTTTCGAACGCGACTTTCAGATCGAGACCTGCGTTCGAAAGACGGTTGCCGTCTATCGCGCGGCCGTTGCGGACCCGAAGAACGAGAACGCACTCGCGGGCGAGGAGTGTGCGGGATGATTCCGGAATCGACGCGCAGCCTTCCGGCACGGCTCGTCCCGGATATGCCTCCGGCGCTGGTCATCTCGCTGGACTTCGAACTCCATTGGGGAGTCTGCGACCGCACGCAGCTCGACGGGGAAGAGAAATCGAGGCTGCTGGCGGCTCGTGCGGCGGTGCCGCTCATACTAGGCCTCTTTGAAGAGTTGTCGATACACGCAACCTGGGCCGTGGTTGGCGCGCTTTTCGCCGCTTCGCGCGACGAGTTCGACCAGTTCCGTTCCCCTGTCGAACCGGGTTATCCCGATCGCCGCCCGAATCCCTGCGCACAGCGTCTCGGGAGAGACGAATCGGAGGATCCGTTTCACTTTGCGCCAGGTCTGATTCGGCTCATTGCCGATTGCCAGGGTCAGGAGATTGCTTCCCACTCCTTCTCGCACTATTGCAGCCTGGAGCCCGGCCATTGCGCACGGGAATTCGACTCGGACTTGCGGCAGGCAATCGCCATCGCGGCAGATTCGGGATACCGGCTATCTTCCTATGTATTTCCGAGAAACGAAGTAAACCGGAGCTATCTTCCCTTGCTGGCGCGCCATGGATTCAAGACCTATCGCGATACGGAGCGTACAGGAATGAAGCGTCCCGGCTCCTTCGCGGCCCAGCGGAAATGGCGCAAGAGAGCAGCGCGCTTCGCGGATGGTTATATCAACCTGTTCGGGGACGAAACGGCTCCGTGGCCCGCTGCCACGCCGCCGGCCGCCATTCCTGCGTCCCGGTACCTTCGCCCCTGGCGGCCGTGGGCTCGTTCCCTGCAACCGTTCGCACTCGACCGGATTCGGGAACAGATGCGACAGGCTTGCGAACAGGCCCGGATCTTCCACTTATGGCTTCATCCCGAGGATTTTGCTGCCTTCCGTCACGAAAACCTTCGGGTGCTGCGCAGCGTTCTGGAGTCCTTTGCCCGATTCAAAGAAAGTCACGGGATGATTTCGATGACGATGCATGAAGTTTATGAGCATGTTCGCTCCCTGGCGGAGGTCCCAGCGATGGCTGCATCCGGAACGGATTCGAGGATGAGCGGAAGATTGCGGCCAACAAGAGCCGGAACCTTATGAAGAATCCTATGAGAGACAAGAAACCGCAAATCCTGTACATCGTAACCGGCGCGGACCGGGGAGGCGCCCAGATGCACCTTCTCGACCTGGCGGACGGCATGCGTCCGGACATCGATCCGACGGTGGCGGTGGGGGAAGAAGGGTTTCTCCCCGACGCATGCCGCGCCCGGCGCATTCCCGTTCACATATTGCCCTCGCTTAAGAGGAGCCAGCATCCGGGGGGCGACCTCGCCGCTTTTTTTCAGATTTGCCGGCTGCTGAGACAAATAAAGCCGGACCTCGTTCATATACACACTTTCAAGGCAGGCATCATCGGGCGGGCGGCGGGTTGGTGGATGCGCGTGCCCTCTATTTACACCATGCACGCATGGCTGTGGGATACCGATGCCGTCTCCGGGGTCTCCGGCGTCTTCGGTCGTGCCTTTGAACGCATCGCCGCAAATTTTTGCAAGCGCATCATCACCGTTTCGGAAGCGGGAGAGAAAATTCTCCAGGAGCTGGGGATTGGCGCCCGCGAAAACACGGTTACGATCCGGAACGGCATTCCCGATTGCGCGAGTCAGGCGACGCATGGCGCAAGGCAATCGCCGGTCATCGTCATGGTCGCGCGTTTCATGCCTCCCAAGCGTCAGGAAACCCTGTTGCGAGCGTTTGCCGCCCAGCCCGCGGGGCCGCGCCTTCGCTTCATCGGCGACGGCGTCACCCGGCCGGCCGTCGAGCGGCTGGCTTGTCAGCTCGGTATAGCGAATCGCGTCGAATTTCTTGGCGAACGCGGCGATGTTCCGGCTCTGTTGGCCGAGTCCGACATTTTCGTTCTCGCATCGGCGATGGAAATGCTTCCCATCAGCATTCTGGAGGCAATGCGCGCCGGGCTGCCGGTGATTGCGTCCGATGTCGGCGGGATTCGCGAAGCGGTCATCCATGGTGTTACCGGCCTGCTGGTCGAGGAGCAATCCGTTACCGAACTTGCGCATGCCGTTCAGTTGCTGGTTCAGGACGCCGGCCTGCGCGCGCGGTTGGGAACGGCCGCGCGGCAGAGCTTTCTCAAGCGTTTCCAGTTCCTGCCGATGGCCGAACGCACGCAAAAGCTTTATTGGGAAGTCCTCAATGAGCGATACGGCCCACGGGCCGTGGAATTCAGGATAGAAATGCATTCCGGCCCGCAACCTCTTGTCGAGCCGGCACGCTCCAACGAGTCATCTTCCATCTGACTCCAGCCGTTATGCGGGCGTGGATTCCCGGCTTTCAGGGAATGATCGGTTGCCGGTCATTCCGCCTCATCCGGATTTATCGCACCGGCTGCTTCGGAGATGCGACTTTTCCCGAAAGGAGTTTCAGCAGAATCATGCTCCCGATCTGCCCCATGAGCACATCCCTTACTTGCGCGCGAATGTACACCGAGGAATTGCAGTCGGTGATCAACCGTCTCGATACGGGCGCGATCGATCGCATCGCCGACACGATCTACCAGACCTGGATCGATGACAATACGGTTTTCATCCTGGGCAACGGCGGGAGTGCGACCCTGGCAACTCACATCGCCTGCGACCTGGGCAAGAACGTCTCTTCCGCGGGCAGGCGCATTCGGGCCATCTCGCTCACCGACAATGTTGCCATGCTGACCGCATGGGCCAACGATACGAGTTATGAACTGGTCTTCGCCGAGCAGCTCCGCAACCTGGTTCGCGCCGGCGACCTTGTCTTCGCAATCTCCGCCAGCGGAAACTCGAAAAACGTTCTGCGCGCGATCGAGGTGGGCCGCGGCGCCGGCGCCAGGATCGTGGGCATCACCGGCTTTCACGGCGGATTGATGAGAGCGCTCTGCGACGCCTGTCTCGTTGTCCCCTCCGACAACATGCAGGTCATCGAGGATCTCCACACAGTGGCCTCTCATGCCATGGCAACCATTCTCTACAACAGGATTCTCGCGGAAGCCCGCTTTGAGTCTGTCGATCTGGAGGCCGAGATCGATCACTGTGCGGCATGATCCGGAGCAGACAACATCCATGGCAACCGGACTGACAGATGCGCCATATCGGCTCGCGAGCCGGCAAACTTTCGCGCTCGCGGCGAAACGCGCCATCGATATCGCCGGCAGCGCGCTGGGCCTTGTGCTGCTCGCTCCCGTTCTTCCCGTGGTGGCTCTTCTTGTCAGGCTCGAGGATGGTGGCCCCGTCATTTACCGCCGCCGGGTCGTCGGCAGGAACGGCGAATTCGACGCCTACAAGTTCCGCTCCATGTGCCGCCTCGCCGACGAGATGCTCGGCTCCGATGCGAGGCTTATGCGCGAGTTCGCACGGAACTACAAGCTTGCGAACGATCCGCGAGTTACAAGGATCGGAAGGCTTCTGCGCAGCAGCAGCCTCGATGAGCTTCCCCAGCTCGTCAACGTACTGCTGGGGCAGATGAGCCTCGTCGGTCCGCGCATGATTACCAGGGCCGAGCTGGCCAAATACGGCGAATCGGGCCGGACGCTTCTGACGGTGCGCCCCGGAATGACGGGCTACTGGCAGACCGAAAAACGACAGAGAGCGCCTTACGAGGAGCGGGTGCAAATGGATATGTACTACATCCGGAACTGGTCGCTGCTCTTCGACCTGAGGATCCTTCTGAAGACACCCTGGGCAGTTATCAAGGGAGAAGGAGCCTGCTGATGGCGCGCATTCTGGTTACGGGCGGGGCCGGTTACGTGGGTTCGGTGTGCAGCGCCGAGCTTGCGACCCGGGGTCATCGCGTGGTGGTCATCGATAATCTCTCGGCCGGTCACCGGCACGCAGTGCCCCCTTCGGCGGCCTTCTATGAAGGCGACATCGGAGATACGGAATTGCTGCGCCACGTTGTGGGCGCGCATGGCATCGATGCCGTCTTTCATTTCGCCGCGAAGGCTCTCATTCCGGAATCGGTGACCGATCCTGCTCCCTTCTTCCGGGTCAATGTAGTCTCCGCCTTCGCAATGCTCGAGGTGCTTCGCGCCTGCGGCGTGAAGAAGCTGGTTTTCTCGTCCACTGCCGCGGTCTACGGGATTCCCACCGCCACGCCCATCGACGAGGAGGCAGCGAAGCTGCCTGCAAATTCGTATGGCGACAGCAAGCTTGCGTTCGAGCGGATCCTCGCGAGTTATGCTTCGGCCTACGGTTTTTCGGTCGTCGCATTCCGTTATTTCAACGCTTCAGGCGCGGCCGGAAGCCTCGGCGAGGATCATCGTCCCGAGACGCATATCATTCCGCTGCTCCTCGATGTCGCCTCCGGCGACCGCCCGGAGTTCACCATTTATGGCGACGACTATCCCACTCCGGACGGGACTTGCCTGAGAGACTATGTGCACGTGCTGGATATTGCACGCGCACACGTACTGGCTCTGGACCGGATGGATTGTCCGGGATTCAGCGCATATAACATCGGGACGGGAAAGAGTTATTCGGTGCTCGAGGTCTGCGCCACGGTATCGGAAGTTACCGGAAGGCACATTCCGCTGCGAAGGAGCGGCCGCCGCCTGGGAGATCCGGCCGTTTTGTGCGCCGATCCCGGAAAGCTGGTGCGGCAACTCGGATGGGCGCCCCAAAACTCCGGTCTGAGGAACATCGTCGAGACAGCCTGGAGCCATCGCCGGAGCCTGGCGCCATCGGCAGCGATGGAAGGAGCCGTGGAATGCGAAGTGGACGCATAAACCTCCTTCTGGCTACGCTGGATGGCCTGGCGGCGGTGCTCGCGCTTTGCGTGGCGTCGAACCCGGGTTGGAAGGGCAGTGTCCCGGCGCCGGCCGCGACGGAATGGCCGGCGGGATGCTGGCTGCTCGCCTTTCTTGTTCTGTGGATCGTCATATCCGACCGGTTGCAATTGAGCCTCTTCTATCCGTTCCGCTCGGAGTTGATGGCACGGCTTTGTGTCGGTGGCGGGATCGGCGCGGTCGCCGCTTCGACGCTCACTGTTGCATTGGGCAGGCCTTTCGCTGCCTTTCGCGTCCCCGTCTTTGCATTGTGCTTCTTTCTTGCTGTCGTCGCGGGCCGCGTGGCGCGACGCGCAATCTACCTGCGCAAGCATTTGCAGCGGACCGGACGGCATCGCGTGGCGATCGTCGGCAGCGGGGTCCTGGCCCGCGAACTTGCCGAATCTCTCGAGCAGGACCCGGCGCGTCGATGTGAGGTAGCCGGGTTTCTTGCTCCGGAAACGGAGCTTTCGGCCGGGTTGCCGGAGGACTACGCGACGGAGAGCAATCTTGCGGGCACGGGAGTTGCCGGGTATCTTTCAGCAAAGGCGATCGATCAGGTCTACATTACGCTTCCCAACAGCGGCGATCCGGACATATTGCAGCTCGTATCCCAGTGCAGGGAGCAGGGAATCGCTGTCTCGATCGTGCCCCAGGGATACGAGTTATTCAGAACCCGTTCGGTTCTGCGCAACGTTGGCGGCATCCCTCTGGCAGCCGTCGACGAGCGACGGGCGCCGGTGGGAGTACCCTGGGTACGAACGGTTGCAGATGCCTTCATCGCGGCGACGCTGCTCCTGCTCACCAGCCCTGTTTCCCTCGCGGTCGCGGCCATCCTCGCCAGCGGGCGCCACGCCGTTCTCCGCCGCGAGAACCGGCGTGGCTGCGGCGGAAGACCGTTCGTCATGTATCGCTTCGATATCGATCGCCGCATCGGGGCCGCAACCCGGTTTGAAAGATGGCTCGCGATCACCACAATGTCGGAGTTACCCCGGCTTTGGAACGTGGTGCGTGGCGAGATGAGCCTGGTTGGCCCGCGGGCTGAGTCCGTGCAGGCCGCATCGCCGGACAGCGAATGGCAAAGGCAGCGTCTTTCGCTCAGGCCAGGAGTTACCGGCTATGCCCAGATTTACGAATTGCGGGGAAGGCGGAATTCCTCAGAGGCCGCGCGCTATGACCTCCGCTACTCTTCGGGATGGGCTCCGTTGCTCGAGATGACGTTGATGGTGCAGACCCTCTGGTATATTCTGCGCCGCACTGCATTGGCGCTGGTCTCCGCTGAACAGGCCCTTATGGAAACCCGTGGCGCGCCCGCGTACATGGAGGTGGCTGGTGTTAATGGTTCGCAGCCCGGTGCGGATTAGCTTTGCCGGCGGCGGAACGGACCTTCCGTCCTATTACGAGAGGCACGGCGGTTGCGTCGTCAGCACCACCATCAATCGCTACACTTACTCCGTGATCCAGAAACGCCGGGACAGCAGGATCCAGGTCATCTCATCCGACCTGCGAGTGAGCGAAACATGGGAAGATCTCGCCGGGATGGACCTTTCGCGCACCTCTTTGGAGATTCCGCTGGCGGTTCTCAAACAAATGGGGTGCGGCGGATTGGCCTTCGACATGTTCATGTCGTCGGAGATCCCTCCCGGGACCGGCCTTGGCTCCTCCGCGTCGGTGTGCGTCAACGTCATCAAGGCGCTGTCGACCTGCCTGCGGCGTCCCATGTCGAAATACGCCCAGGCGGAGCTTGCCTTTCACGTCGCGCGCAACGTGTTGAAGAAACCCGTCGGCAAGCAGGACGAATATGCTTCGACCTTTGGAGGCCTGAACAGGATCGAGTTCTTCGCCGACGGGTCCGCGAAGGTGACTCCCATCCAGATGGACCATGATCTCGCGCGGGAGTTCGAGTCGCGCCTCATGCTGTTTTTCACCGGTTCGTCCCATGATTCGTGGCGGATCCTGAAGGAACAGGAGACCGTGTCGAGCAGCCGTGAACCGGAGGCGACCAGCGCACTGCACCGCATTCGCGACCTCGCCGACGAAGTCAGTTGCGCGCTCGCGAAATCGGACATTCACTGCGTCGGAGAGTTGCTTCACCATGGGTGGGAGTCGAAGCGCAAGCTGTCCGCTCATATCACTTCCTCACGAATCGACGACCTGTACCGGCTGGCGCGCTCGAGAGGCGCAGCCGGCGGCAAGATCACCGGCGCCGGCGGAGGAGGTTTCCTGCTCCTTTACTGCGAACAGAAGCACCAGCCGGCCGTCCGCGAGGCATTCGCCCGCGAAGGCGTTGCCGAGATGAGCTTCCTGTTCGATCGGCAGGGATCGAGCGTGGTCGTGAACGATCCATTCATCGACGGCGACGAGCATTGCGGAAAGCGGTGGACGTTTTATTCCAGACGCAATCCTGCGTTCCAGGCGCAGGACGTGCAGTAAAGCGAGTCGGGGAAAGATGAAAGCCTTGCTTCTTGCGGCAGGCAACGGGACGCGACTTCGGCCGCTGACGAACACGGTTCCCAAATGCATGATCCCCATCCGGGGCGTGCCCCTGCTCGGCATCTGGCTGGAATGGTGCCGCATCCGGGGGATAAGTGAAGTGCTGGTCAATGTTCACGCGCACGCCGGCGAGGTGATTCGCTTCCTTTGCGGGGATTTCGGCGTCAGGATCACGATTTCGTACGAGCATGCGCTCCTCGGCAGCGCCGGCACGCTCCATGCCAATCGGGAATTCATCGAAAACGAAGAGGAATTCGCAATCCTCTACGCAGATGTGCTGACGAATTGCGTCTTTGACCCTATGCTGGAGTTTCACCGCGCATCCCGGTCGATGGCGACGCTCGGACTCTGTACCGTGTCCAATCCGCGCGAATGCGGAATCGCGCGCATCGACGACTGCGGGCGCATTGTGGAGTTCGTGGAAAAGCCGCAATCCCCGATCGGAAACCTCGCGTTCAGCGGGTTGATGATTGCCACGCCGGCGGTTTTGCAATTCCTGGCCGGCGAAGTGCCCTCCGACATCGGCTCCCATCTCCTTCCACTGCTGGTGAACCGGATGTACGGATATCGGATCCGTGACTACCTGATCGATATCGGATCACGGGAAAAGTACGCGCGGGCCCAGCGGGAATGGCCGGGGTTGAACGCTGCATGCCCCGTCCCATCGCCGGCGGCTGGCTGAGTGCCGTCATTGCGACTCAAGGGAGACGAAACAAGACCGATGAGATCCTCCCGGATATGGCTGGTGTGCGTCCTGTCCGGTTTTGCAATCCCGTCCGGGTTCCGGACCGGCGCGAACGATTCTGCACAGCCCCCGAGACAGGCTGCAGGCTACCGGCTGGTGTTTTCCGATACTTTTCAGAAACTCGATCTTAGTCCGGATGGCGGTGGCAATCACGCCTGGTACAACGGAGTATGGTTTCGGGAGAAACTTGCCCCCAATTCCAACATAGAAAACCCGAATGGTTACCTGTCCATTCATTGGAACCGCGGCCAGGGATGCCCGGAGACCAGCATAACGACATTGGCCCGCGACCTCCGTCACCACCATGCATGGCGCTACGGGTACTTTGAGACGCGCATGAAGTGGAAACCGATTCGTGGCGCCTGGCCGGCGCTTTGGCTGATCTCCCTGCAGGATGCCGACCGTTCGAATGTCCATGAAGGAAAGCGCGAAGCGGGGGAGATCGATATCTTTGAAGGCCAGGGCGCGGAACCGCTCAATTACTACGCGACGATCCACGATGTCATCGACGATCGGGACGTATTGAACAATAACTCCGACAACCGCATTCCGCTGCCCGCCGGGACCGATGTTTCGAAGTGGCATAACTACGGAGTGCTCTGGATTCCGGGGCGCCTGACATGGTACTTCGACGACGCGCCGATCCACTCCGAGAAGACTTATGCCATCTTCGACAGGCAGGACTATTACCTGGTCCTGACCGAGCAGGTTGGCGTCGACTGGAACTACGGAGACAGCTCGGGAGTGAATGCGCAAGACCTGAGCCTGGACGTGCAGTGGGTGAGGGTCTGGCAACATTGACGACTTTCCGGCCGCGTTGGGCCTGCTCGAGGAGCACCATGGGGATGAACAGCGCATTGAATGCGATGGTCGCGGACACAGCGGCGCCGGGCGACATTCCTTCTCTCGATTCCTCCGCCGGAGCCGGATTTCCGCGCACGAAGCTGCCTGGCGTCCGCCTCCGGATCTGGATCTGCCTTGGAGCCCTGGTGCTCCTGGCCGCTCTCGGGCTTTCGCCGGTCTGGATGAGCCTGTGGGAGATCTGGAGGAATGATCCGCTGCGATCGGTTGGCCTGCTGCTTGTGCCTGCCGGCGGCATACTTGCGCTGCGGGAATGGAAGAGGCTGGGATGGGAGCTGCGCGGAACCTGGTGGGGGATGTGTCTGCTCCTGCCGGCATATGCGTTGAGCGAGCTCCGGCTCAAAGCCGCCTGGCTGCTCGTCTTTGACTCGGCAAACCTGAACCTGTTCTCTCCCGGACTCTCGCTCTGGCTCTTCGCCTCGGGAATCCTGCTGCTTTTTGCGGGTCCCCGTGTCTGGCGGCGGACATGGTTTCCGCTTGGGCTGCTCCTGTTGGCCCAGCCTGTCCCGGCCTTCGCAAACCAGTATCTCGACCTGCCTTTGCAGAATCTCACTGCCCGCGCAGCCCGGTCGTTCGCGAGCAGCATCGGCTTTCCGGCCGCGAATCGGGAACTGCTCCGCCTGATGTTTACTCCCGCATTCGGAATGTTCATCGCGCCGGGATGCGATGGCTTGCGCGGCGCCGTAACCATGGGTTATATGGCCTTGATCGCCGGTTATCTGAAGCGCGTTTCGATTCCGAGATGGATCCTCTACGTATCCGGAGCCGTGCTGACCGGCTACGTGTTCAATCTCTGCCGGCTTTGTCTTCTCGTCGTTTATTACCGGATCGCGCTGGGCCATCCGTTTCTTGAAGGCGTCGCGAGGCAGGCCGACTACGCAATCGGCGGGCTGCTGATGGCGATTGCAGCAACGCTGTTCCTGTGGATCCTGACAAGACAGCCAGGCCATTGGCGCGCGAACCCGCAGGCGCCGCCCCCGGCCGCTGCCGGCGACGACGAGGTGTCGGCTGTTTCCAGGAAACTCGCGGTGTTTTCGACTCTGGCGCTGCTTGCCGCATCCATGGGTGCATGGCATTTGAGAGATCGTCAAAAGAGCCTCGCCGACTCGGTCCGCGATGGCGACCTGAGTCTGGTCCAGCTCGATGAGCTGTTACCCGGCCAGGTCGGTGCGTACCGGCTGAATCGAGCCTGGCAGGAGGAGTCAAACGGGCGAATCGCATTGGAGGCCGGAGCATACGAAACGCCCGGATCGAACGAAGTTATCCTGGGTGTCTGGTTGCCGCCAGGCCTCCACAGGCTGCGCGAGAGCTGGAGGACCCACGGGGAAGATCCGCAGTTCGAGGAAACAAGGCAGTTTCTGACCGGCCGCGGCCTGCCTGTGGCCTTCGACACGAGCTTCTACAGCGATGGCGTTGTGGACAGCATTGCCGGAGACGTGATTTGTACTCCCAGGTCCTGCCTGGCTGAAGAGCGGGAGTCGGGGGTCCGTTTGCTGTTCACGACCCATCCGATCGACTTTACAAATCGTGGCGTGCGGGCGATCTCGATCTTCTTCCGCATCGAGGCGCCGCACGCGGATGTTTCGCAGGCAGCGACCCGCCGTGAGCTGATTGCTGAAGCCCGGAAATTTCTTCAGGGCGCCGATCTGTCCGAAGTCAGTCGCAGGTTTCAATAAGAACTGCTCCCATGCGGGAGCCGTCGTACTATGGATGGAAAAAGAAAGGAGTGGCCGTGGAAGTAAAAGGAAGTGTCCAACAGCTCACATTGCCGCTCATGGTGCTTAAAACGCTCGATGTCCTGGGTCCGCAGCACGTCTTCGGGATCGCCCGGCGCATCGAACAGATCAGTGGGGAGCCCATGACGGTGAACCAGAACGTGCTTTATCCGCTGCTGCTCAAACTGGAACACGAAGGCGCGATCGCGACCGCATGGGGCGCATCGGAAGACAATCGCAGAACACGAATCTACCGCCTGACCCACAATGGCCGCACGCAACTGCAGGCCGAGACGAGAGACTGGGAGAGGACGACGGAGATCGTCGGCAGGTTCTTTGCCATCAAGGCAGAGGATATCGCTTGAGATAAAGCCGGCTGAAGGGGAGCCGGCGCCGAAGAAGACCGTCGACAGCCGTCTGTCTCCCTGCGCGTTCCCCCTGCCGCCGTGTAATCGCTGTTGTCCATCACACGGCCAGTTTCGCGAGACGTGTCACGCCTTCCCTGTTCTCTCCTTGAACCATAAAAGCATCTGCCAGCCGGCAATACATTCTGGGGCAGTTTAAGAAATAGTGTGTACCTTGAATCCTTCCCCAAGGTCGCCGCTCCCTGCCGGTCGCGTCGACTCAGCGATCTCTCTTCGTCTACAGAATTTCTTAAACTGCCTTGATGTCTATCGCAATTCCCGAGTTACCGTCTGGCGCAAGCTATTCGGGATCGGCGCTATCCTGCGCTCCAGCATGCGCCGCACCGTCCTCCAGATGAGCTCGGCCCGCCCTGGAAAGACGCCTGCTCGCGAGCCATCCATGTCCTGCGCTGCCGAGCGGCAATCCATTGCCTAACGCAACTTGCCTCCCACCCGGCTGAGTTCGTCGGCCCGGCCAAATCGTGCCCAAAATACGGGCCCGGTGCCAGCAATGCTCTCCTTCGACCCGGCTCAGCCGCGCCCAACGGCGTCGCCTTCGCCGCGGAATTCTGCTGCTACAGCGGATTCGATTCGCTGGGCCGATCCGGGCGATGGCCAACATGGCTTTTCATTGATCAACGACTGCAAATATGGTTATGACGCAAAAGACAATGTGCTGCGCCTCACCCTGCTGCGCTCACCCGACTGGCCGGACCCGCAAGCCGATCGCGGTCCGCAGCACTTCGCCTGCTCCCTGTATCCCAATTCGGGCACATGGCGTGAGGCCCAAACGGTTCTGCGCGGCTACGAATTCAACTATCCGCTCCGCGCCGAACAGGTGCAGCCGCACAGCGGAACCATGCCGCCGCTTCATTCGTTTTTCGGTGTTCAGCCTGGCAACATCGTGCTCACAGATGTCAAAAAGAGCGAAGACGGCAACGATCTGATCCTGCGGTTCTATGAGTGGGCCGGGAAAAAGTCCCAGGCCGGGATCACGTTGCCGGCCGGCGCCACCAGGGCGGTGACGGCCAATCTGATGGAGGTGCCCGAGGGCGCACCGCTTGCCGTCACGGGAGGCCGCGTTGTGGTTCCCGTCACGCCGTATTCCATCAACACGTTGCGCATCTCCTGGGACAAGCGCGGAAGCGGGTTCTGGGCCGCCCAGGCGCAACGCACGCCTCTCAGCGCAGCGAATACCCGATGACTTCCTCGCCTGCCGGTTTCTGCGAGCACGATGATCCTGCGGGCAATCAGCCCGGTTCGCAGAGGGATCAAGATGCGCCGCAATCCGTACATCGTCGGGCTTGTCTTTCTCATCTTCTTCGTGATGTCGTTCCTGACGAACATCCTCGGCCCCATCATTCCCGATATCATCAATACCTTTCACGTCAGTATGGCCGCCGCGGCCTTCCTCCCATTCGCTTTCTTTGTCGCCTATGGGGTCATGTCGGTTCCGGCGGGCTTCTTGCCGAGCGCTTTTCCGATAAGGCCGTGATGACCGGATGTTTCCTGGCATCAACAATGGGCGCGCCCGGCTTTGCCATGTTTCCGACCTACGCTGTCGCTGCGGTTTCTCTCTTTGTGATGGGTGGCGCAATGGCTACTTTGCAGGTGGTTATCAATCCATTGTTGCGTGTAGCCGGCGGTGTAGAGCACTTTGCTTTCAATTCCGCGCTTGCCCAACTGGTATTTGGAGCAGCTTCCTTTATCAGTCCGTTCGTTTATTCCTACCTCGTGCCAAACCTCCCGGATCCTGCCTGCCGCAGCGCGCTCGTACCTCTTCTCCGCGCTGTGGCGCCCAAGGGACTTGCGTGGGTATCCATGTACCGGATCTTTGCGGCGTGCACGGCGGCGATGGCGGCCGCAATCGCGCTGGTGCGCCTGCCGGCGGTCAAACGAAATACCGATGAGTCGGCCGGGACTATCGGGACTTACAAGGGATTGTTGCGCCGTCCCATGGTGTGGATCTACTTCTCGTCCGTCTTTGCTTATGTGGGCCCGGAACAGGGAACGGCAGACTGGATTTCAAAGTTTCTTTACCAGTATCACGGCTATGACCCGCATACGACCGGAGCAGCGGCAGTCTCCTGGTTCTGGGGCATGCTTACGGCGGGCTGTTTCATTGGCATGTTCCTGCTCAAACTGTTTGACCGCCGGCGAGCGCTCGTCGCATATTCCGCCGGAGCTCTGGCAAGTTTGACAGCCGCGCTTACAGGCCCCCGGGAAGTTGCGCCGATCGCATTTCCGGCGGTCGGCTTCTTCGCGTCCATCATGTGGCCAACGCTTGTATCTCTCGCGCTGAACCCGGTTTCAGAGAGTCATGGGGCGTTCGCGGGCATTCTGTGCACAGGCATCATGGGAGGCGCGGGCGTCCCCGTCATCATTGGCCGTATCGGTGACGGGCTCGGGCTGCGCATGGGACTGTTTTTTCTTTATCCCACGTTTGGATGCGTGATGAGCGTCGGCTTCTGGGCAAAACCTCTCATTCAGAATGCAACCCTCGGCAAAAAAGGCTCTTCACCATGGATCCTGGAGGAAGTGTGACGGGCTGAGGCAATGTGCCCGACGAGATTATGGCTGCTTCCCGGGCTGGCGAGGGCTGGCGAGTCTCCTGAAATTGATTCAACCGACGCGCGGCGTCCTCAGCCTTTCCCTGCTTCCGGCAGATCGCGGACAGGGCGAAATGCGCCTGCGCCTCCGCTCATGAAGGCTTCGCTCTGTCTCCGACGCAGCGCGATGGCAATACTCGGCCCCCGGCTGGAGTATCACAGAACTTCAAAGCACGCTCTCTGAAGCGCGCCACGGACTCTCCTGTTTTCTCTCGACAGACGAATTGCACGGAGGCCGGCAATTCGGATCTTTGGCGAATCTGCGCCCGTGGAACTGAAACTTCCGAATTGTGGTGACTCGACAACAACCCGAGAGCATTGCAACAGCCTGGCGCAAGTGGCCTGCGAGCATTCCGGAGCAGAGATCGCCGACCGGGACCGCACTGAGGTAAGATGAAGTGCTGAAGTGCGGGAGGCTCTGGGCCAACGACGGTTCGGTTCCGTGGAGGAACATGCGGCAGAACCTCCTCGCGGAGTGGTCGCCTGTTTTGGGTGAATCGTATCGGGTTTCGAGAGCGATGAACCCGAAGAAGAATCGCGCCCGATTGACCCGGTCCGGAGCAGGCCTGATTCCGAATTCGGGTTCCAATGCATTTTAATTGGCGCCGGGGTTGCCGGCCCTGAGTTGAAATGAGCCAGACTGTCTCCCCGTCGAACACCCCTCCGCGGACGCTCCTTTCAGTTATCCGGGGCTACGGTCTCGCGCTGTTGTCGGTCGCGATTGCGCTTGCGGTCGGCCTTTTCATGGCGCACTTTAACTTCCTGCGTGTGCAGTTCCCGTTCTTTCTGATCGCCATCGCCATCACTGTCTGGCGCGAGGGAACCGGACCAGCGGTTCTCGCGATTATACTTTCGAGCCTGGCTTTCAATTATTTCTTTGTCCCACCGCTCTACAGTTTCTATGTCAGTCCCGCCGATATCCCTTACTACGTAGTATTCATCTTGTTTGCCCTGCTGATCACCTGGTTCAGTTCGGTTCGACGGCGTGTGGAGCGAGACCTCCGGCAATCCCGCGATGAACTTGAGAAGGAGGTGGCGATACGAACGGAACAGGCCAGCTTGCTCGATCTTACCCACGACACAATCTTCGTGCGCGATGGCCGCGACATCATCACCTACTGGAATCACGGCGCCGAGGAGTTGTACGGGTGGACAGCGGAGCAGGCGATCGGAAAGCGGTCCCACGATCTGCTGCAGACGGTTTTCCCGGGTTCCGTCGACGAAATTCAGGCCGAGTTGCTTCGGGCAGGACGCTGGGAGGGCGAGCTCAGGCATACCAAAGCGGATGGGAGCGAGGTCGTGGTAGCCAGCCGGTGGTCACTGCGCCGGGACAAACAGGAACAGCCGGCAGGCGTGCTCGAGACAAACAACGACATTACGGAGCGCAGGCGCCGCGAGGGAGAGATTCGCGATCTCAACAGGGAACTCCTGAAGCGCTCCACGGATCTCGAAGCCACCAACAAGGAGCTGGAGGCCTTCGCCTATTCGGTGTCTCATGATTTGCGCGCGCCGCTTCGGCATATTGCCGGCTACGCCGAGATGCTCCAGAAAAGCACTTCCGGGGCGCTGAACGAAAAGAGCAACCGATACATGTCGGTGATCATCGAGTCGGCAAAGAAGATGGGCAACCTGATTGACGATCTCCTTACGTACTCCAGAATGGGACGCGCCGAAAAGCGAAGGACATTGGTAAATCTCGATCAGCTCGTGAAGGAGGTCCTGAGCGAAGCGAGGCAGGAGGTCGCCAACAGGAACATCGTGTGGAAGATCGACTCGCTGCCGGCATGTTACGCAGACCGTTCGATGCTTCGACTCGTTCTCGTCAACCTTGTTTCCAATGCGATCAAGTTCACGCGCCAGCGGCCCCAGGCCGAAATCGCCATCGGACACGCCGAAGGGAGCCCGGATGAGCTGGTCGTTTTCGTCAGGGATAATGGTACAGGGTTCGACATGAAGTACGTGCACAAGCTGTTTGGTGTATTTCAACGGCTGCATCACGCCAACGAGTTCGAGGGCACCGGAATCGGACTGGCTACCGTTCAACGCATCATCCACGGTCACGGAGGGAGGGTCCGGGCCGAGGGTGCGATCGACCAAGGCGCGACATTCTATTTTTCATTACCGAACCGCTGAAGCCGCGAAGGGAGACTATGGACAAACTGGGACGCATCCTGATGGTTGAGGACGACAGCAACGATGTGGAAATGACGTTGGCCGCTCTGGAGGAATACAACCTGGCGAACGAGGTCGCCGTGACACGCGACGGCGAGGAGGCCCTGGATTACCTTTATTGCCGGGGGAAATACCAGTCACGGTCCAACGAGAATCCGGCTGTGATGCTGCTGGATTTGAAGCTTCCCAAGGTCGATGGGCTGGAAGTCCTGCGCCAGGTCAAGACTGACGACAAGCTGAAGATGATTCCCGTGGTTGTGCTCACCTCCTCCCACGAAGAAAAGGACATGGTGACGAGTTACAAGCTTGGTGTGAATGCCTATGTCGTCAAACCTGTCGATTTTCACGAGTTTGTCAATGCCATCAAGGAGCTGGGCGTCTTCTGGGCAGTCATCAACGTGGCCCCGCCAGGCAGCGTCAGGAAGTAAGTATGCATCAACCGCTGCGGATTCTCTCCCTGGAAGACGATCCGAACGACGCAGAGCTCATTCAGGAGACGCTGGAAGCGGATGGCATTGCCTGCGAACTGGTACGAGTGGAAACTCGGCCGGCTTTTGAGGCTTCCGTCCGCGAGGGCGTCGACCTGATTCTGGCGGACTATACCCTTCCTTCGTTCGATGGCCTCTCCGCATTGAGGCTCGCAATCGGCGCCTGCCCGGATGTACCCTTCATTTTTGTTTCCGGAACGCTGGGCGAGGAAGTTGCGATTGAAGCCCTCAAAATCGGAGCCACGGATTACGTTCTGAAAACGCGGCTCTCGAGATTGGTTCCCTCGGTCCGCCGCGCGCTGAAGGAAGCCGATGAACGCGCGGCGCACAAGCGTGCTCAGGAAGCCCTGACGCGAAGCGAGAGTCATCTGACGGAGGTGCAGAGGCTCACACACACAGGAAGCTGGGTGTGGAGGGTAGCGGACAGAGGTTGCGTGCATCTGTCGGATGAATGGTACCGGATCCACGGTTTCGACCCGAAAGACGGCATGCCGGGATGGGAACAAAGGCTGGAGCGCGTTCATCCCGAGGACCGTGAAAAATGGAAAGGTGGCATTGAGAGAGCGATCCTTCAAAAGTCGGATTACGAAATCGAATACCGCGTTCTTCTCCCCGGCGGTGCTGTCCGGTTTATTCACGTCGTCGGCCATCCGAACCTGGATGCATCGGGAGATCTGGTCCAGTTTATCGGGAGTTCCACCGATATCACCGCGCGCAAGCGGGCGGAAGTGAAATTCCGAAGCCTGCTGGAGGCCGCTCCCGACGCGATGGTTGTAGTAAATCGAAAGGGCGCGATTGTGCTCGTGAATGCCCAGGTGGAAAGGCTGTTCGGGTACAGGCGAGACGAACTCCTGGACCGGCAGATTGAAGTGCTGGTTCCGGCTCGATACCGGGACCGGCATGAGGGCCACCGGACCGGCTTTTTCGACGCGCCTCGGGTGCGGCACATGGGAGCAGGAGTGGAGTTGTTTGGATTGCACAAGGACGGTCACGAGTTTCCGGTGGAGATCAGCCTCAGCCCGCTGGAGACCGAAGACGGAACGCTGGTCTCAGGCGCCATCCGGAACATCACCGAGCGCAGGAAGGCCGAGGCGGCGCTCCGGGAAAGCGAACAGCACCTTCGCGACGTGATCGAAACCATTCCGGCGACGGCATGGACCGGCAGGCCGGATGGCACCAACGACTTTGTGAATCAGCGCTGGCAAGAATATACCGGTCTGTCTTTGCACGACATGATGTCCGACTTCGGCTGGAGAACAGCTCTGCACCCCGACGACGTTGTCACCCATCTGGAGAAGTGGCGCAAGTCGATCGCCACCGGTACTCCATTCGAGAATGAAGCGCGCCTGCGGCGAGCCGGTGACGGCGAATACCGCTGGTTCCTGCATCGTGGCGTACCGCTGCGCAACCAGCAGGGAGAAATAGTGAAGTGGTACGGGACGGGAATCGACATCGAGGATCGCAAGCGCGCGGAAGAAGCCTTGCTGCGAAGCGAGCGCTACCTGGCTGAAGCGCAGCGGTTGACACGCGCCGGCAGTTGGGCCTGGAACCTGGCTGCCAAAGGCCCCGTTCACTGGTCACGGGAGAATTACCGTGTGTTTGGATTTGACCCGGAGCAGGGGCTTCCAGAAGATGACGCCGTCTACGATCGTATTCATCCGGAGGATCGGGAGAGAGTCATCGAAAGTTTCGCGGCGGCAATCGGGCGCGACCGGGGCGACTTCGACATTGATTACAGGATTGCCCTCCCCGATGGGAAGATCAAGCATGTCCGGTCCGTGGGCCGTCCTGTTTTCGATTCCTCGGGCGATCTTCTCGAATATGTTGGTACGACAATCGACGTGACCGAGCAGCATGAATCGAGGGCGGCGCTGGAGAGTGCTTTTGCCGAGATCAAGACGTTGAGGGACCGGCTCTACGAAGAAAACGTTTTGCTGAAGGAGGAAATCGACAAGGCGTCGATGTTCGAGGAGATCGTGGGAGAGTCGCCCGCGTTGAGATCGGTCCTTGCCCGTCTTGCCAGAGTCGCACCTACCGAGTCCACCGTCCTGATCACCGGCGAAACCGGAACAGGCAAGGAACTGATTGCGAGGGCGATTCACAAGCGCTCGCACCGGTCCGCAAGGGCTTTCGTGAGCGTCAATTGCGCTGCAATACCGTCTTCATTGATCACTTCGGAATTGTTCGGCCATGAAAAGGGAGCCTTCACTGGAGCAGCGCAACGTCGCCTTGGCCGCTTTGAGTCGGCGGAGGGAGGCACGCTGTTTCTTGACGAGGTGGGCGAACTCCCGGCAGAAACCCAGATCGCTCTTCTTCGCGTATTGCAAGAGCGTGAGTTCGAACGGCTGGGAGGCACGAAACCAATTCAAGCCAACGTGCGCGTGATTGCCGCTACCAATCGCGATTTGCAGGCTGCCATTGAGGCCGGGACGTTCCGAAGCGATCTGTATTATCGGCTCAATGTTTTTCCCATCGAGATACCGCCCCTTCGGGAACGAAAAGAGGACATCCCGCTCCTGGTCGAGTATTTCATCGACCGCTACGCCAGCCGGGCGGGAAAAAGGATTCGAAACATTCATAGTGGGACCCTGGCCAGACTCACCTCCTACGCCTGGCCCGGGAATATTCGCGAATTGCAGAACGTGATCGAGCGGTCAATCATCGTGTGCGACACCGAGTCCTTCACGGTGGACGAGAGCTGGTTATCGCAGGCAGGCTGTCAGCCAAGCCATGCCGGCCGTCCTGTCCTGAAAATCCCGGCGTCTGAAGAGAAAAGAGTCATTGAGGCGGCGCTCGCCGAAGCTCAGGGACAGGTGTCGGGGCCGACCGGCGCGGCCGCCAGGCTTGGCGTTCCCGCCTCGACGCTGGACTCGAAAATCAAAGCCCTCAGGATCAACAAGTACCGCTATAAAAGCCTCTAGGCGCTTGCTTGCCCTGACATCACGAAGTTCGTGAATTCTCGAACTTCGTGATTTCTCGATGTAGATAATAAGCTTGTTTTCAATCACTTGTGTCTGGCAACCCAATTGCATCCTGCATTGCAGAATGTTGAAGATCCGAAGATCCGAGCTTGACGGATACGCGATCTTTGCACTCAGCGGCCGAATCGAGGCGGAACATGTGTCGGAGTTGCATGAACTCCTCGACGCGGAAGCAGAACCCACAAAAGTGACGCTCGACTTGACAGAAGTGAAGCTCGTGGACCGGGAGGCGATCAGGTTTCTTGTCGCCTGCGAGGCTCGCGGGATTGTGCTGAGGGATTGCCCGTCGTATATACGCAGGTGGATCGAACAAGGGAGCGACATAGGTTATGAACCATGATGCTGAACGATCCTCGAACGTCGTGATGGAACAGACTCTGTCTGCCGAAGGTTTCGCGCGGTGGACCAGCAGTCGAACCCGAAGAGCCGTCGATCGCGACGATGAAGAGCGAATCCTGCGGGTGCAGAAGGGTCGGGTCGACGAGCGTCGCAAAAGACCGGATTCTCCGGGCAAGCGATTTCTCGGTCGCCTGTCGAGGATCACGCACCGCGTCATCGACGAAGGTCGGATTGTTCTGCAAACGCTAATGCCCTCCCCTGGTTCACCCACGAGTCTGGAACGCGCGTTTCTGGAGGTATTCGAAGAAATCGCTCATAATGCCCGTCGGCCACTCCGAATCGTAGTGACAGGTCAGCCGAAGACACTGGGCTCAGCCATCGAGGAGCACGTCTGCAAGATTCAGCGCGAAGCGCTCGTCAATGCAATTCGCCACTCGGATGCGACGAACATTGAAGCCGAAGTGGAGTATCTTCCTCGCCGGCTGCGCGTAGTCATTCGCGACAACGGATGTGGCTTCGAACCGAAGGTGCTGAAGCTGGGTCATCGCTCGCACTGCGGCATTCGAACCATGGTCGAACAGGCGAAAGCAATGGGCGCGCAACTCCAGATATGGAGCAGGCCCGGGTGCGGCACGGAAGTGGAACTCTCATTTTCATTCGATCCGCGCGAAATGGCCGCCTGATTCCCTGGGCTTATTGTGACTTTGATCGTTTCGTTGTTGCTTTTGAACTCTTTCCGGGAGCTCTGCTTCCGGATCCGGACGGTGAACCCGGCTTCCGGACGAAATCCGTGGGAGAAGGACAATGGACATGGCCCTTTCCATACCGTTCGGCAAATCGATCCAGGTGAAGTATCTGGGGCACGACTCTTCTCCCGAAGAGAAGAATTCAGGGTGCGCGCTTGCGAATCTCATCAGCCAGTCCCTGTCAATGTATGTCGAATTGGAAAAGACCCATTGGCATTTGAGGCTTAACCCGGCAAGCCATACAGTCAGTTCCGAATCTACGGGCCCCTCGGAGATCGCTAAAGAAGTCTGTACGATTTCCTTGCGCCTGATCGCCTCAATATCCCGTCTGCAACGCGCCCTTGACCCCAACTTCAATCCTGAATGTGCGGCATTGTTTGCCGCTGTCGAGGAGAAAATTGCCGAGATTTGAGAACTTGCAAGCGAGCGGAGCAACTTCTGCGAGCAGATTCAGAATTCTCCGTTCACTTGAAGTTGCACGGCGTGCTGACGGCTTAATGCCCGAGTCGCCACTCCTTTCCCTGACTTTCGCGACATTGCCAGCGGCTTCGCCTGGGTGAAGGGTGACAAGGTCCCCGCACCTTTCCCAACACCTTTGGCTGGCGCTCCCGCGCCCCCTGCAGTTCATTCGCCGACGTCTCCGGCGGCCCTGCCGGAGCCGCGGCAGGCAAGGACGTCGGCGTCGGCGTGGTGAAGGCCACGGGCAAATCGCCAAGGATACAGGTCGGGGTATTGGCGGAATATTCGACCATCATGAGAAGCAGAAGGCCGCGGCTCCCTCCGAAGCATAAAACCGGGACTCCGCTGCGATTTCCTGGTAGCCGGCCGGGTCCACGGTGAAAGGATTGGGTCGATACCTCCGACCGACTCGATTCCCTGGTCTTGCCCGAGTAACAGCGGCACCTTCCGCCGGACGCAATTGATTCCTGGCTGAGACTTGACGGAAAATCGACTCCACAGGCAGGGAATCGCATCCTGGCGCGGGCGAAAGCCCCGTCGGGCCCCGCGTCCACGAGCAGGTATCCAGTGCACCGATTGGCTCCAAATCGATGGCTCGCATCTGCATCCATAGTAGCGGCCTGGTTCCTTGCAACTCCTTTGCTAAGGTCACAAGCTGCTGATCCTGAGCTCCCGGTTGATCCATTCTTGAGCCTGCAGCAATCGGGCTCCAGCCCAACTTCCAGTCCGGCAGTGGCTGGCCAGACCGCGCCCCAGTCCTCATCTTCTTCACAAAGCTCAAACAAAAACCAGCAGCAGACGGCCGAAGACCAACTGAAGGAACAGGAGCGGCACCGGGTTTTGGGCGTGATGGCGGCCTTCAACACCACCAATAACCGCGAAGCCGCTCCGCTGAGCACCAGCCAGAAATACCAACTGTTTTTCAAGAGCGCGACCGATCCGTGGGCCTACCTTCTCTCAGCCGCCGGCGCCGGCATAGACCAGGCCGACAACAGCTTCCCTGAGTATGGACCTGGAGCAGAAGGTTATGCCAAACGATTTGGCGCGGCCTACGCTGACTATTTCACGGGCAACTTCTTCGGAAACGCGGTATTGACGAGCCTGTTTCGCGAAGATCCGCGTTATTTTCAGAAGGGCACAGGCAGCTACGCCAGGCGCATTCTTTGGGCGGCCAGCGGCACCATATGGTGCAAACGGGATAGCGGGACCTGGGGACCGAACTATGCAAATGTGCTCGGAAATCTCATTGGCTCCAGCATTTCCAATGTCTACTACCCCGAATCGGACCGTACGGTAAGGGGCACTTTTGAACGCGGGTTCACCGTCACCGCCCAGGGGATTATCGGTTCCGAGGTGATCGAATTCTGGCCTGACATCGTGCGGCGCCACAATCGGAAACGAGCGGAGAAGCTGGCCCGGCAAGCAGCCGGGAAAGATGGGAAGGGCAGCTCATCTCCCACCCCTGCTTCGCCGCCGCCCGCGACGCCTCATCAGACTCAGGACTAGCCGCAAGTGGCCAACTGCGCCTCTTCGCGCAGAGTTTCCGGTGGCCGATGTCCGCAGCCTGTGCCGGGGAGCGAACGCCGACCGGAATCTCAGGATTCGCCGCCAAAAGGCGCGCCGCGGAGGGCGACCCACGTCTGTGCGGAGGGCGACCCGCGCCGGTATTGCCAGCAGCCGGAAAAACACGAAGTCAGCAACATGGCAGCCGCAGTCAACCGCCTCAACAGTGTGGACCAGGACCGCACTTGTCTCATCAGCTTTTTGATGGGATCCTTATTCCCTTTCAGCGATCCTGTCTGGTAGCGCGTTCCATAATGGTTGCACGAATAAAATGGAATGAGGCCGTGAGATCGGTTGCTCGAACCGAGTGATATCCGTCTGTCGAATCCCCATCGCAGTTTTCCGCGTGAGGAAGCAAGGTTCCTGGCCAGGTTGCGTATTTCCGTTTACCGAGTCACCAGATGGCGACCGCAAACTTCAATGGTATCCGTGTTCTCAGCCTCGAGTCGCGCCGCGCAGTTGAAGCTGGCAGGCTGATTCGTACCTACGGCGGCGAACCGCTTGCCGCTCCCGCAATGCGGGAAATTCCCGTGAGCTCCGACAGGCTCGTAATCGAGTTCGCCGAAGCACTGATTGCCGGAGCGTTCGACCTGGTCATCTTCACGACGGGCGTCGGCGTGCGTACCCTCATCAAGACAGTTTCGGAACACATTGATCGCGAGAGGTTTCTCACTGCTTTGCGCTCGGTCAGGATTGCCGCGCGCGGACCGAAATCATGCAGTGCACTGCGCGAATCCGGAATCCCCGTCACGGTTGTCGCTCCCGAGCCGTTTACGTGGCGCGTGCTGGTGCAGGCGATGGAGGAAAAATTCGGAGAGGACCTGACCGGAATGAACATCGCCGTACAGGAATACGGCACGTCCAACCCCGAGCTTCTTACCGCTCTTGCGGAAAAAAGCGTTTCAATTACGCGAGTTCCGGTGTACCAATGGGCGTTGCCCGAAGATGTTCAACCGTTGCGGGAGGCAGTGATTGCACTTGCCCACGGGCATGTCGACGTGGTGCTTTTCATGAACGCGGGGCAGATTGCCCATCTCTTCCTGATGGCTGGGCGCATGGGATACACCGATGCGCTTTACGAGGGGCTCCGCTCCACCGTGATCGGCTCCATTGGACCGAGCACAACGGAAGGCCTCTCGATGTCCCGCCTTGTACCCGACTTTGAGCCATCGCAATCGAAAATGGGATTTCTCATCAAGGAGATCGCCGAAAACGCGGACAAACTGCTCAAGCAAAAGCGTGCGGCAGCCTCTCTTCACGTCCCCGACGGCCCGGCCGGACCGATCAGCCCTCTCCTTACGAAAGAGCCGACACCTGCGCGGACCGCCAGGCCGGTCATCTCCGGAGTAGACTTCCTTCACGAGATCGGCAGCCGCATGGCGGCGTCTGATCCACTGCACACCGTACTGAATCGGATTGTGGACTTTGCCGGCTCCCTGATCCAGTGCGATTCCTGTTTTGTCTACGTTCTCGAAGGCGATCAACTGATTCTGCGCGCTTCGAAGAATCCTCACTCGGATCTTGTCGATCATCTTGGCATCTGGCTCGGCCAGGGCATTACCGGGTGGGTCGGATGGCATCGTGAACCGGTCGCCATCCCTGAAAAGGCCCTAAAGGATCCGCGTTTCCAACGCTTCAGGAACTTGCCGGAGGACACCTTCGAGGCATTTCTTTCCGTGCCGATCCTTTGCCGCAGCAAACTGATCGGCGTGATTAACCTGCAGCATCGCAAGCCTTACTACCATACCGAGCAAGAAGTACGTCTGCTAACCGCAGCCGGTTACCTCGTCGGAGCCGAATTGGAGCGGGCCCGGCTCGAGAGTGAAAACCTGGAACTCTCCGACCGCCTGGAGTCCCGGAAGCACATCGAAAAAGCCAAGGGAGTCTTGCAGCGCGACTTTGGACTCGACGAAGACACAGCCTACAGGGCGATGCAGCGCGAGAGCAGGCAGCGCCGCAAGTCGATGCGGGAAATCGCCGAGGCCATTCTGCTGAACGACGATCTGCGCAAGAATCGATGGTCTTTCTCCGGTCAAGTGAGCGGGGACGACCCATCATTGACCGCCGAGTAGTTCAATGAACCGAATCAACACGGTGCTTGTATTTCACGGCAACCTTGCGTAGGATCTTTCTTAAGGTGAGACTGGGCCGTCTCCCTATCTTGATTGCCCGGCACCATGCCGTGCCAGGGGTTTCAACTGAAAAACTGACTGCGCCATGCCTTGCAACGGGCAGGAGTCATAGTGTTGCCGCTGGTCTCTTGAGCGATCAGCGTCGCATTTCGGCGCATGCGTATCGCACAGGCAAAGGACATTCGGCATGGAATCTCCTGCACCGAACAATCCGGCGGGATTCAGCGCGGAACAGAAGGAGTACCTCCTCGGCTTCTTTGCCGGCACAATGCAGCGAGGAGCGCGGCCCTTCGTCGGTCACACGGCATCCGGCCTGCTGACAGATGACCCCTCCTCAGGCTCCGTCAATCGCGCTGAGCCAGTGGAGGAAACCTTTCACGGAACGCCGGTCGAGGATCTCTGCCGGGAAGAACTGTGGAAATACCGGCAAAACCCTCTCGACATCTGGGACAAACTTCTCGCTCATGCCGATGAGAATCGCGCGCCCGAAGCAGAAGATGTCTTTCGGTTCAAATTCCATGGTCTGTTTTACGTTGCTCCCGCACAGGACTCATTCATGCTCCGGCTGCGCATCCCTGGCAGTGCTGTAACGACACACCAGCTTCGGGGCCTGGCCGACATTGCCGAGAAGTGGGGCGCGGGCGGCGCCGACATCACAACGCGTGCCAATCTGCAGATACGCGAGTTGCAGCCGCGAGACATCGTGCGCGTTCTAACCGCGGTGCATGCCCTGGGCCTCACCTCGCGCGGTTCCGGCGCGGATAATATACGCAACATTACCGCATCGCCCCTGTCGGGCATCGATCCGAACGAGCTGATTGATGCTCGTCCATTCGCCAGTGCTCTTCACCATTACATCCTGAATTCCCGCGACCTTTACGGACTGCCGCGCAAATTCAATGTCGCCTTCGATGGCGGCGGCACCGTCAGCGTGGTCGCCGACACGAACGACATCGGATTCGTGGCTGTGCAAGCAGGTAAAGGGCGCAGTGTTCCGCCGGGCCTGTATTTCCGGGTATTGCTCTGCGGCATCACCGGGCACAAGCAATTCGCTTCTGACTGCGGCTTGTTGCTGCATCCGGAACAGGCAGTTGCTGTCGCCGCAGCGATGATACGCGTTTTCATCGACAACGGGGACCGCACCGACCGCAAGAAGGCGCGACTCAAATACCTGGTAGACAGTTGGGGCAAGGAGAGGTTCGTTTCGGAGACCGGGAAACGCCTGGCTTTCCCGTTGCTGAGCATTCCCGCTGACGAATGCGAGCAACGGAACGCAATTGACCGGGCGGGACACATCGGCGTCTACCCGCAGAGACAGGAAGGATTGCACTACATCGGCGTTTCGGTTCCGGTCGGACGGCTGCCGGCGACGCAAATGCGCGCACTGGCCAACATCGCCGATCAGTTCGGCAGCGGGGAGTTGCGCCTCACGATTTGGCAGAATCTCATTATTCCGAACATTCCTTCCGCGCGCGTCGATCTCGCCGCCGAATGTCTCCGCGCCGCGGGGCTTGAGTGCAGCGCGGGCGCGGTCCTGCGCGGGACTGTGGCGTGCACGGGAAATCGCGGCTGCCGCTATTCCGCCACGGATACGAAGGCACATGCAGTCGAGCTCGCGAATCTGCTCGACGCGAGATTCAAGATCGACCAGCCGGTGAATCTCCACGTGACGGGCTGTCCTCACTCCTGTGCGCAGCATTACGCGGGCGATATCGGCCTGCTGGGCACGAAGGTCGACGGCGAGGAGGGATATCAGGTTGTCGTTGGTGGTGGAACCGGCCGCGACCAGGGGTTGGCACGCGAGCTCATCCCGTCTGTTGCATACAGTGAGTTGCCTCCGATGCTGGAAAGACTCTTCGCCATGTTCGCGGAGCGGCGCAACCCGAATGAATCTTTCCTTGAGTTTAGCCGCAGGCACAGCATCCCCGAACTGCAATCACTTCTCGCTGTCAAGGAGCTGTTGCAATGAGTGCTGTTATTCCCTACGTCCCCGAAAATGCCCCGTTCACAGCGGAGCAGCGTGCCTGGCTGAACGGTCTCCTGGCCGGGATGTTTTCTTCTGCTCCACAGGCGGCGATCGAAGCGAAGCCATCGCGACGCATCGCGGTGCTCTATGCGTCGCAATCGGGAACCGCCGAGGGACAGGCGCGGAAGCTGGCCAGGGAGCTGAAGGCGCAAGGGCATACTCCGGCAGTTGCAACGCTTGCGGGGTACACGCCAGCAGCCCTCGCGGCGGAATCCTGCGCGCTGATTCTCGCCAGCACGTATGGAAATGGAGATGCTCCCGACGGCGTGGGGCCTTTCTACGAGCAGCTTTGCCTGGAGCACTTCCCGCGCATGGAGAAGCTCTCCTATGCAATCTTTGCGCTGGGCGACCGGCATTACGAGCACTTTTGCAAATTCGGCAAGGATCTCGATGCCAGACTCGCTGCGCTGGGAGCCAACCGGCTGGCGGATCGGGTCGATTGCGACGTGGATCTTGACGAGCCATTTGCGCAATGGAAGACGGCGATGATTGCGCGCCTGAATGAAGACTCTCTCCTGCAACTCCGCAAGCCGCCCATGGCGCGGCCTGAACCAAAGCCGCAGGTTTCATCGCCCGATCCTGTCGCGACCCCGAAACCGTCCCCATCGAATAACGTAATGGCATTCACGCGCGACAATCCGTTTTTGGCTCCGGTGATCGACAAACGGTCTTTGACTCATGTCACATCCACAAAATCCACGCTTCATGTCGGTTTCTCCATCGAGGGCACAGGAATCTGCTATGAGGTCGGAGACGCTTGCGGAGTCATCCCAACCAACAACCTGAACCTCGTTGCGGAGATCCTGCAAAAACTGCGCTTCAACGGCAATGAACAGGTCGCCAGCGTGAAGGCAGGCACTACGACACTCCATGACGCGCTCGCTCATGAGCGTCAAATCACCAGGCTGAATCGCAAGATTGTTCAGGGATATGCCAGTCGCGGCAATTGCGGACCCCTCCTTGACCTGCTGAAGCCGGAGCATCAGGCCGCTCTGGACGCCTACGTCTGCGATCGAGCGCTCATCGACCTGCTCATCGAATATCCCGAGGTCGTTGACGATCCTGATGAGCTGGTCAGGTTGTTGCCAAAGCTTGCGCCGAGGCTCTATTCGATTTCCTCCAGTCCCGCCGCACACGCCGGGCAAATCCACACCACAGTCGAGGTAGTCCGATTCACGGCCCACAATCGCGATCGCGGCGGTGTGTGCTCCACATTCTTTGCCGACCGAACATCGGTTGCCGACCGTCTCCCGATATACATCCAGCCAAACAAGAAATTCAGACTGCCATCCAATCCCGACACTCCGATGATCATGATCGGGTCCGGAACAGGCATTGCCCCGTTTCGTGCTTTCTTGCATGAGCGTCGGGTGTTGGGGCACAAGGGCAAGAATTGGCTCTTCTTTGGCGAGCGCAGCTCGGCCACCGATTACCTGTACCGGGAAGAGCTCGAATTCATGCATCTGGACGGCCATTTGTCACGTCTTGATACCGCATTCTCGCGAGACAACGACGATAGTATCTACGTGCAAGACCGGATGATGGAGCGGGCTTCGCAGTTCTGGAGTTGGCTTCAGGAGGGAGCGAGCATATACGTGTGCGGCGACGCGTCGCAGATGGCGAAAGAAGTGCATGGAACCCTCTGCCGCATCGTGCAGAAGCAGGGGGCGATGTCAGCTCAGGCCGCGGAAGAATACGTTGGAGGGCTCAAGGAAGCGCATCGCTACCATCGCGACGTGTACTGACTGAAGCGACGAGTGCTGCAACCGGCAGGCGCCGGGCCACATTGAAGCGGACAGCATCCCGACGATCGTCCTTGCTGGCCAGCTTTCTCGCCTCCATGTCCCTGGTCGCGCCGTGGTCGACAAGACCGGGCCGACCGGGAACTGCAACTTCAATCTGCCGTCGATGCCTGACGATGCGCCGTTCCCCATAATGAGCGATGCTGACGTGCCGGATGCCACATCGCATTCGGAGGATGCCGCGGATTCCACCCCATCATCACTATTCAGCGCAATTCGGGAACAACTCGGGCTGAAGCTTGAAACAGGGAAGATCAGCGCAGACGTGGCGGCTGTCGACACATCGATCCTCCTTCGCCTGACTGATGAAGGAGCGAAATTGAGGGACATAGGATGTTCGGGGTGGATTACCGCCAAACCGGGCATTGCCCGGCGGGAAGCAGGAGACCGGCGCAATTTGTCAGTCGATGAAGTAGCCGATTTCGCTAAGGACACTGTCACTCAGTTCCACACCCGTCAGACGCGCACCGAGAGGGAGGCGGAGCTTGGCTTCAAACCCCTCAAGAACATAACCCGGCAGATCGGTCTGTTGCCGGAGCAGGCGCAGCAGGGCCGCGCTATCGGTTGAGCACTCATAGTCCCCGGGAAGCCCACACGCCGGGCGGATTGTCAATGTGAGCGGCACAGTTCCTGCCCCGGATGCGGAGGGACCAGACGGCCGGGTGCTGAGGTTGACTCGCATGCGGAAATCCTGACTCCTGTCCGGGCAACTCTCAATGGCACCGAAGGGGAATCGAAGCGGACCAAATGGGGAGACCAGATTTGATGATACTTCCGTATTGCCGACTATTTTGGACACAATCGGTTGTTGAGCGCCTCAGTCTGCTCTCATCAAACACTTGCGCCGACCCCGGGGGCCCATTTCGGCCTGAATTCCGGAACGGAAATCCGAAGAATCGCTAACTCCCTCGAGGCGCAACGCATAAAGATCATTGGTGCCGATATCCGACCCGTCGCGCCACCCTCGTACAAAGTCATATACCGAAGTACACGGATCAATAGGTTGAACCCGGCTTCATCGCATGCCCAAACAGAGGCAAGAAACGACTCTCGTTCCCCTGGCGCCACAAGGTCGGGTCGGCAATCCACCACGCAGGAACTGTCCTATTATGCCGCTGCCAGCCCGGTTTCCAGGAACGAGAGTTCCTGCGCAAGGCAGTCATTACTGTGCCTGTTGTGGAAATGGAAGCGATGGAAATGGCCATCTTTTTCGATCTTGACCGGGGCGAGATCGTCCTGGAATATCGCCTCGCCACAGAGATCACAGAACCTTGTTCCTTCAATGCTCATAGGCCCTCCTTCCTGGCCGGGTTACTTTCCAGAAAGCCGGCGCTGTGCTGAACGTGCCGCTCTACCCCCGTGCGAGGGCATCGGCGGGCGGCGAGACGAGCACTTTCAAAGTTACCGGCTGTGCGAAGAAACGGGGGACGGGGGATCTCCCTCACCCTCAGAAAGCGGAAAAACGATCCAAACTTTGTGCGCAGCGAGCGATTTTTTCTTTCAGTGGAATTCTGTCAGGCCAACATAGACGCAGCATCTTCAGCCGTACACAATGGATCGCTGACCAGCAGATGCACAGGCTCCGGCATGACGACGTCGTCTGCTGCCACAAACCTGTAGCGAATCCGAATGCGCTCCAGCGCCGACTCAAAAAGATCCCTGGCCCGGGCGCTCCCCAAAAACGGCTGTCTTCGGTAGCAACTGTAAGGTGAGGAAGTGAAACTCCCGCGTCTGCTGAAATCGGGCAAGGCCGCGCGGCATTTGCGGCAAGGATACGCCGCAGCATCCCGACTCTTCGGGATTCTGCCATCCCAGGTCTCAACACCCGAGACCTGGGGCACCCGCTTCATGGATCGGCAGCCAGTTGCAAAGCTCAGGGACAGGAGATTGTGCGGAGGCGGATTGAATGGTCGGCCCTGGCGGACGATTTCAGAACTTTTCTGCTGAAATCGACAGCTGCGTAACGAGGGCATGGGGAGCTATTGAAGCAGGAGGAGAACACTGTTTGCGCCTGCTTTAGCTCATTTCCGTTCCCCTTTCCTTCGTCCAGATCGTATTCCGGAATGGACAGATTCCGGGGGTCAGTTCAGCAGCGTCGTAG
>JASHQQ010000390.1 GCA_030039035.1 Acidobacteriaceae bacterium | reverse complement strand
CCGGCGCAGTTCGCGCGCCGCTACCCGCACCAGCTCTCCGGCGGCCAGCGCCAGCGCGTAGGCCTGGCCCGCGCGCTTGCAGCCGACCCCGCAATCCTGCTCATGGACGAGCCCTTCGGCGCGCTCGATCCCCTCACCCGCGCCGAGATGCAGGACATGCTGCGCACCCTGCTCGCGCGCATCCGCAAGACCGTTCTGCTGGTGACGCACGATCTCGACGAAGCCCTCTACCTCGCCGACCGCATCGCGCTGCTCAATGAAGGCAGGCTCATCGCCAACCTCCAGCCAGAAGAGTTTCTGCGCTCCCAGGATCCTGAGATCACCGCCTACATCCGCGCCTTCCATCGCGGCGAGCGCATCGCATCCAGCGAGGCCCAATCATGAATGCAGGCGCGAGCACGAGCTTCCTCTCGCAATATGGCAGCGAGATCGCCGAGCTGACGGTCGAGCATCTCTGGCTCACCGCAGCGGCGATGCTCTTCGCCGCGGCCATCGCCATCCCTGTGGGTATTTGGCTCACGCGCGCGACGCGCTGGGCGCAGCCGGTCATCGGTGTCGCCAACATCCTGCAGACCATCCCCTCGCTGGCCATGTTCGGCTTTCTGCTTCCATTGCCTTGGCTGGGCGAGCGCGCGGCCAGGATTGCAATTGTCGCCCTGATTGCGTACGCGCTGCTGCCCATCCTGAGAAATACCTATGCGGGAATCCAGGGCATCGATCGGGCCGTAATTGAAGTGGCTCTCGCCCTCGGATTGACCGGGACGCAGCGGCTCTTCAAGGTGGAACTGCCGCTGGCTGCATCGTTCATCCTCGCCGGTCTGCGCACCGCAACCGTGACCTGCGTGGGCATCGCGACGATAGCGGCCGCGGTGGGCGCAGGCGGGCTGGGCGAGCTGATTTTTCGTGGCGTCGCGTCGGTCGATAACCGGCTGGTGCTGGCCGGGGCGATTCCGGCAGCCGTACTGGCGCTCATCGCAGACGGCGCATTGGGCTTGCTCGAGCGCTGGTTCAAGGTTCGGACGGCATGACGCGCGGGCTTCTTGCAGGCGCGGCGGCGGCTCTTTGCATTTTCACTTCCTGCGCGCCTCCGCGCGCGAATCATCCCATCATCGGCGCGAAGAATTTCACCGAACAGGTCGTCCTCGGCGAGTTGCTGGCGCAGGAGATCGAGGCGAAGACCGGGCTCGAGGTCGAGCGGCGCTTTTATCTGGCGGGGAGTTACATCTGCCAGCAGGCGCTGGTCGCCGGGCGCATCGATGGATATGTCGAGTACACGGGAACGGCGCTGACGGCGATTCTGAAGCAGCCGGTGAGCCGCGATCCGCAATTGGTGCTCGATACGGTCCGGCAGCTCTATGCATCGCGGTATCGCGTCACCGTCGGACCGCCGCTGGGCTTCGAGAACACCTTCGCCATGGTCATCCGCGGCGAGGATGCGCGGCGGCTGCACCTGACCACGCTCAGCCAGGCCGCGCAGTACACGCCGCAGTGGCGGCTGGGCGTGGGATACGAGTTCGAGCAGCGGCCCGACGGGTTGCCCGGCCTGAGCGCGGCATATGGTCTCAAGTTCGCCGCGCCGCCGCGAACCATGGACCTGGGGCTGCTCTATCGCGCGCTCGAAGCGCACCAGGTGGACATGATCGCGGCCAATTCGACGGACGGGCCGATCCAGGCGCTGGGGCTGACGATGCTCCAGGACGACCGGCGCTACTTTCCACCCTACCAGGCGGTTCCGCTGGTGCGCGACGAAGCGCTGCAGCGCTGGCCGAAGATTCAGGCGGCGCTGGACGCGCTGGCCGGCAGGATCACTGCCGACGATATGCGGGCGATGAATGAAGCCGTCGATGGCCAGCATCGCGACCCGGCGGGGGTGGTGCGGGATTTTCGGCGGGCGAAAGGACTCTGATTCCATCCCCGAATCATCCTCAACCCGATGATTCCAGGGTTGGGGCAACCCAAGGATTGTCAATCGCGGGTCCGAATTGCCGACAGGAGTTCTGATCGGCTCTACGGTGTGACCGATTCCGTCGAGTGGCTGCCGTGCGGAACCGTAATCACCGCAGTCGGACTGGCGCTGGACGGATACGGCGTATTCAGCGTAGGAGAAAGCGCGCCCGTGTTCGGATTGAGCTGAAAGCCCGAGATCGAATTGCCCAGATGGTTGGCAGTGTAGACAAAGCGACCGAGCGCAGCGTCGACTATGATCGATACCGGCTGCGCGTCGGTGGAGTTGGTTTGCGAGCCGGTCACATTGATGGCAGCCGACGGCGTGCCTGTGGAAAGGTCGATATCGTAGGCGGAGACCGAGGAGTCGAGGGCATTGGCAACGTAGATGTATTTGCCGCGCTGATCGATCGTCACGGCCTGCGGCTCGTTGCCGGTCTTGAATGGTCCGTTGAGCAGAAAGTTGAGCGCGTAACGCGACTCGATGGAGTAACCGATCAGCTCGTTCGACGCGTAATCGGTGACGTAGACAAAGCGATTGGTGGGATCGGCGGCGACTCCGGTCGGCTTCACGCCCGCCTCGAACGGGCTGCCGGGAGCCGCGGAAACGGATCCGCTCGTGCTGGCCTGAAAGCCGAAAACCCAGCCGGGATTTGCCGTGCTGGTCGCAACTCCGCCCGGATTGTAGGCCGATTGGTCGTAGGCTGTGACATAGACCGCGTTGTTGCTGGCAATCGCCGTTACGCCCGTGGGAACGATCAGATCCGAGGGGTTGGTGGGCAGCGTCAGCGGCCAGTCGTGCGTCGAACCGTTCGCCAGCGGCGAGCCGATTGCGCCGCTCGAATCCAGTGGAAACACCGCCAATTCGGCGCCGGGAACGTTGCCGGGCAGATCGCCCGAGACCACGTAGAGCCGCGTCCCCGCATTGTTGACGGCGATCGAAACCGGGTTGGAGCCCACGCCGCTCAGGCTGACCGAATCCGCCTTGGTCAAAGCTCCGCTATAGCCAATCGAGAAGTGGACGATGTTGTTGCTCGCCTGGTTGGCAACGTACAGGTTCAGAAAACTCGAGCTGACGGCCAGTGCCACCGGCGAGTCGCCGCCCGACGAGACCGTTGACGCGCCCGGCCGCAGCGCACCTGTCTCCGAATCCACGTCAAAAACATCGACCAGTCCACTCGAATTACCCGGTCCCGCCGAACTGGCCAGGTAGAGAGTATCGATCGTTACGATCTGGCAGGCGGAGAACAGAGTCGCCGCCAGAAGGCCTGCCATGGAGACCAGAAACAACTGGCTGGGTTTGCTCAACTTCATGCGCTTCCTTCGTCGCGGGCCCCAAAATCCAGCCCCCGGGAAAAACAGGTTAGGGTATCCGCTGCTCTCTTCAAAAATTCGACTGGTCCACCTGGTGCGGAATCGCCGCCAAAGCCGTCGATTGCGGGTCCACCGTGTAAGGCGTATTCTGGGTCACCACCAGCGTCGGCGCTCCACTGCTGGAAATGAGCTGGTAGCCGGAGACCGATGCGCCCAGGTAGTTCGCCGCATAGACATAGTGACCGGTGTTGGGGTCGACCAGAATCGCCACTGGCTGCGTGCTGGTGCCAAAGGTGCCGAAGGTGGACAGTTTTCCATCGCTGACGGTGTACGCCGTGATGGTGTTGTCCAGCGAATTGGCCACGTAGGCGTATCCGCCGCTCGAGTCGAGCGCGATCGCCGCGGGCTGATTCCCCGCGGCAAACGGGCTGCCGCCCAATTGCGTCAGCGCGCCATTTCCGGCGGCGTAAGCAAAAACGCGGGCGCCGAGGAAGTCGGTGACATAGACATGCCCGTTGGCGTCGCTGGCGATCGCCGCCGGCTGTACGCCCACGCCGCTGCCGCCGCCCGGGGCAATCACAAACGGCGAGCCGCTTGTCGCCGTCAGCACACCGTTGGAGCCGATCGCGAACACAAAGAGATAACCCGTAGGCGCCGTGCCTGCGCCGTTCACGTCGCAACCATTGGACGAAGGCGAATTCGTCGAGTCGGAAGCGGCCGCGGTCGCATCGTAGGCGGCCACAAAGGCGTACTTCCCTGATGTCGGAACATCGATTGCGCTCGGAGTGAGCACGTTGGTCGGGCTGCACGGAGCGGTCAACGGCCAGTAGTCGATGTTCCCGCTCGGGTTGGCGACAGCCGCGCCCGGCACGCCCCCGGACGAGAGCGGAAACACCGCAACCGATCCGGAGCACGGCTCGGCCGGCGAGCAGGTGGGCAGGGGCTGGTAGGTATCGGCGACAAACATGCGCGAGCCGCCGACGGCAATCGCCAGCGGAAAGACCCCCGGCGTGTTGATGGTGTTCTGCGGATAGAGCTTGCCGTCGCTGCCGATCGCGAACTGCACCACGCTGTTGTCGTCTTCGTTCACGACGTAGAGGTTCTGGTAGTTCGGTGAAACGGCCTCGGCCACGGGATCGCGGCCACCCGACGGGAACGGCGAAGTGGGAATGTGGCGGAGGCGGCCCGACTCGTAGTTCACCTCCATCACATCGACGTTGCCGTAGTTGTTGGTTCCCGCCGCTTTGGAGCTGGTCACATAGACAAAGTCCGCGGTCAGCGTGGCGCCGCAGGCAACAATGGTCCAGGCGGCCAGCAGGCTCACCGCTGAAACCAGCAAAAGCTGGCCCGATCTGTTCAACTTCATGCGCATCTTTCGTCAACCGGCCAAAACTGCGGCCTCAAAATATCCGATGGAAAAGTATTTCGCGCGGCGGTGTTCTAGTCGGTTCGGCCGTTCATCACGCACCAGGTGGCGGGCCCGCTCAGCGTAAAGCTCGTGGTCTTGGGCAGATTGTTCAGCACACCCGAGTTCTGATCGAGCGCCTTGCCGGTGACCGACGAATCGTCGTAATTGGCCGTGTAGATGAACTGGTTCGAGGGATCCTCGACAATGCACTGAGGACCGGCTCCGGAACCAAAGGGCAATCCGGGAATCTCGGTCAACTGAAACGGATTCTCGATCACATATCCGGTGATGCCGCTCTGCGCCGCGCCGGAAGTGGTGTTGTTGTCCCCATCGTTGGCGACGTAGACCCACTTTCCCTTCGACTCGACCAGGAGCTGGACCGGATTGGCCTGAGCCGGATCGTCGGGTACCGCGCCGCCGGGCTCGGGCTGCAAGGCTCCATTGGTTCCGATCGTATAAGGCAGCACCTGGCTCTGCGAAGCCACCGACCCATCCACCGTGATCGGCTCGTTGTCCAGAACGTAGATCACTCCCGAGGCGCTCAGGATCGCCGTAGCCTGATGGATGTTGAGTTGTTGCTGGGCGTTCTGGCTCACCGTCAACTGTCCGTTCGAGGAGTTGTAGCTATACGGGAAGGCATAGTCTCCCGTCGAGGAAGTTCCGCTCAGCGTCAGCACAAAGTTGCTGCTGAGCACAAAATCGATGGGATCGACCGGCACCGGAAAGTACGGCAAAGCCTGGCCGCCGGCCGACGTCACCTGGGCATTGACCACCAGTTGCAGCCGCCCCGTGGTTGCGTTGATCTGGAAGACCGTGATATCGCCGCAGGACGTCGCATTGGCCCCTAACGCCAGCTTGCAGCCGCTGTCCGAAGGCGCGTCGTGATCCAGCACCATGAGATATGACCCCGATGTGTCGGAGATCAGCCGGATGGGATTGACGCCTTGCGAGAAGAACGTCTCCTGCGGCGTGAGAAGGCCATTGGAGCCGACGGCAAACTGCGCGATGTTGGAGTTCCGGCAGGGATCGGCGGTGGTGCAGTCGCTGCCGCCCGAGGAGTTCACTCCCCGATTCAGGACATAAAGAAAGCGCGAACCCGACAGCAGGGTGGCGCGCACGGGATTGGCGCCGCCGGAAGAGACCGGCATGCCGTTGATGGGCGTCAAAAAGCCGGTGTTGTGATCGATCTTGAATCCGCTGATGATCCCGGTGCCGTTCGGCTGGGCCGTGACCGTACCCGTCACATACAGGAAACCGACTGTGTAGCTTTGAATGCAAGACGTGATCCCCACGGCTACGCCCAGCGATAGCGCGCTCACCACAAGTGCCTTGCCGAATTCCGTAAACCTCATGCGATTCCTTCATCCTGGCCGGCGGGCGCCGCCAGGCGCGATCGTTCCACAGCAGAGCTGGGTTGGGACGGGTCCCTGTTGCATTGTAAAAGCCGAGGGTTGCCTGTGCCTAGTCTACGACGTTGCCGGCCGGAGTTCCTTGCCTCTGGAAAAGGGGAAGCCGGCGACACTCAACCTGTTCCGCCGGCACGCAGTTTTTCCCCGAGTCACGGTTGCTCAGTTGGACTGGCTTTCGATAGCAAAGGTCAACCCTTGCGCGGCAGGAATCTGCGATCGTTCGGGCTTCGCTGTCGTCACCACACCCGGCAGGAGTTCTCCGGGTACATCGGCTGCCCTTTTTTGCACCCGAAAGCCTTGCCGAACTCATCGAAGTTCTGCACCGATCCGTTTGCGCGCCAGCGCCCCGGCGAGTGCGGATCGGTAAGCGCCAACTGCCGCGCCGTTTGCTCGGTCTGGTTCTGGCACCACACTTGCGCGAAGCCCAGAAAAAAGCGCTGCGCCTCGGTGTAGCCGTCGATCTTCTCATCGATCGATTTGCCTTCCTCCGCCAGCGTGTTCAGCAGGGCCTGATAAGCGATGCGCAGCCCGCCATTGTCGGCCGTATTTTCTCCCAGTGTCAGGCGGCCGTTCAGGTGCTGTGACGGAACGTCGCCGTGAGCCGGCGCCGCCTCGAAGCCCGAGTATTCATCGGCTACGCAACTGGTGCGCTCCTCGAAGGCCTTCTTGTCGGCATCCGTCTGCCACTGGCGCAGGTTGCCCTTGCCGTCGTACTTGGCGCCCTGGTCGTCGAACCCGTGCGTCATCTCGTGGCCGATCACCACGCCGATGCCGCCGTAGTTCACCGCCGGATCGATATTGGGGTCGAAGAACGGCGGCTGCAGGATGCCGGCCGGGAAGTTGATGTCGTTCATCGAATCCGCGTAATAGGCGTTGACCGTCGGCGGCGTCATGCCCCACTCTTTTTCGTCCACCGGCTTGCCCAGGTGCCCCAGATTCCAGTTGCGTTGAAAAACCGCTTCGCGCCGCAGGTTGCCGATCAGGTCGCCGCGCTCCACTTTCAGCGCCGCATAACTGCGCCAGTGCTCCGGGTAGCCGATCTTGTTGCGGATCATGGCCAGCTTCTCCTCCGCGGCCTGCTTGGTGGCCTCGCCCATCCACGGCAACGTTTTGATGTCCTCGCCCATCGCTTTCTCGAGCGCGGCCACCAGCTTGTCCATGCTGGCCTTGGCCGCCGGCGGAAAGTTCTCCTTCACCCAGTCCTGCCCCACCGCCTCGCCCAGCGCGCGATCCGTCATGGCCGTGCATTCTTTCCAGCGCGGCGTGGGTTCTTTCTGCCCCTGCAATGTCTTGCCGAAGAAATCGAAGTTCTCGTCGAAGAACGCCTTGGGCAGATTGGGCGCAAAGGTGTGCAGCACATGCCAGCGGAGGTACGACTTCCAAGCCTCCACCGGCTCGGAGCCGACGAGCTCGTTCACTTCCCTGAAAAAATCCGGCGTAGCCACGTTCAGCGTGTCGAACGAGCCCACCTTCACGTCCCTGAAATACAGCGCGAAATCGAAGTCCGGCGCCAGCTTCTCGAAATCGGCGAGAGTGTAAATGTGGTATCGATTCTCGGGCTGGCGCAGCTCGGTCCGGCTGGTCGAGGCCTTGGCCAGCGCGGTCTCGATCTGCATCACGGCGGCCGCTTCTTTGGCAGCGTCGTCCGGCGAGTCGCCGGCCAGCCCGAACATCTTCGTCAGGTGCTCGACGTATTCCTTGCGGATGTTCTCGAAGCGCTTGTTGTCGACGATGTAATAATCGCGGTCAGGCAGCGAAAGCCCGGCCTGGCCGATGTTCGCAATCTGCTTCGACGAGTCCTTCTCATCCTGCTGCACGCCGAACCGGAACAGATTCACCGGGTCGCCCTGCCCGGCCAGTTCGCCCGCCAGCGCGGCGAGACGATGCGTATCGCTCAGCTCCGCAATCTGCCTCAATGCCGGCTCGATCGGCTGCAGACCCTTCTGGTTCACGAGATCGGTATTCATGCAGGCGGCGTAGTAGTCGCCGTATTTCTTCTCGAGCGGCGTCTTGGGGTCGGCCGCCGCGGCGTTCAGGTCCTTCCACAGCAGGTAGCGGTTGCGCTCCGCCAGCAATGAAAACGAGCGCGCCCAACGCACCTGGTCCGCAGGAACGGGATTCTCCCTGACCCAGTTGCCGCACGCGTACTGGTAAAAATCCACGCATGGATCGGCGCTCGTGTCGATCGCCGACGCATCGAAGCTCTTCACCTGGGGTGGAGGCGAGGGCTGCGAGTCGTTCTGCTGCGCAAGTCCCGGCGCCGCGATGCTTCCGGCCGCCAACATCATCATGAAACCCAACCGGATTTTTTTCATCGGAGAATCCTTCGCGAAGGGGCCCCGGCAGGAATCGCCATTTCTGCGCGATGGCGTCCGCCGGAAAGCCCTGGAACAATTTTGACCCGTTTCGCGCCTCTCAAATCGACCGAGGCGCGCCGCCGATAGCGTAACACGCTGCGCGCGCCGTGCTCGAAGTCCTGAAGCGAATACAGGCGAGTTGCGCCTGCGGCAATACGCTGAAATAGCTGGGCGCGGCTCGGGCGCATTTGCTACACTCCGCATGCGGATTCCCACCGGAGAAAACCGAATGATCTTTTTGTCGAAGCCGGCAATCGTGTTGTCTTGTCTTCTCGCGGCCCTACCCATCGCGGCACAGCCTTCCACTCAACCGGCCAGACGCACGTTGATCCGCGCCGGCCATCTGCTCGATGTCAAAACCGGCAAGCTGCTCGATGCACAAACGATCGTTGTCTCCGGCGACACAATTCAATCCATCGCGCCGTCGGCTCAGGTCACGGCGCAGCCCGGTGACGCCGTCATCGATCTCGGGGCAATGACCCTGCTGCCCGGCCTGATCGATGTGCACACGCACCTCACCATGAATCCCGATTTCGATCCCTACCGCGAAGTCATCGGCACCGACGCCAAGGAAGCCATCAACGGCGTGGTCAATGCGCGCACCACGCTGATGGCCGGCTTCACCTCGGTACGAAACGTGGGCGCCGGCGGCTACGTCGATGTGGACCTGCGCGACGCCATCAACTCCGGCCAGGTTGCCGGGCCGCACATGCTCGTGAGCGGCCCGCTGATCGGCATCACCGGCGGCCACTGTGACGACAACCTGCTTCCCTTCCGCTATCACGCCGTGGGCGACGGCGTAGCCGACGGTGTCCCCGCCGTGCAGCACATGGTTCGCCAGAATATCAAGTATGGAGCCGACCTGATCAAGATCTGCGCCACAGGCGGCGTACTCTCCAAAGGCGACGACCCGCAGGCCTCGCAATTCACCCTCGAAGAGATGCAGGCCATCGTGGCCGACGCGCATCGGCTGGGCCGCAAAGTGGCGGCGCACGCGCACGGCGCGCAGGGGATCCTGTGGGCCACCGAGGCCGGCGTCGATTCGATCGAGCACGGCAGCTACATCAACGACGAAGATATTGCGGAGATGAACAAGCGCGGCACCTATCTGGTGCCGACGCTCTACCTCGAAGACTGGATGGTGGAGAGCGGCCACCTTCCGCCTTTTTACCACCAGAAGATGATCGACGTGAGCGCCGTGGCCAAGAACAACATCCGGCACGCCATTCAGGCCGGCGTAAAGATCGCCATGGGGACCGATGCGGCCGTCTACCCGCACGGCCTGAATGCTCACGAGCTCGACGTCTACGTGAACCAGATGGGCATGTCGCCGCTGGCTGCGCTGCAAACCGCGACGATCAACGCCGTGGACCTGATGGGCTGGACGGAGAAGACGGGCACGCTCGAGCCCGGCAAATGGGCCGACATCATCGCCGTGGACAGGAATCCGCTCGACGACATTCGCGTGCTGCAGGACGTGAAGTTCGTGATGAAGGCAGGGGTGGTGTACAAGAACGAGGCGAAATAAATCGGAATCGCCGAATCATGAGTGAGCTGAACCCCGCAATCACTCCGGCAGAATCACCGCTTCCCTCTTCGCGATTCCGCGCAGGAACTCCTCGCCCGTGCCGATGTGCTGATCGACGAGCCGCGACGGCGTGTGCGCGAGCCATTCGGCAAGCGAGATGTCCTGATACTCGGGCGTGGGGAAGACTTCGAGGAAGACCAGGTCGGTGTCGCCGAGATTCTCGATGTAATGCGGCATCGATCGCTCGATGTAACCCACATCGCCCTCGTGGAAATCCATCGTCCGCGCGTGGCCGCCGGCGGAAAAGACCGTCATGCGTCCCATCCCTTTCACGTAGTATTGCCACTCGTCCTCGTTGGGATGCCAATGCAGCTCGCGTAGCCCGCCGGGCTTGAGCGTGACGATGGCCGCTGCAATGTTCGTCGCCGGAAAATTCGCCCGATCGACAATCTTGACACTGCCGCCCGCGGTCGTCTTCGTCGGCTGCATCTTGCTGGCAAAGAACGCGAAGCTGTTGGGCACAGCGCCGGTTTCGGCAACCACCTGCCGCCGCTCCTCTTCGAGCGGGCGTGGCAGATCGCGCGGAAAGATAAACAGCTCGCGTGTGGGAAGACGGTCGAAGGTAGACTCGGGCGTGTTGAAGTTCCTGGCCAGCACCTCGCGCGGCGTGTGATGCAGCCAGTCGGTCAGCAAAAAGGTCTCAAACTCGTTGAAGTTCCCGTCGTCGAAGACGAGCAGGAACTGGCACCCATCGGGCGACAAACCTTGAATCGAGTGCGGGATGCCCCCGGGAAACAGCCACAGGTCGCCCTCGTTCACGTCTTCGACAAAGGCGCGGCCCTTGTGGTCGACGGCGGTGATGCGCGCCTTTCCCGCCGTCATGACGGCCCATTCCGCGCTGAGGTGCCAGTGCAGTTCGCGAATTCCGCCTGCGATCAGCCGCATCTCCACGCCGGCCACTTTTTTTGAAATCGGGAAATCGCGTACCGTGACTTGCCGCGTCCAGCCGCCGGCCTCGATGCGCTTGTGCGCAAAGCTGAAGGGGTACTTGAACGGCGGTTGCCCGCCGGCATCGGTCTCCGGCGGATAGACCGAATCCGGCTCGGCCTGGTCGAGCGTTGCGTTCCTCGGGCCGGGCTGTGTCTCATTTTTCCCGGTGTGGCTGTCGCTGCTGTTGCCGGGCGTCTGTTGCGCCACTGCGATCAGCGGCGCAGCGATGCCGGCCGTCACGGCGGCAGACGTGCTCAAAAACTTGCGCCGGGTCAGCTCGTCGGTGGGCTTCGATTCGCGCATGTTCATTCCTCTTCGAACGATGATAAAAGCGGCACTACACACTTACGGCTCGATCCTCGATTCTTTACATCCCCTGCCACCCCTGCCACACTAGGGAGTGGACTCCCAGCTTCCTCGGAGGGATTTCTATGACCCGAACAAAAGGGGACGCGATGTCGAGTTTGCTTCCGCGGTTTCTTTGCCTTGCTTCGATCTTGGCCGTCTGCCCGGAGTTACCCGTGGCTGGGCAGGCTGGAGATCATTCCGCAGCCATGACGATCAACCATGGCCTTCCCATGGTCAAAGTCACGATCGGTGGCCAGGGGCCTTTCGAATTCGTCGTCGATACAGGAACGAGCGAGGCGGCCATCGTCTCGCTGGCGCTTGCGCAAAAGCTCAAATTGCAATCGACCGGGCAGAAGCACCTGACCGATCTGTCAGGCGAAGCGGATCGAGTCGTAGACACGGTGACGCTGGATTCTCTTTCTGTGGCTGGCCTCGATTTTCATGGCGTCGCGGCGCTCGTGAATCAGTTTCCGGGCGCCGGGCGGGGCTGCGATGGAGTGCTGGGCATCAAGCTGTTTCGCGACAAAACGCTGACCGTCGATTTCCCTAAGAAGCGGATCATAGTGGGAGACGATTCCCTCTCAGCCCAGGATGGTGCGGAGACTTTGCCCCTCAGCATGAAGAGCGGGATTCCAGTGGTGACAATCGCGGTGAATGGCCGAGATACCGAGGCGGCAATCGATACCGGGAGCAGCGCATTGAGTCTTCCCGACTCGGTTGGCAAGGGACTGGGTTTTACCGGCAGCCTTGCCCTGGTCGCGAAGGGGCAGACGCAGGTGAGCCAATACCTCGTGCAGGGCGGAACGATGATTGGTCAAGTGGGCCTGGGCGCATATCGCTTTAACGGTCCCTACATCGAGATGAGCTCTATTTTCCCAATCGCCGGCCTGGGGACGAACGCGTTGAAGGACTTTGCCATCTCCATTGACCAGCGCAGCAATGCCGCGCGCTTCCTCGCCGGAAAAAGGGACCATCATATTGGCATACCCGAGAAGGACGATCTGCACCTTCCAGTTTCCGGTGACGTCGTCTCTCAGGCGATTATGAGTCATGGCCAACTATAAGGACAGGCAACAGATCGCGGTGATCGATCCTGCCCGGACCTGTCCAGCCCCCTTCATCTGACACTTCTTTACTTCCCGCCCCGCGTCCTGCCACAATAGAAAGTGGACACCCAGACCATCGTCATCCTCGACTTCGGTTCGCAGTATACGCAGCTCATCGCGCGCCGCATCCGCGAGCAGAACGTCTTCTCGGTAGTTCTTCCCTGCACCGTTCCGCTCAGCGACATCCGGTCGCTGCATCCGCTCGGCGTCATTCTCTCCGGCGGGCCTTCGTCGGTTTACGACGCCGACGCCCCGGCCGCCGACCCCAGGCTGCTCGAACTTGGCGCGCCCGTGCTTGGCATCTGCTACGGGCTGCAGTTCATCGTTCATCATCTCGGCGGCAAGGTGCGCCCGGCTTCGAAGCGCGAGTACGGTCACGCGGAAGTGACGATCGAGGACGACTCCACGCCGCTCTTTGCCGGAATGCCTCTCAGCCTTCAGGTCTGGATGAGCCACGGCGACGAGGCACTCGAGCTTCCCCCCGGATTTCATCGCACCGCCGTCACGTCGAATGCCCTCGCCGGCATCGCCAACGAAGAGCGCCGCATCTGGGCCGTGCAGTTTCATCCCGAAGTGCATCACACGCCGCTCGGGCCGGCGATCCTCAAGAATTTCCTCTTCGCCATCTGCGGCGCGCGCGGCGACTGGACCCCGGCGCATTTCATCGAGACGACCGTCGCCGGCATCCGCGAGAGAGTCGGCCCGGGCCACGTCATCTGCGCGCTTTCGGGCGGCGTCGATTCTTCTGTCGCCGCCGTGCTCGTGCATCGCGCCATCGGCGACCGGCTCACCTGCATCTTCGTGAACAACGGAGTGCTGCGCAAGAACGAGTTCGTCAACGTGCAGCGCAATCTCCGCGACAAGCTGGGCCTCCAACTGGTTGCCGTCGACGCGAGCCAGCGATTCCTCAGGCAACTGGCTGGAGTCATCGACCCCGAAACCAAGCGCAAGCGCATCGGCCAGGAGTTCATCGCAGTTTTTGAAGACGAAGCCAATCGCATTGCAAGAGAGACCGGTGGAGTCGACTGGCTCGTGCAGGGAACGCTCTACCCCGACGTGATCGAATCGAGCAGCGTGAAAGGCCCGAGTCAGACCATCAAGAGCCACCACAACGTGGGCGGCCTGCCCGAGCGCATGAAGCTCAAGCTCATCGAGCCGCTGCGCGATCTCTTCAAGGACGAAGTGCGACGCATCGGCCGCGATCTCGGCATGCCCGAGGAGATTCTTGGCCGGCAGCCATTTCCCGGACCCGGCCTGGCCGTGCGCATCCTCGGCGAGGTCACGCCGGAACGCGTGGCCCTGCTGCAGGAAGCCGACGACATTGTTGTTTCGGAGATCAAGGCCGCGGCGCTCTACTCAAGGGTGTGGCAGAGCTTCGCCGTACTGCTTCCGGTCATGAGCGTGGGGGTGATGGGCGACCAGCGTACCTACGCCTACACCGCGGCGGTGCGCGCCGTGCATTCCGAAGACGGCATGACCGCCGACTGGGCTCCGCTGCCCCACGACGTGCTCAAGCGCATCTCCAGCCGAATTGTGAACGAGGTGCGCGGGATCAATCGCGTCGTCTACGACATCACTTCCAAGCCTCCGGGCACGATCGAGTGGGAATAGACTCGGCGCGCGCCGCCCTGTTCGCGCGTTTCGCGGTTTTTGAAACGCAAAAGTGCCCAGCGGGGGCGCACAGACCTGTCCCTTTCAGCCTTTCATGCCGATAAGTGCAGACAACAGATGATTGACATTCTTCCTGGAATGACCGGTGATTTGAGTCACCCCGATCCTGCGCGGGCGGAGGCGTTGCCGGGGGAAGTCAACTTGTTTGTCGAATTGCGTCGCCTTCCCAATCCGCGCTGCGTGCCGAAGGAAGGCGTCGCTCGACGGCATGACCGGATGGTGGCAAGCGGGTCCGGATGCCGAAGAAGGATCCGCAATGAGCACGACCCGGCCTTTCAACCCGAATCCCTGCGTCTCCTCTGCTTCTCATCGCCCCGGCCAGCACAAAGTTTGGCTCGTTATTCTGTCCATTTTTCTTGCCGCCGAAATCCCGGCCACGCTGTTCGCCCAGAACTCCGAACAGAATGGCTCGCAACAGGACGCCATCGAAGGACAATCTCCGTTGGCATCGCGGCCCAAATCCGTTGCCGATGAGCTTCGCCGGGCCGAGCAATACCAGTTTGGAAAAGGCGTGGCGAAAGATATGGCCCAGTCTCTCTACTGGTACCGCAAGGCCGCCGATCACGGCGACCCCAGCGCGCAGGTCCAGCTCGGCTACTTCTACTACAAGGGAATCGGCGTAGCACGCGATCCGGTGGAATCGGCCAGGTGGTTTGCGCGAGCCATTGGAAGCGGCTCCCCGACGGCCAAGCTGAACCTGGCGGTTCTTTATCTTCGCGGAGCCGGAGTGCCGCGCGACCCCGAACTGGCGATGAACTTCCTCGACGAACTGGCCCGCAAGGGCGATACGCGCGCGGAAGCCTACCTCGGCATCATGTACCAGAATGGTTTCGGCGCGCCGCAGGACCAGTCAGTCGCGGAGAAATGGTTCCTCAAGGCCGCCAGGGGGAACGGTCCCGAAGGCCTGTTCGGCATGGGTGTCCTCTATTCCACGTCTCCGAATCACGAGCACGACTTTCGCAAGGCGGTTGAATTCCTGCGGCGTTCCGCGGAGGCCGGCTATGTCCCCGCCATGCATTCTCTCGGCATTCTGCTGCTCGACCACCCCGAGATCCCGCAAAGACACTCCGGTGAGGCCCTTTCGATGCTGACGCGCGCCGCCGAGGCCGGCTCCTGGCGCGCATCCGCGGCTCTGGGCCTGCTCTTCCGCGACGGACGCGGCGTCTCCCGCGATGCGGGCGAGTCGCTTCGCTGGCTCACCATTGCGGTGCTTCAGGGAGGGCCCGAAGCTGAAGCTTCTCTCGAACGGCAATTGTCGCGGAGCCGGGAGATGTTGACCGCCGACGAACAAAGCCGTATGGCGCAAAGCGCGCAAAGCTGGCTGGCCGGTCACCCGGCATCCAGCTCTCTCTTCGCGCGCGCCGCTTCGCGGCCACAGTTCCCATAGAGAGCCCGCAGGGCGCGAACCACTCGGCCAGTGCGGCGCGCCCATTCACGAAGACGCTTCTTCGGCGGTTCGCAGGCCGCGCATCCGGCCCAGTTCCTTCTGCAGGCTGTCGAGCCGCGACAGCAGCTCGGCATGGCGTTTGTCCTCGAGCGAAGGATCGAAGGCTTCGACCGTAAACGTGCCATTGGGTTCCAGCATGCAGGAACGCACCTTGTCGAAGTCCTCGAATCCCTGCCGGTGCACAACCTGGAGAAGCTCTTCGCGCGTCAGCGATTCGCGTTCCAGGGCTCGCCCGTCGATCTTCCCCTCGCGCACCAGTACGGTGGCCCGACCCTCCAGCAGGCGCGTGAGCCGCGCCGAGCGGAAGAGCACGCGCACCACCAGCCAGTTGATGGCGAGAAGTCCGAATGCGCCGACGACGCCGCCGGTAACCGAGTTGTCTTCACCGATGATGGCGTTCTGCACCGTGTTGGAAAGCGACAGCAGCACCACCAGGTCGAACGGGTTGAGCTGCGCCAGCTCGCGCTTGCCGAAGAGACGCAGCAGGACGACCAGCGCGAGGTAGACAATGACCGGCCGAAGCAGCTTCTCGGCAACCGGAAGCGGGAGCTGAAACATGTGATCGAACAGGATGGAGTGGGGCATGGAAGCGAGGATACCGCCCCTGCAACGGCTTTGACAGTGGAATGAATCGTTCGACCGGACCGGCGGATTCGCCGCAGTCAGGGAGCCTCTATCGCTTCACCAGCGACTGCAATCCGTCGCCCGCGACTTGTGGATTCCCGGTTCCGGGGTGGAATCCCCCGGTCAGATCGGCGCCGACCGTGTAGTTCACCACGCCTTTGGATTCGTCGATCTGCGGCACCAGTGTGACGCGGCAGTTCGCGCATCCCTGGCCTTTGAGCCTCATCTCCAGTTGCGAGACCAGATACTGGAGAAAGCCGCTCTCCGGCATGAACGAGGTCCGTTCGGCCATCAGGTTGTCCAGTTCCGCGGGGTCGATGGGCAGGTCCTGGGCGAGCTTGACCGTGCCCAGCCGGTACGATCGCCCCTCCTTCACGGTGACCTTGTAGGGAACGCGGATCACCCCGACATCCGTGACCGGATATCCATAACGCACGGCATGGACCTCGGCGGCGGCGAATCCGTGGCTGGCATAGACGGCCAGAATGTTCCGCTCGATTTCGGCGGCCGATTGCCCCGTGTCGAACGGGACCTCGGAGAGTGTCGCCGCCCGTTCCAGTTCGGGCCTCAGGAAATCCGACACGCCTTCGAGCTTCAGCGTCCCGATCCTTACCGGGTTGGAGTCGATGCGGAACTTCACTGCGGTCGCGTTGTGCGTGGCCGGATCCTGAACCACCTCGGCGGCAACATGCGCATGAACGTTCTCGGCGGCGAGCATCTCTTCCATCTGCAGGCGAACGTCCTCGAGCAGCGTGCCCGAAGGCGGCACCGTGCCGCGATAGAGCGGAATCTGGCTGCGCAGCCGGCCGTCGATCCCGCCACTCTCGACGGGCAGATTCTCCACTTCGATGGGCAACCCCCGCGCGCTCATCTTCACTGTGTACGTCAGTTGAGTGCCGTCGAACTTGTAGCCGATCTTGTCGAAAAGACCCGTATCCAGCAGTTGCTGCGCACGGCGGGTGAGATCGGAGGCAGTATAGCTTTCGCCCACTTTCAGGCCGGCGGCATTGGCCAGGTCCTCATCGGAATAGTCGGCCGCGCCCAGGAAATGGATCGTCTGGGGAGTAAACGTCTGCACATGGGTCGTCGTGGCCGCGGGAAGCAGCGAGGCGACGCCCAGAAAAAGTACGCACAGTTCACGCATGGGTTCGACGAGCCGCGTGATACGACCGCCCATGGGTGGCATCCTGGGGGAGTCCCCGGGGCGCACGAATCACAGGTCGAAGGTAACTTACCTTGGCGAATCAGTACATGCAACGAAGGTGGGACACGCCGGCGGCCTGCGCCCTGCCGGGAGCCACGGCAAGACGGACGTAATGCGGGAAACGGTCGCCGGATTCGGTCCTGCAGGGACCCTCCGGGCAAGGCGCGAAAGCAATCGGCGCTGAACGCGGTCACCGATTCGGCGGCCGAATCTGCCTGACCGTCATTGCTTTCGTTCGAGGCGTATATCCACGTCTACGGTTCGCGCCTCGTCGTCGGGGTGCAGCGTGTACTTGATGTCGACCGTGGCAAAGACGCGTTCCAGTGCGGGATTTACCGCGTGGGTGGCGAAGAAACCGAGGATCGCGCCCTCGTTGAAGACCGCGCCCGGAGGCATCTTCCACGCCGCCATGATCGCCCCGCGCAACTGATCCGACACGTTTTCGATGGTCAGCGCGCCCATCTTGTATTGAGGGCCGGGCTCGGCCGACACGTCGAAGCTCACTGTGCCCTGGGTCCGATCGAACGCCGGGACCACGTGAATCCCCGCACGGATGTACCCGCGATTGTGATACTGGCGCGAAAGATACGCCCAGTTCTGGCGGACGCGCTCCCCGTCGGCAATGTCGCCGGGATGAATGTTCGACTGCCGGTCGAACTCCGCCTGCGTCACGACCATGTCCTGAGCGAGATGAACGCCGTTGATCCGATAGAGCCGTCCCAGGTCGAACGAGACGATGAAGGGCATGCGAAGGGTCTCGGGAGTGACCACCGGAGCGCCCTGCTGCGTTGCGCGCGCGTGAGCATCCATGTAACCCTGGTCGATGTAGTAGTTGTTCAGCGTCGTTTCGATCAGCCCCGGGCTGTCCTGCGTCCCATACGCCTCCCCCGTGATCTTGCCCAGCAGGATCTTCGCTTTTGCGTCCAGGGGCTGGGACGCCGGATCGACCTCGATCTCGCCGATCTGAACCTGGGGCGACGTGATGGTGAAGCTCATCGCGGTCACTTTCCGCGGAGCCTGGTCCGTGTACGGCACGGCTGCGATCGCAGCCTTGATGCCCTGCGCGGCGAGCATCGCCTCGAGCGCGAGGCGCACCTGCTCGAGCAGCCCGCCGGCCACGGGCACCTTGCCGTGGTAGAGCGGCAAGCGATCGTGCAGCTTCGCGTCGAGTTCCTTTCCCGGCGTGAGCGGCAGGTTTTCCAGCCGGACCGGAAGCAGTTGGGAAGACGGCGTGAGAGACACGGTGAGAACCGGCCCTTCGAGGTTATAGCTCAGCTTCTCGAAGAGTCCGGTATCCAGCAGCCGTTTCACATCGGCGTTCAGTTCGTCGACGGTCATGGCGGCGCCCGGCTTCAGGCCGGCGGCAGCCATGAGCTCCTCATCCGCGTACTCCGGAGCACCCTGAAACCGGATCGACCGGGGCGCAAGCGGCTGGCCAACGAGCGGCAACGACGCCGGGACAGCCAGGCCCATGCACGCGAAGAGAAAGACGATACGCTGCATTCTCCGAAGAGAGTACCAAGGCTTCGCATTGACGGGAATTATCAAAAGAATCAACAGGGAGCACCGGGGGAGGTCCGGACTTCGCGATCGCGCCCCGAAGATGAGGCGCGATTTCAACGCGAAACCATGCGCCTGTCACGGCGTTGCCTTATTCAGCCGCGCCCGCGAGCCGGTAGTCCTTGTACTCCGACGTAAACAGCGTGCAACGCGTCGTGTAACCCCCTGCGCCGGACTCGCCGTTGGGCACCACCTCGGTATTCACGATCGTCTTCACCGGCACAATGAGCATCTTGCCGGCGATCTCCTCGGGGCCGTAGTCGATGCGCGTGTCCACGCGGTGCACCACCTCGGTGGGCTTCAGCTCCGCCTCGGTGATCATCCGCACCACGACGCCCGTCTGGGCATCGATGAAAAACTCGCCGTGGTAGGCGACCGTGGACTTGTACTCATGCCAGTCGGTCGTGGTCTGGAAGTTCCCCGCCACGCCTCCGCCCGGGCTGCCGCTGCCATCGCCCAGCGCGGCCGCCGAGGTGGCCGTGTAAAACGTCGCGATGCCCGCCTGGTTCACGTTGGGAAAGCAGCAGACCCCCACTTCCAGGCGCGACCTTTTTCGCGGCACGGCAAAGGCATAGACGGCTCTCTCCTTCCCGTTCACCGTCTCCCAGCGCAGCCAATGGACGGCCCCCGCCGCCTGCGCCTCGCGAAAGACGGCGCCGAGGCCGGGGTCGGGCTCCTCGAGTCCGGTCATGCCATTGGCGCCCCAGGGAGTCCTGGCTTTCGCGGAAGGCGACTTCTCGTCGCCATGCTCGCTCTCGATCAGCGCCTGGCCGGAATTGATGTAATGGACAAACGTGGCAGGATTGGAGAATCCGGCCGAGGTATCCACTTCCGTCGCGCTGTTCTGGATGCCCGAGCTGCCGGTGACCGCCTCCACGTTGTCCTGGAAGCGCAGGGTGGTCTTGAGCGCGGCCAGCGCGGGAAGCTGGCTGTAGACGTTGGCGACATAGGCCGCGGCCTTGTCGAGAATGGCTTTCTGCGCCTCCGCGTCGGGCGCGGGGGTCGATGGCAGATCGTCCGGCGGGGGGATCAGATCGGCGCTGCGCGCCTCGAGAACGTAGATTTGCTCGGTCGCGAGCGGCCCGGGGAGCAGCTTGCCCAGGCGGTTCATGGCGCCGCGTGTCAGCTCTTCGCTTAACTCAAGTTGCTTGAGCGTGGTCGCCAGCTCCGCGTCGCTCTTCTTGTCCTGCTGGGCCGAGCGCAATATCTCCCCGAGCTGGCCCACGGTGATCTTCCTTGCGCACCAGGCGGGCAAACTCATCAGCAGAACGAGCAGAAAACCCAGCCGTTTCATGCCACACCATTCTCTCACCGGCGCGCGCCGCGCGGAAGGCGCGGCGCGCCGGGAGAAAAGTGGTCACTGCCCGTCAATGGGCCGCGCCGGCCGGTTGATAGTTCTTGAACTCGCTGTAGAACAGGGTGTGACGCACCGAGAATTTGCCCGAATAATCCTCGCCCTTGGGCACGTCTTCGGTGTTTGTAAATGCCTTGACCGGCAGAACCAGCGACTTGCCGCCCACCGTCACCGGATCGTAATCGATGCGGACTTCCTCCTGGTGAACGACGTCGTTCGACTTCAGATCGGCATCGTGAATCATGCGCACCACGATTCCCGTATCCGGATTGACGAACAGTTCGCCGTGGTACCCGACGTTCGATTTCCATGGTTTCCAGGAGGTATTGGTCTGAAAGTTGCCATGCGCGCCGCCGCCCGATCCTCCGTTTGCCGATCCGAGGGCGGACGAGGTGAAGCTCGCCATCCCCGCCTGATCGGTGTCGGGGTAACAGCAATAGTCCACGGTGTAATGCGCCTTTTTCTTTTCCACCGAATAGCTGAAGACGGCGGTCTTCACGCCGTTGACGTTCTGCCAGCGCAGCCAGGTGATTTTTCCTTCGGCCTGCGCCTCCTTTATCACCGCGTTGAGCTCCGGTCCCTGCTCCTCGGGCGCGATCATACGATTGGCGCCCCATGGGGTCCTGTCCTTTTCGGCCGGCATCTTCTCTACGCCCTTGTCGCTTTCCACCGCGGTATCCGCCGTGCCCAGGAAGCGGAAGTACTGCGCCTGATCGCTCAACCCGAAACTGGTGACCGCATCCGATGCGCTGCCGTGCATTCCCGAACTGGACGCAATGGTCTGCATGTTGTCCTGAAAGCGGATGGTGGTCCGGGTCGCGGTCAGGTCGGGCAGATCGTCGTAGGTGCCCGAAACGTAACTGGCCGCCTTGTCGAGAATGGCCTTTTGCGCCGCGGCGTCGGGAGCCGGGTCACCGGGAATGTCGGCCGCCGGCGGAGGCAGCATGGCGCTGCGGGCCTCCAGAATGTAGACCTGCGCCAGCGATTGCTGCCCCGGCAGCAGCGGACCCAGACTGTTGAGCATCGGAGGCGTCAGTTCCTCGGTGACTTCGACCTCTTTGAGCGCGGTGGCCACTTCGTCGTCGCTCTTCTGTTGCTGCTTCATCGAGGCCAGCATGTCCTTCAGTTCCTGTGCGGTGATCTTCTTCGCGGCCGGCCACGCCGGCGAAGCCGCCATCGCCAGCAGGAGAATCCATCCCACGTGCTTCATCTGCTCATCCCTCCTGAATCTTCGGGCGCGGCCATTGTACTCCCGGCTCCGAACCCGGAGAATGCTGTTGCCTTATTGCGGTTCCGATTGCCTTTTACGAGCCGCCGCCCATCGCCTGGGCGGGAATAGTGACCGAGCCCATGCGGCCGGAGTTCTCGTCCACCACCACCACCCGAAGCGATGCCGTTCCGGGCTTGAGACGCACTTCGCGTTCAAACGGGATCCCCGCCGGAAGCAGGTTCTGGTATGTCGAGGGCTTCAGCCGCAGTCCCAGCGTCTGGCCCTCCACCTGCGCATGAATCCCGGCATCGTCGCGCTGGATGAAAAAGAAGTCCAGCTTGTCCATCCAGCGGCCTCCGCGCTCCTGCATTCCCAGGTCGCCTGTCGCCACATCGATCTTCACGTTGGCCCCGGCGCTCATCTTGTCCACGGCCGCCGTCACGGCAACCTCGTTCACGTCCATCGGCTGCCAGACCGCCTGCTGAAAGCGCTCGCGCAACGTCGCCGGCTCCTTGGCATAAAAGTAGCCGGTCCGGTAGCGCGCAATCATGCCGTGTTTGCCGTTCAGTTTGACCGTGAGGTTGTGGTACTGGTTATCGGCATTTGTATCGGGAGAAAATCCGATCATGTAGCTCGCGTTGCCTTCGGCGACGACCTCGGCCAGTTGCGCGGCCAGGTCGCCGGCCCGCCGGACGGTTCGTCCTCCCGTTGCATCGGAGACCTGGCGAATCGGTCCCTGGATGGGGTGCAGATCCTGGTTCATCTCCGCCGTTGTTCGCCCCGCTGTCATGTTCCGCCCCACACCGGAGCCGCCGGGCGCCAGCGACGCCGTATCCATGGCCGCCTGCGTGAGCTCCACATTCCGGTGCTGGATATCGGCCGCGATCGCCCCGCCCTCGAGTTGCGACACATCGAACGGATACACCGCCGCGTGCGCCTCGTTCATGGCCTCCTGGGCGCGCAGCGCATAGCTGTCCACTTCTTTTGCGCTTTTGTCGACGCCCACCTGCTGATCGCGGAAATCGGCGAACACGTTGTCGCTCGAAACCCACACCAGCGTCTTGTGGCCGGGGATCGCCGCCAGGTGCCGCGCCACTTCGCCCAGGATGATCAGCGAAGCGCGCGCCGGATTGTCGCCCATGGTCAACAGTTGCGGATCGACGGGCTGCTCCGCGTCGGGAACGTCGATCTGATTGCCGTTCACCGAGTTGAGATCGGCGACGTTATGCACCTCGTTGAACTGCTGCCGGTTGCGCATCTCTTCGTCCTGCGCCTGCTGGACCGATTGCGCCGTCGGCATCCATTTTTCGAGACGGGCGATCAGCGACGCGTGATCGGTCGTCACTTCGGTCAGCACCCTGAATCCGAGCGTGGTCATGGCATACAGGCCAATCCGCTCGCCGGGGGCCGCGCCATTCAGGAACTTCAGGATCTGCTGGCGCGCATAGCTCAGATCGGCCCATGCGATGTGGCTCTCGTCGATGAGCAGAATCGTTGCGGCATCTTCCTGCGCACGCGGCGCTGGTCCAGGCGCGGAGGCATCGGGCGAGCGGTTGGTGAAGGTTTGCCCGGACGCCGCCGAAGCGGGCTGCGCGCTGGCAGGCGCGCCGGATTCGCCGGTGAACCCGTTGAAGAACCGGATCTGCTGTTTGCGCCCGTTGTCGTAGATCTCGAAGTCTTCCTGCTTGAGATCCTTCACCGGCCGGCCCTTTTTGTCATACACGGTCACGCCCACGTCCACCAGGCGCGAGGTCAGCTTCAGCGTCACGTCGCCCGGCTGCGGTTCGGGCGCCGCGGCGGGCTGATCGGGAACGTCGCGGGCCGCTTCCATCGTGACTTCGGGAACCACGGGAGCCGGTGGCGAAGGCGGCGGAGCAGGAACTTCGGCGCGCGCCGCATCGGCTACGGATGGCGCCGCGGGAGCCGGCACGCTCGACGCGGCCTGCGCCTCAGGCTGCTGCGCGTCCACAGCGCTTGCGCGGGCTGAACCGGTCGCGATCCCGGAAGAAGCCGGCGCTGCGGGAGCGGCGTCTGCAGTAGCGGCTGCTGTCGACGCCGTCGCCTCTGCCGGCTGGCCCGATGGGCCGGCCGCTGCCAGCGCCTCGGCACCGGTGAGAATCCGCGTTGTCGAGCCCAGGCGGTGATAGTTCGTAAAACCGGTTTCGTTGACCAGGAGCACCGGCCCGCCGCCGCATTGTCCTTTCGAGTTTTCCCACGCCGCGTCGTCGCCCACGCCGTTCAGCGCCATCTGGCCCGAACTCCCGCAGCCGTATAATGCGGCGGGCTCCAGCGAAATGGCCAGGCTGCGGACGGGGCAGATGAAGCGCCGGTCGCCGAGGGTGACCGGGCCGTATTCGATCATGGTCGCGGCGCGCAGCAGCGGGTCGCCGCTGCCCAGAACGGCTTCGATCGTGAGCCGCAGCACCGCCCCCGTCGCCGGGTCGATGGCGATCTCGCCATGGTAGGCCGGCGTCTCGCTGTAGGCTTGCAGGTCCTTGCTCCGCGGAATGTTGGCGACCTGTTGCGGCGTGCGCTGGCGGCCACTGTAGCCGAACTGCGTGCGCCCGACCACGGTTTCGCTGAGATAGCTGAAAGTGACCGCGTAATGCGAAGCCTCGCGCGGCACCTCATAGCGATACACGGCGGCCAGGCCGCCGGGCGTCAGTTCCCAGTGGCTGAAGACGACTTTCTGCTTCGCCATGTCGGCCAGCACCACGGTCAGGGCGGGGCCGAACTCGCCCCAACTGCGCAGACCCAGCTCCTGCGGCGCCGCCGCGTTGCTGCCTTCCGCGGCCGCGTCCTGCACCTCCTTGCCGTCCCGAAAGGTCACCTGTCTCGTGACGCTGCCCACCGGGTGCAGCCCCAGCCGCACCGGCCACTCGCCCTGGTGCAGCACCTGCGCGGTATTGTCGAAGCGGTTGGTGGCGCGCGTCACAAAGAAGTTCGGCAATCGCGACCAGGTCTGCACCGCGTGGGCGCGCGCGGCGTCGATCATGCGCTGCTCGGTCGCCACATCGGGCGCACGGGTTGCCGGCAGCTCGCTGGCCGGGGGATCGAGAAACGCCGACTGATCCGCTAGCAGTTGCAGGGCGAGAGCGGTTCGCGGTCCCAGCGGAAGCTTCGCCGCGAACCGGTCGAGCGTGACGCTGGTCAACCGCTCGGAAAGCTCCAGTTGGCCGACCTTGAACGCAACGTCCGCATCGGCGCGGTGAGCTGAAAGCTCTGCCGTCAACGCCTGCTCGAGTTGCGCGACGGTGATTCGCCTGGCCGCGCCCGCGGGAAGGGCAAGCGCTGCCAACGCCGCCAGCACCATCAGCCTTCGCATCTCGAATCGACTCCCCGGGGGCGCGGACCCTCACATTTCCTTGGACGGAGGCTCTTCGCCAATGGCCGCCATGCCCTTGCGTAAATCGTTTCTCGTCTTCAATGGCGCCGGACGCAGGATGGAGGCCGCGCTTCGACTCTATACCCTCCGCGTCATGGCGGACAATGAACCCGATCGGCCTTCTATGCGTGCCAGAGACGCTTCAGCGGCCAGCCGGAACGCTGCTCCGGAAGAACTCGAGCGAGAGCCTGAGCCCTTCCTTCAGCGGGATTTCCGGTTCCCAACCCAGCAGCGCGCGCGCCTTCGAAATGTCGGGGCAGCGTCGCGTCGGATCGTCTTCCGGCAGCGGCTCGAAGCGGATCCTGCTTTTCGACTCCGTCGCTTCCAGCACCGCCTGCGCGCATTCCAGGATCGTGAGCTCGGTCGGGTTGCCGAGATTCACCGGGTAATGCTCGTCGCAGCGCGACAGGCGCACCATGCCTTCGATCAGGTCCGAGACGTAGCAGAAGCTGCGCGTCTGGTTGCCGCTTCCATAAACGGTCAGCGGATCGCCGCGCAAGGCCTGCATCATGAAATTCGAGATTACCCGGCCGTCGCTCGGGTGCAGGCGCGGGCCGTAGGTGTTGAAAATCCGCACCAGGTGCGTGTTGACGCCGCGCGAGCGGTAATAAGCCATCACCAGGGCTTCGGAGAACCGCTTCGCCTCGTCGTACACCGAGCGTGGACCCACCGGATTCACATGGCCCCAGTACTCCTCGTTCTGCGGGTGCTCGAGCGGATCGCCGTAGCACTCCGAAGTCGAGGCATGGAGGTAGCCCGCATCGCACATCTGCGCGATCTTCAGCGTGTTCTCCGTTCCCACGGATCCCACGCGCAGCGTTTCAATGGCCAGGCGATGATATTCCGGCGGGCTGGCCGGCGAGGCGAGGTTGAAGACATAATCCACCGCGCCCGGATCGAAGGGATCGCAGATGTCATGCTCTTCGAAGGTGAATCGCGGCTCGTGCCGGAGGTGCGCGATGTTCTCCGTGTCGCCCGTCGCGAAGTTATCGACGCCGATGACGGAATGTCCGTCGGCCAGAAGCCGATCGGTGAGGTGAGAGCCAAGAAATCCGGCCGCGCCGGTGACCAGTACGCGCATATTCAACGATTCGTGCTCCGACAGCTTTTATGGACCGCAACTTTCATCTGGTTTGATCGCTATTGGTATCGGTTTGAACCGTGTGCCCATCCACGCGGCGTCTGTGTTTCTGCCGCACGTGTGGGAGGGGCGAAGTCATGCAGTCAAATGCCCGGTGATCGAACCCCTACGACAACACCAGTCTGCGTGGTTTGCCTTGCTGCGCGTTGTAGGTGGCCGGACGGCCCACGCTGACGTAAGTGAACCCGTGCTCCTGCATCTGTTGCGGCGTGTAGAGATTGCGGCCGTCGATCACAATGGGGAAACGAACCGCCCGGTTCAGCCGGGCCAGGTCGAGGCTGGCGAATTCCTTCCAGTCGGTGAGAATCAGCACGGCGTCGGCACCCTCGACCGCCTCATAGACGCCGGCGGCATAGGTCATCTTTTCCGATGCGGGCAGCACTTCCCTGGCCCGGTCGATCGCCGCCGGGTCGTAGGCCCTGATCGTCGCGCCGGCGTCGAGGAGCTTGCGAATCACCTCAATGGCCGGCGACTCGCGGATATCGTCCGTGTCGCACTTGAACGACAGGCCCAGCGCCGCCAGCTTTTTGCCGCGCAGCGTCCACAGCGCCGAACGCACCTTGTTGAAGAAGATCTCCCGCTGCGTGTCGTTGATCCGGCACACTTCGTCCAGCAACTCAAAGTTCACGCCTTGCTGCTGTGCCACCCATCGGAACGCGGCGACATCCTTGGGGAAACACGACCCGCCGTAACCGAGGCCGGCGCGCAAAAACTTCGGCCCGATGCGACTGTCCATACCCATGCCGGCGGCAATATCCTCGATATCCGCGTCCACGCTTTCGGCCAGGTTGGCCACGGCGTTGATGAAGGAGATCTTCAATGCCAGAAAGGCATTCGAGGCGTGCTTGATGATCTCAGCGCTCTGCGCCGATGTGACCAGCAGCCGGGCCGGCCGCTCGGCGCTGCGCGCGCCGGGCAGGGATGCGGCTTGCGCATAATAGCTCCCCGCTGTGAGCGGCTCGTAGATGCGGCGCAGGACGCCGGCGGAGCGCTCGGAGTTGGCGCCCACCACAATGCGGTCGGGGTGCAGAAAATCGCTCACCGCCGTGCCTTCGCGCAGAAACTCCGGATTCGAGACCACGTCGAAGAGCTCCGCATCCACCCCATGGCGGTACAGCACACGCTGGATCCACTCGTTGGTGTAGACCGGCACGGTGCTCTTCTCCACGATCACCTTGTAGCCCGTGATGGCGCGGGCGATCTGCGAGACCACCGCCTCCACGTAGGAGAGATCCGCTGCGCCGCTGTCGCCCTGCGGCGTTCCCACGGCGATGAAGACCGCCTCGCTGGCTTCCACCGCCTGGCCCAGATCGGTGGTGAAGCGCACGCCGCGATGGAGATGTTTCGCCAGCAGCTCGGGCAGGAATTCTTCGAAGATCGGGACGCCGCCCGCGCAAAGCATCCTGACCTTGGCTTCGTCGTTGTCCACGCACACAACCTTGTGGCCCATCTCGGCGAAGCAAACGGCGGCAACCAGCCCGACATATCCGGACCCTATGACACAAATCGAAACGGAATTCGTCATTCTATGCACTTCTCTCTTTCGGGGCGCGCAGCCTCGCGAATGTACTTCTATCAGAACACAGGAGTATATGAGTCTGGCTCCAAGGGTAACTGCAAAAATGGTATTCAGGCAAGGACTTGCTTCTTCAACCGGGAGTCATCGCCCTGGCGACGGAGTTCGACCGCGCGGCAAGGCGTTCATCGCCGCTCTGCTAGAGTGAGACGTAAGCCGATGGCTCGCCAAGCCGGTCCGGCGCCTGGTTGCATCGTGTCAACGAACTCTTCTTCGTCGCTTCCGTGGCCTCCGTTCCGCATCGAGCCGCATTACGACCGGCGCCCCTGGGGCTTTCGCGATCTGCGTCCCTGGTTCGACCGCGTCGCCCCCGACGATCCGATCGGCGAAGTGTGGCTCACCGGCGATATGTGCGCCGTCGCCACCGGACCGCACGCCGGAATGAAAATCGGCGATCTGTTTCACAGGTTTCCCGAACCTCTGCTCGGCGCCGGCGTTCCTTCGCCCGACTCGCCCCTGCTCATCAAGGTCATCTTCGCCGCGCAAAAACTCAGCGTACAGGTGCATCCCGACGACGCCATGGCGCAAAAATACGGCGATCCGCGCGGAAAGACGGAGTGCTGGCTCGCGCTGGCGGCCGGACCCGGAGCGTCTCTTGCGCTCGGATTGAAGCCGGGAACCACGATCGGACAGGTACGGACCGCCATCCAGGATGGGTCGCTCGAATCCAGGATGAACGTGGTGCAGGTGGCCGCCGGGGACCTGATCTTTGTGGACGCCGGAACGGTTCACACCATCTGGCCGGGATCGATTCTGCTCGAAACGCAGCAGAACTGCGACCTGACCTACCGCATCTTCGACTACGGACGGGGGCGCGAATTGCATATCGGGAAGGCCATGGAGGCAATCCGGCTCACCACGCGCGCGGGCAAGATCGCACCGGGGATTCTTCCCGACCGTACCGTCCTTATCGATGTCGGGTATTTTCGCGTGGAACGGATTCCGGTCGGGAATCGCATCGACAGCGAATGCCTGCGCGATTCCCTATCCGGCAGCCGTCCATCCTCCGGCCTGGCCTATCTTTTTGCAGCGTCGGGTTCAGGCCGCATCGCCGGCCCCGGCTTCGACCCGATCGATCTGCCGCCGCGATCCATCGCCTGTGTTCCGGCGGCGGCACCGCCATTCTTCGTTGAAAACATGGACGCTCTCGATCTCATTCGCATCACGCCCCAATGGCCGGCCGAGGCAGCCGGACGATCGTGAGCGGCTGGCGCGAATCGGTGATGGCCTATATCCGCGCCAAGGCCCAGCCGGTCGACAAGTACGGCCACATGCCCCGCGTTTATGCCTTGGCGTCGTCGCTGGGCCAAGGGGTGGACCACGACGACGATGTTCTGTTCGCCGCGGCCTGGATGCACGATCTTGGCGTCTTTCTGGGCCACCGGCCCCAAAAGCCGGAAGAGCTGGCCCGTTGGGACCATGTGCCCTACACCGTCTCAAGGGTGCGGGAACTGCTGCCCGGCTGGGGATTTCCCCTGGCCAAGCTCGATGCCGTCCTCGCGGTCATCCGGACCCATCAGCCCCAGGACGATCCGACAATCGTCGAGGCCATCCTGCTGCGGGATGCCGACATTCTCGAGCAGCTCGGCGCGGTCGGACTGGTGCGCGCGGTGGGCAAGATCGGCCGCGACTCGCGCTATCCCACCTTTTCCTCGGTTCTTCCCGTCCTGCGCAACGCGGTCGACACGCTTCCCGGCAAACTGCATCTAAGCCAATCGAGGAACCTTGCAGAGCCACGCATCGAAATCCTGCGCAGGTTCATTGCCAGTCTGGAAACCGAGGCAGGATCGTTACTTTTCTGATTCCCGAAACCGTCTTTGAACTCCGCTTACTTTTGTGGAAACACATGCAACTTTTGGGGAATTTTGGGGCGGTTTCACCGAAACTTGTCTGTCCAACAAGCGTTAATCGATGTAAGCTCCTGCAAGGAGATCGCCTCGGGGGAGGGCGGATCGCACCTGAATTTGCTAGGAGAATTTGAAATGCGCTTGAAGTTTGCAGTTGCAGGGCTCTTCCTCTCGCTGGCCGTCCCGGCTTTTCCACAGGCAGCGCCATCCGCAGTGCAGGGCGGCCTTCCCATCACCTTCGGCGCCGCCATCTCCACCTTCTACACCGATTACAGCCGCTATGAGAGCGGACCCACAGTCTGGCTCGACTGGAACTTCTATCGTGGCCCCAGTCTTCTGCAGGGACTCAGCATCGAGGCTGAGGCGCGCGATCTGGACTACGACCGGACGGGCGATAACGCCAACCTCCGCGAGACCACCGGAGGAGGCGGTCCGCTCTATCATTGGCGCCATTGGGAGCGGATCCAGCCTTACGGAAAGTTCATTCTCTCTTTCGGCGGCATCCATTTCAGCAACGCGCCCGGTGACAATTACACCCACGATACGCGAACCGTCTATGCTCCCGGCGGGGGCGGCGATTTTCGCCTGTGGCGCGGCCTGAGCGTCCGCGGCGACTACGAGTACCAGTTCTGGCCCGATTGGCGGAATCACCACACCATGAACCCTTACGGTTTCACCGTCGGCGCCAGCTACGATCTCGGCCGCATGCACGCGCAGTAGCCGTCCCGTTTTCCACCGGTTCGCCCCTCGGGCAAAGTGTGCCAAAGCCGGGAAATTGAGCAGCCGTGCCGGACCGGCCCTTTGTTGTCGATCTTTCCCGCCGGCTTCAGCCGGCGAGAGAATCGGCTCCCGCGGCTTTTCCGCGGCCCTTCAGGCCGTCCGCTTCAACCGGAGCCTGACTTTCGGCAAGACCGGCGCGACCCGACACCGTCCAGGCCCTGGAGGGACCTGGGTTCGCCGTATCGCGCACGGTGCGGAAGCGCGCCAGGTCCCCTGGCGATGATCGTCACACCGGCGCCTTGCATCGTTGAGTTAGAATGTGTTTTTTTCGTGGGGCGGGGTTTCCCGATGTTTCCCTTTCGTGAAATACTGGACCGGAGCCGTGAAATATTGAACGGGAGAACCGCGCCCAATTCGTTAACTGGCAGGAGATAGGCGATTCGGCCAGAGTGGAATTGCGCGAAATGGGGTCTGATTGTCTATGCTTGCGGTGAGCCGGCCACACTTCAACTTTCGAGGACCCAGCAACTGATGTACATCCGAGGTGCACGCGTTTTAGTCTGCGGCGGCGGTGGCTTTATCGGCGGCCATATGGTCAACAAGCTGCTTGAGGCGGGAGCAGCCAGGTGCCGCGCAGTCGATGTGAAGCCCTTTGAGGAGTGGCACCAGATCAATCCGCTCGCCGAGAATCTGGTTCTGGACCTGCAGCTTCGCGAGGCCTGCGAGGAAGCGGTCCAGGGCATGGACACCGTGATCCAGCTTGCCGCCGACATGGGCGGCATGGGCTTCATCGAAAATAACAAGGCCCTGTGCATGCTCAGCGTGCTGATCAGCACGCACATGCTGATCGCCGCGCGCGATGCCGGGGTGAAGCGATTCTTCTACTCTTCGTCGGCCTGCGTCTACAACGGCGAAAAACAGAAGTCCTGCGAAGTGATTCCCCTCAAGGAGTCCGACGCCTATCCGGCGAATCCCGAAGACGGCTACGGCTGGGAGAAGCTCTTCACCGAGCGCATGTGCCGGCATTTTCAGGAAGATTTCGGCCTGGACACGCGCATCGTCCGTTTCCACAACGTCTATGGCCCGTACGGCACGTGGACAGGGGGTCGCGAGAAGGCGCCAGCGGCCATCTGCCGCAAGGTGATCGAAGCCAAGCTCTCCGGAAACCATGAGATCGAAATCTGGGGCGACGGCCATCAGACGCGCAGCTTCATGTATATCGACGACTGCACCCGCGGCGTTATTGATATCCTGAACAGCGACATTCGCGAGCCCATCAATCTCGGCTCGCGCGAGCTGGTCACCGTGAACGGCCTGGTAAGCATCGTCGAGGATCTGGCCGGAATCAGACTGAGGCGACTTTACAATATGAACGCCCCTACCGGCGTGCAGGGCCGGAACAGCGACAACACGCTTCTAATAAAATACCTGGGTTGGGAACCCTCGATCCCGCTGCGCGAAGGGATGGCCAGGACCTATGCCTGGATCGAAGGGCAGATGATGGCCGAAGCCGCGTCGAAGCAGCTCGTGACACGCTGATTTTCGGGGCGTCACCGCGCTCCGCGGCGGTTACAGATTTTTCATTTTGGATTCCTCTCGCCTGACAGAACGCTTCCGGGATGTTACGATGCGTCAGTGTTTCCTTGACACACCGGAAAGCTGTATGATCCGAGGCCGGAAAAGACCACAGCGATTCTCCAACTTTCGCAGGGCGAAGCGAGGTTGCCGGGTGGGTCCTTTCTCACAAAGCAGCAATCCTGGAACGAACTCGGATTCTCTCGCGGTAATTCGAGGGACGCCCCGGAGCTGGCTGGATGAAGGGAACAGGTCGGGAGAGCCATGACGGAAAAGGCTCGTTTTCAGAACATCCTTGGAATCCGGTTTCTCGTGGGCAATGCCCAGGCGGCGATCGACCTGGTCTCCCGTGACGGTGGCGTCGTGGTTGTGCCGGCGGCGCCCGCCCTCAAGAATCTTGCCCACGACCATGGCTATCGCGAGGCGCTTCTGGAGGCCGATTTCGCCATCCCCGACAGCGCCCTGATGGTGCTGGTCTGGAACCTGCTGCAGCGGGACCGGATCCGCAAGCTCTCCGGGTTGAAGTATCTTCGCGCCCTCATCGAACGGCCCGATTTCCGCAAGCCTGGCGCGACCTTCTGGGTCATGCCCAACAAGATCGCCATGTACCGCAACCGCGCGTGGCTCGATGAGATCGGCATTCCCGTCTCCAACCAGGATGCCTATGTGGCTCCCATTTACAGCGGCGAGATCGAGGACGCCGAACTGCTGCAGCGGCTCGAGGAGCGGCGGCCCCGTCACGTGGTTCTGGGCCTGGGCGGAGGCACGCAGGAGCGGCTCGGCCTGTTTCTCAAGCGCCATCTCCGCTACCGGCCCGCCATCCATTGCATCGGCGCGGCCGTAGCTTTCCTCTCCGGCGACCAGGTGCGCATTCCCCGCTGGGCCGATTCGCTTGGCCTGGGATGGATGTTCCGCAGTGTCTCGGACCCCAGGCGCTACGGCCCGCGCTACTGGGACGCCCGCAGCCTGGCCCCGCTGATTCTCCGCTACCGCGACCGGCTGCCCGAGATCTCCAGCTAAGCGCTGCCCGGATTCCCGTTTTCGCCCGCATTTCCATATCCGGAAATCGATCCTTCCATTACCTCCGCGCCCTCGCGGGAAAAAAAGGCAGACAACCACGCTCGCCGTCGTGCATGATATCGATATCCTGGAGAATTTCGCCGGAGGGAAGCACGCTCCGCCGTTCCTGTCTCTCACGGCGCAAATCCGGCCCGCGAAGGGGCACCGATGACGCACGGAAATCTGGCTCTGTTTCTGCTCGGCGCGACGATCCATTTGTCGCGGCCGGCGATCGCCTTCGCGAGTGGCTCGGGCACGCCTGCGCCGGTCGCGCCAGCCATCGCGGTCGCTCCCGCCGCATCGAAGATCACCACAGCGCAGGCATTGACCGTCACGGCGACCGTTAGCGGCGGCAGCGGCAAGCCCACGCCCACTGGTTCGGTAAGGCTGACCAGCGGTACGTTCAGCTCTCCCGTCAGAACGCTTGTCAACGGCAAGTTTGCCTTCCACATCGCCGCCGATCGCCTTGCCGTGGCCAAGGACACGCTGACCGTGGCCTATATGCCGGACACGGCCAGCGCATCGCGCTACAAGAGCGCGTCGGGACAAGCCTCGGTGACGGTGACGAAGGCCGCGCCTGCCGTGAGCCTGAAGCTTTCCTCCGCGGCCATCACGACGCAGCAGGCGTTGACCGTGTCGGTCGCCGTCGGCGCCGGAGCCGGCGCATCGATACCCACCGGCAGCGTCGAAGCCAGCAGCGGCCCGTATGTATCGCGCGAGACCCTGCTGATTGACGGCGCGGCGAAGATCCAGATTCCCGTCGCCTCCCTTCCGGCCGGCACCGACTCTCTCGCCGTGACCTATACGCCGGACGCAAGAAGCGCCGCGCTTTACCGTGCCGCGACAGGGAAAGCGACAGTTACGGTGACAAAGATAACTCCCGTGGTGGCCATGACGTTGTCTTCTTCGACGATCACGACCGTCCAGGCCCTCACCGTAGGGCTCTCGGTCGACGCCGGCTCCGGCGACATAACTCCCACAGGCTCGGTGAAGGTGACGAGCGGGAGTTACAGTTCCGCCGCGGAGACGCTCGCGGCCGGAAAAGCGACAATCGAGGTTCCCGGCGGCTCATTGTCCGCGGGCGCCGAAACTCTCTCAGCCGTTTACACGCCGGATGCCACGAGTGCCGGCATTTACAATGCTGCGGCCGCAATCTCTCCTTCGATCAGCGTGGTCGCGCCCACCATGGTGTCCGTGGATCAATCAAGCCCCGGCCGCGCCGTTACCGACCAGATCCTGGGAATGAACATGGCCGCCTGGTTCGACCCAACCACACCGGCAATCGTCCCCGCATTCCAAACCGCCGGCATCAAAGCCGTGCGCTGGCCCGGCGGATCGTGGTCCGACGTGTATCACTGGGAGACCAATACCATCTGCGGCAACACCGCCAACTCCAATGCGACCTTCTCCAAATTCGTCGACGATCTCGCGGTTCCGGCGGGACTGGATGTGGCCCTGACGGCCGACTACGGCACCAGTCCCACGTCCTGCACCGAACCCGGCGAGCCCTCGGAGGCAGCGGCGTGGGTGACCGCTGCGCTCAACGACGGCATCACCGTCAGTCACATGACCGTGGGGAATGAGGAATATGGCGACTGGGAGACCGACAACCACTCCAGCCCTCACGACCCGACCACCTACGCCGATGCGGTCGCCGGAACCAACGGCTACTATGCATCGATCAAGGCAGCGAGCCCGAAGACGCTGGTCGGCGTTGACGTGAGCCCCGGCTACGACTGGGACCCGACCGTGCTCGCCAACGCCAAGGGCAGCTACGATTTCGTGGAGTACCATTTCTACCCGCAGGCGCCGGGCGAAGAAAGCGACACCTATCTGGTGCAGCAGGCAGCGCAGGATCTGACCAGCACGATCGACACCATCGAGTCGGAGCTGCAAACAGCCGGCGCGTCCGGCACGCCCATCTACGTGGGAGAGATCGGCTCGGTCTATACCGATCCCGGCAAGCAGACCACGTCGATCACGCAGGCGCTCTTTGCCGGCCAGGTGCTCGGTGAAATGATGAACGACGGTGTCTCGCGCGCCACCTGGTGGATCGGCTTCGGCGGCTGCTCCGATGCCACGAGCGGCAACTTCTCCAGCTCGCTCTACGGCTGGCAGAACTTCGGCGGCTACATGGTCTTCTCCGATGGAACGCCGGAATACGGCTGTGAGAGCGCGACGCCGGTGCCGGTGGGAACGCTGCTGCCTACGGCGCGCGCATTCCAGCTCTTCAGCAACGTGGCCGTCACCGGCGAGAGCGTTCTCGCCGCCAATGTGAACGGAGATACGACCGATGTTCGCGCCTACGGAGCCACGCACAGCGGCGGCACGGCGCTGGTGATCTTCAACCTCAACGAGACCACGACCGAGGCAGTTGCAGTCACCTTGTCAGGGCAAAACGCCAGCTCCGGCGTCACCATCGAGACCTATAGCAAAGCCATCTACGACCAGTCGAGGAACAATGTCTGGGCCCCGCCCACCACGACCGAACTTGGCGCACAAAGCCTGCCCCTGAGCCTCTTCCTTGCTCCGTGGAGCATGAACGTCGTCCTCATCCAATAGGCTCGCAGATGAAACAGGCGCCCCACCCGCTGTCATGTCGTTTTGACGACGCAACAAAAGGTGGGAAACGAGCTCTCATGCTTCAATTGTTTGCGTTTGTGGCTTCGGCTGGTACGTCCCCACCTCGGCGCGGAATCCGATCATCAAGCGGTTCCAAACGTTGATATAGCCGATCGCCAGGCTCAGCCTGGCCACATCGGCATCGCCGAATTCCCGGTGCGCTTCCTGGTAGACGGCTTCGGGTGCATGACCCTGCTGGATATTCGTCAGCGCTTCGGTCCAGGCCAGCGCGGCACGCTCCCGCGGCGTATAAAAAGGCGTCTCGCGCCACGCGCTCAACCCGTAGAGCCGCTGTTCGGACTCGCCCAGCGCGCGCGCATCCTTGGTGTGCATGTCGATACAGTAGGCACAGCCATTCAATTGCGACGCCCGCGTGAAGATCAGGTGCAGCAGCCGCGGATCCAGCCCGCTCAAGTTGATGGTCTTGCCCAGATTGAGCAACGCATGCATTCCCTCGGGAAACGCCTTGCCGAAATTCACGCGGTCCGCCATTCGAGTTTCCTCCACTTCATTCGATGGTGCAGGATCGCGCCGGCTCCGCCAAAATCCTCAAATCCCAAGTCTCTGAAATAATTGAGCCGTAAAGCCGTTCCCCGCAGGTTTCCCGAAGCGCAAAATCGCCCGTCTGCGCAGGCGCCGAAAGGCGTAGACTACATGCGCAGGCTGCCCACAAAAGACCCGGAACTTTTTGCCGCCAATCGGGTTAATACCCGTAACAGCAGTGGGCTCCGAAGCGTCTAACTGATTGAGCCGGCTGCGGCTGCCAACGGCAGAGGAGAAGGTCAAGATGAATGGTCCCAAGCTCAGGAAGTATTTTCCCTTCGCGCTTGCCATGGTTGCGCTGATCGCTCTTTGCGGCGCGAAGGCGATGCAGCAAAGCGGCGACGCTTCCCAGAGCACCAGCCAATCCGCAACCGGGCAGCGCAGCGATGGCCAGATCGAGATGGACGTGGTCCATGCGCTCGATGCCTCGGACGCGCTCAAGAACGATCTGATTACCGCGGCCACCGTGCAGGGCGAAGTCACGCTCTCCGGGACGGTCTCGAGCGACGCGTCCAGACAACTCGCCGAATCGATCGCCAGCCATGTGCAGGGCGTAACCAGGGTGCAGAACAACCTGAAGGTCGGCGACGTGCAAGCGGCAGCCAATGCAGCCAACGAAGCCACGCCGCCCGAGGAGCCCGAAGACAACCAGGCCGAGGCGCCGCAACAGACCGCGCCTCCGCCGCAGGACAATACGCAGCCAGCTCCTCCCAGCGAAGGTCAGGCTCCGCCGCCTCCGCCGGCCCGACCGCAATACGGAGCGCCGTATCCGCCTCCGCCGCCCTATCCCGGCCAGCCGTCTCCTTATGGCCAGCCCTACGCCTACGGCCAGCCCTATCCTCCTTATGGTCAGCCCTACGCTCCGCCGCGGCCTCCGCAGCCCAACTACGAATTCGCCAAGGGGCCCGTCACGGTGCCGCAGGGAACGCTGGTCCAGTTGAGAACCTCGGAGGCCGTTGAGAGCAAGAAGGCGAAGGACGGCACGCCGGTAGAATTTACCGTGATTCGCGATGTGACGGTCGGCGGCGTTCTCGCCATACCGCGCGGCGCGACGATGCACGGCGTGGTGAGCGAGGTCAAGCAGTCGGGCCCCGTGGGCGGCAGCCCCGAGCTGGCGCTCAGGCTGACGTCCCTCGATCTGGCCGGCCAAAACTTTCCCGTTGACTCAGACCAGTTCAAGGTGCGCGGCCCGAATAAAGCCGGATATACGGCCGGCAATACCATTGGCGGCGCCCTGCTGGGTGCGATCATCGGTGGCGCGGTTGGACGCGGCGAAGGCGCGGCGATCGGCGCCGGCGCAGGCGCGGCGGCCGGCATGGGAGCCTCGGCCGCGACTCCCGGACCGCGTGCCTGGATTCCCGCCGAAGCGCTCGTGACGTTCCACCTCAGCGCGCCGATTACAGTGCCTCCGATCAGCCAGGAGGAAGCGTCCCGGCTGGCTGAGGGACTCTACCCCGGCGGACCGAATCTCTACCGCCGCGGCTACTACGGGTATCCGTATGCTCCGTATGGCTATCCTCCGGTGTACTACCGGCCCTACTTCGTTTCCGGGGGGTACTACTACTGGCGATGAATTAAAGCTCGTTCCTCCCAGCTAGCGATAAGCGGGCGTTCCGGAACCACGGAATGCCCGCTTTTTTGTTTCAGCTCCAATCGTCGCGCTCCCGATCGCCATCCGCCGGTTGCCGGAACCGGCCCATTTTAGGCACTATGGGAAGTTGCATCGAAGGCGCATCGATGGAGTGGCTGAGATGAGTGTGATCAGGTTTGGAACTTCCGGCTGGCGTGCGATCGTCGCCGACGAATTCACCACCGCCAACATTCGCCTGGCCGTTGCAGGCGTCGCCGCCTACGTCAAATCGCAGCCGCAGCCGCATCGCGTGCTGGTGGGCCGCGACCCGCGCTTCCTGGGCGAATCGTTCGTCGATCTCGCCGCGCGCGTGCTCGCCGGCGCCGGCGTCACGCCCATCGTGATTCCCGACGCGGCGCCTACCCCGGCCATCGCCCACGCCGTGCGCGTGATGAAGACGTCGGGATCGATCAACTTCACGGCGTCGCACAATCCGCCCGAGTACAACGGCGTCAAGTTCTCCACGCACGACGGCGCGCCGGCGCTGCCTGAAGTCACAAAGCAGATCGAAGCGGCGATTGCCGGGATCGAAAAATCCGGGGCGCCGATTGCCG
>JASHQQ010000389.1 GCA_030039035.1 Acidobacteriaceae bacterium | reverse complement strand
AGGCAGTTGGGAAGGCGACCCGGTCTATCAGGGCTTCAACACGCCCTTCCGCGCCACGGAATTTGCCGTGATGGCGCTGTCAACGCTCTATCCGGGCCCGACGAAAGAGAAGAACTGGGACGCGGCTTACCCGGCCCCGCCAACCAAGCTCGCCAAGAACGATCTGCCGTTGCTGCTCGAACAGCTCGATCAGTTCTGGGACCCGGCGCCCGAGCCGGTGCTGCGCCAGATTCGCGAGGTGCTCCTGCACAGCGATCAGCCGCTGGCCCGTGAAGCCGCGGCGCGCGCGCTGGGCCACATGGCCGACGCCGGATCGCTGCCGGATCTGATGAAGGCGCTCGGCGACGAGACCAAGATGGTTCAGACCAGCTCGGCCTACGCCGTGCGCATGATCCTGTCGCGGCGCACCGGGGCAGCACCCGAAGGCCGCAGGATGCTGATTGCGGCGCTGGCCTCGCCGGATGCGCGGGTGCGCTGGGGCGCGACGCGGGTCTTCAACCAGCACTTCCGCGATCTGACCAACGATCCTGAACTGCTCGCCGCGCTGGAGCACGACCTCAACGACCCGGTGCCCTTTGTGCGCTTCCAGGCTGCATCCGGCGTCTGGCGCTGGTACTACTGGCAGGTCGACAAGCCGGAGACTCGGCGTGGCACGCTGGAAGCGCTCGCCGTGCGCATGAACACCGAAACCGATCCCATGGTTCGCCGCGGCCTGCAGGAGAGCATCTACGACCTTCTCGACGAGAACACGGGATATCTCTCGGCCTGGGTGCGAACCGCCGCGACCAAAGAGGACAAGGACAAGATCGAAGACGGCTACGAAGATGTCGTGCGCGATCAGGCACAGGTGCTCGCCAAGGTGCTTCGCGAAGGCACACCGCTCGGTCGGGAAGGCATTCTCAACGCGATGTGGGATTTTCATATCCGCCACTACGCGCTGCCCAAATTGAAGGCCGACACGGTCTCCATCGGTTTGCCGGCCGTGCTGACCAAGTACGTTCCCGGCGTGCCCGACCTGCATCGCGAAGGCTATGAATATCCGCCCTATCGGGAGGCCGTGGACTTCAAGTATGACGTGAACAATGGCTTTTATCAGACGCGCATCGGCAACGACAGCGACCTGATCCATTTCTTCAAGAGCTCTGGTCCGGAGCTTGAAAATGCGCTGCTTGCCTGCCTGAAGGGCGCCGACGATCCGATGAAGATCGAGGTGCTGAAGGCGGGCAGCACGCTCAGCGAGGCCGGCGACGCGCGCTTCACGCTGGCGGCGCTGGATCTGTCGGAAGATCCGAATGCGGATGTTCGGCAGACCGTTCGCTATGTCTACGAGGACGGGCGCCGCGGCATTTTGAATCTCGACTCGTCGGGCGCGCCGGATTCGAACCTCACCGGCAAAGTCATCGAGATTTTGCAGCACGGAAATCCCGACAGCCAGGCGGTCGTCCTACCGCTGCTGGCGGCGCTGCCGGCCAACTCCGCGTGGACGCAGCAAACCGACGTGCAGAATGCATTGCGAGCGATGCTGGAACAGCAGCCGCGCCCGGCCAACTACGCGCAGGTGCTTTTTGCCGCCTCGTCGTTCCCGGCCCTGATGCACGAGCCCGCACTGCAGGAGCAGGCGCTCGGCGCGCTGAACTCGTCCGACGCGGATGTGCAGCGCGCCGCCGTCGAGATCGCATTCGAGCACTTTCTCGACGATCCGGTGGTCGAGCCCGCGGTCAAGACGGCTTTCGCCAATCTCAACGCGTCGGCGCTCCGCATCTTCATGGAAGAAGCCGGCAATCCGGAGTTCCTGAAAAAGCGGCTGGGCGTCGCCGGAGGCGCAGTCTCGCAGGACCAGGATTATCTCAATCGCAATGCCGGAATCAAGAAGATCAGGACGCCGCTCGAGTATCCGCTGGTCGTCGACACCGTGATGGCCGGCCTGTTCAACCGCGACGCCAACGTGAGCGCCGCAGCGCTCGACACGCTGCGCCAGGTCAAGGGCGTGGAGAAAAGGCCGGAGTTCCGCTCGGCGATGGAAAAGCTGGATCGTTCGAGCAATCCGCGACTCAAGCTGATTGCCGCGAGCGTCCTCGAAGGCAAGGACCTGAGGGACGCGCTCGAGGACGTGCAGCCGGGTTCGGTGCTCGACTTCCGCTTCTTCGTCAACAAGGTCGAGCCGATCCTTGCCGCGCGCGGGCCCGACGGCCTGGCCTGCGTCTTCTGCCATGCCAGCCATGTGATCTTCAAGCTGGAGCCGCCGAACGCGCAGGGAGTCTTCTCCGATCAGGACAGCGAGGAGAACTACAAGTACGCCATGCGCGTGGTCAACATCGCCAAGCCGACCGACAGCCTGATGCTGATCAAACCCACGCGGCCCACCGACAGCGCGGGCGACGTGGGCGACTACCTGGCCACGCACAACGGCGGCCAGCGCTGGCTGGGAAACGAGCAAAGCGATCAATACCGCACGATTCTGGAATGGATTCGCGGCGCGCGGCTGGAGACGGCGTCGGCGTCGGCGAAGAAATGACGTCTACGGGTGTTTGAAAGAGCGCGACTTCAGTCGCCGGCGGAAAATGCCGCCTGTTTTGAAAGGGCACGGATTCATCCGTGCCGAGCAGCGCAGAATGAATCTCCGTAAAATGGTTTTGTAACAGGGCACGACTTCAGTCGTGCCGCACAAGCCCTTTTCTTGATGTTTCCCGCAGGCTTCAGCCCGTGCCGACAGAATCTATCAATACGTATAGAAACCCCTCCCCGACTTGCGCCCCAGCCAACCGGCGTCGACCATGCGCACCAGCAGCGGGCACGGCCGATACTTGGGATCGCCGTAGCCATCGTGCAGCACGCGCAGGATATCGACGCACACGTCGAGCCCGATGAAGTCGGCCAGCGTGAGCGGGCCCATGGGATGATTCATCCCCAGCTTGAAGACCTGGTCGACGGCTTCCGCCGTCGCTACGCCTTCCATCACGGCGAAGGCCGCCTCATTGATGAGCGGCATGAGCACGCGGTTGGAAACAAATCCCGGCGCGTCGTTCACTTCCACAGGCGTTTTGCCGAGCCGCACGGCGAGATCGCGCACCGTTGCGAAGGTCTCGTCGCTGGTCGCCATCCCGCGCACCACTTCCACGAGCGCCATCACCGGCACGGGATTGAAGAAGTGCATGCCGATGACCAGCGCGGGGCGCTTAGTCTGCGCGGCCAGTTTCGTAATGGAGATTGACGAAGTGTTGGTCGCGAGAATTACGTCCGCAGGCAAAATGCGATCGAGCGATTGAAAGATCTCCGACTTCAAGTCGAGCCGCTCGCTCGCGGCTTCCACGACGAATTGAGCCGATGCGAGAGCTTCACGTTCGAGTATCGGCTCGATGCGCGCTAAAGCCGTCTCGATCTCGCCCGTACCGATTTTTCCTTTGGCCGCCTCGCGCCCGAGGTTGGTGCGGATGCTCGCGAGGGCGCGATCGAGAAAGCGCTGCTCCACGTCGCAGAGCAGCACGCGAAAACCAGAGCGCGCGAAAACATGGGCGATACCAGAGCCCATGGTTCCCGCGCCGACTACGCCGATGGTTTCCATCGCAGCCATGCGCGACGCCTCCCGGAGTCCTGCCTCAACCGCAGATCCTCCGACTCCGGTCGCAACGGCGACCGTCGCTCAGGATGACAACCTTAACCAGGGTGCGGGCTTCAGCCTGACAAGACTAGTTCCCGCCCGGATTTGCCGCAGACATGAACAGCGGGTCGGTCAGGGTAAAGAGCAGCGTCGTGCCGGGCTCGAGCGTGGCCTGCGGGTGATCGACCAGCAGATGCGTCGTAATAACGCCCGCCCCGATCACGCTGCCGGTGAGCGCGCCCACCGGCCCGGCCAGAACCGCTCCGGTCACGGCACCCGCGCCCACTGCGCCACCATACTCGATGCTGTCACGCCGCCAGCGCGAATCCGGCTTGATCGTTCCCTCGCCCACCACGTGGGTATTCGATCCGGCCGTTCCGGTCAGCTCAGCATGCAACTCAAATCGCGTACCGTTCGCCAGAATCACTGCCTCAGGCCGCAGGCGCATGGAACCGGACGCCCCTGCGTGGCCGGTCGAGACCTGCACCACCGTGCCGTCGATCTCGGTTCCGGCCGGAATCAGGACTTGCCCGCCTTCGATCACATCGGCAGTGACACGGCTGCGGAATGGCTCGCCCTTCTCGGTTTCCGCGGTCGAAAGCCGGTCGAGCAGCCGGACGAAGATCGTCGCCCCCGCGCCGATCTCACCGGGCTGGAGCGCCTCCGGATGCACGATGTCGCCATCGGGATCGGCGGATTCATCCCGCGATTCAAGCGCCGGTTGCGCCGCAGGCCGCGGCGTCTGTGGCGGTCCCGTCACGATCTCGCTGTCGCTGCTCTGAGTGGGAAGGTTGACGCTCGGATTCACCGATGCCGGCTGGGGCTGATCCTGTACCGGGGTGGTCTGCGCCTGGGAGTCGTCCTGCGCCTGCGGCTGGGCATTGTTCGCTGCCGGAGCGGCGGCCGAAGGAATCATGGGTTGGCCCGCAGGCGGCTTCGCCGGCGATGCTTCATCCGACACGATCGCGTCGTTCGACGGAGGCTTCGACGTTCCTTCGTACGGATCCTGCTGGCCCGACTGCTGGGCCATCAGAACAGCAGAGGTCATAGCTACGAAGACACACGCAACGAAAAGCCGCTTCATCCGAAACTCCTTTTGGCGGGGCGCAGGCGGAACTTCCCTTCTCTTGTTTAGACCCGGCTCACGGCGAACAGTTTTCCGCTCGACCGCAAAATCTCCGCTCAGCCGATCACTGCTTCACATGAGTCAAGGTTAATTTGTATTGAATTCAGGCACGCTTTGCGCCCGTCGGAAATGTGCCTTTCCGGGAACGAATCAATCAAGGCAACCCACCGCGCGCCAGAGCGGAAATCGCTCTCCGCTGTGACCGGCGGCACACCGGAGAGCACGGCTTGCTTTGTTAGAATCCTCGTGGAAGATCATTATTTTCCGCAATCATTGGACGGAACAGAAAGGCCGACGTGCAGGAGCTTTTGGGCACGATTCACAGCGCCGCCGGAAAGCCTCTCGCCGTGGATCGCCGTCCCCGACTGAACGACCGGCTGCTGCACCGCATTGCGAGGACTGCTATGACTGAGATTGTTGCCATTCGTGCGCGCGAGGTTCTGGATTCGCGCGGAAATCCTACCGTGGAAGC